>NZ_QKML01000014.1:0-193871 GCF_003208455.1 Rhizobium sp. UGM030330-04
GGATGCATGATCATGTTCTTCCACACCAATGCGGCCACCGGCGGCATGACGAAGAACGGCGAGATGATCATGATGCGGACGATGCCCTGGCCGAAAATGTCATTGTCGAGCAGGAGCGCAATGGCGATGCCGCCGATGACGGTGATCGCAAGCACGCCGCCGACGATCAAAAGCGTGTTCCAGATCGACTGGAAGAAGGCCGGGTCAGTGTAGAAATACTGGTAATTGAACAGGCCGGCAAAGCTGACATTGGCCGGGTTGAGGAGATTGTAGTTCTGGAACGAGAACCACAGCGTCATCGCCAGGGGCACGATCATCCACACCAGCAATAACAGCACCGATGGCGCAAGCATCACCCGCGCCAGACCGCTCGTGTTTCGAGTTGCCATTAGTCGTCCTCCCTCACGGATACAGTTATAAGTTTGAGCGGGACTTCAGATGAAACCGCTCACACTTCCCCCATTTCGCTCCGGCGGCCTCTGCCGCAGGGGCATCCGGATTTATGATTGCCGTCAGTGGCGGCCTTCGCCCGTCGCCGCGTGATAGGTCGCCAGAACCTGATCCACAGCCGCGATCAAAATCTCTTCCGCGTCTTCGCCCGCAACTGTGGCGAGCGGTAATTCGCCGAGATACTGGCGCAGCAGGGTTTCGGGAATTGTCTTCCCATCCAGCGCCTTATGCAAGGCGGAAACGGCCTGCAACGCTTCCGGCCGTGTCCAGTAATAACGGATGCGGTCGCTGTAACTATAGTGGCGCTGCAATCGCAGCGTGATGTCGTCGCCATGGTAATGGCCCTGCCAGTCGCCCGGCGCGCTCAACATCAGTTTTTCCATGGTCCGCGCCAGCGGCCGGTCGCCATAGGTGCCGACCATTTCGGATGCGATCATATCAAGCGCATAAAGCGCTTCCCGGTAAGCGAAGGTGAGGCCCGGACCCACCTTGAGGATCGGATATCCGTCGCGCACCAGTGCGGCAAGGGCAGGTTCGGTCTGGTAATCGGTGGAATGGGCCTCGAACACCAGCTGCGGTTCGCCGTCCAGAACGGCGCTCAGCGCTTCCGCGGCCTGCGGATCATAAGCGACGACATTGTCGCTGCCGAATTCCACGCCCGGCTGCACGACGAAAGCGATGACCCGTTCGAAGGCTTGTGAAAGACCGTGCTGCGCGAATATCTCGCGGTGAAGGTCGATGGTGTTGCGCGCTGCCTGCGGCTGCGTTGGCGCAACCGTGTCGAGCACATGGTCGGCACCACCTGGCACCGGCACTTCGGTGCCGAGAATATAAAGCGGTTTGGGCAGGCCGGCATCGGTGGCGGCCTTTTCGGCAACGGCGGCAAGTTTGGCGGCGCGGTTGGCGATGGTGACGTCATCCAGCGCCGCCGGTTCACCGGCGCAGCCCATCGAGGCATCGAGATGGATCTTGTGGAAACCCGCCGTCACATAGGCCTCGACCATGGCGGCGGCTTTTGTCAGAGCCTCTTCGGCCTTCTCCCTGCGCCAGGGGTTGGGGCCGAGATGATCACCGCCGAAAATCAGGAGTTCGCCGGGTAATCCTTCTTCCGCCGCGATGCCGTTGACGAAGGCAACAAAATCACGGGGCGTCATGCCGGTATAACCACCGAGATGGTTGACCTGATTGCAGGTCGCCTCGATCAGAACGGCTGTCTTGCTGGCGGCGGCGCGGCGGATCGCGGCGCGCAGGACGACGGGGTGGGCCGAACAGACGGACGTGATGCCCGCGGGTTTGCCGGCGCGGCGGGCGGCGGCGAGATTTTCCAGAATGGCGGTCATAGGACGTCCTCCGACAATTGCGCGGCCATGAAGGCATCGAGTTCGGCAAGGCTGGCAGCGCCCTCCATCGGGCCGCGCCTGATGACGTTGTGGGCACCCGATGCATTGGCGTAAGCGAGCGCTTTTGCCGGGTGCATGCCGAGGCGGCGGCAGGTGAGGTAGGTTGCGCCGAAACAGTCGCCGGCACCGGTCGGGTCGATTTCCTCCACCTTCAGGCCGGGGGCGTCGATGCGCCCATGGGCGCGGCTGAAATGGCTTGCGCCCTTCGCGCCGCGTTTCAGCACGATTTCGCCGACACCGGAGGCGAGCAGCTTTTCTATCGCGGCATCCTCATCGTCCAGTCCGGAAGCGGCCTGAAGTTCCTCGCCTGACGGCAGCAGGAGATCGGTGACGGCAAGCAGATCGTCGATCAGCCTGCGGCCTTCGTCTCCCTGCGCCAGTTCCTTGCGGATGTTCGGATCGAAAGACACCGAACCGCCGCGTGCCCTGACATGTCCGATCGCCGCCAGAATGATGTCGCCAATGCCGGCAATCGCAAAAGCCGATCCCATGACGTGCACATGGCCGGCTTTTTCGATGAGCGCCTGCGCCTCATCCGTCATCTGCGTTTCGCTGGCCGCCGAATGGGCGATGTTGAAAACGAAGTCGCGCGCGCCGTTCTCACGGTAGCGCACGAAGGCGCTGCCGGTCGGGCGATCTGGAATGGTGGCGATGGCCGAGACATCGACGCCGTCGCGGCGCAGCCTTTCGACGTTGAGGCGGCCGAAATCGTCGTCACCGACTGCGGCAATGATGCCGGCGGTTCCGCCGCACCGCGCCACCTGATCGATGAAGATGGCCGGTGCGCCGCTCGGGAAAGGGCCGATCAGCGTTTGCGGCTCGAGAAAGCCGTTTCCCACCGTCGTCGCCATGATCTCCACGAGGATTTCGCCGGCCGTGATGGTCGGGCCCTGGGTCTGCGGCGCCAGTGTAGATGCCTGCCTCATCGTCTCCTCCATAAGCATGTGCTGCCGTCCTGCCGGGCAGGTGCATTTCCAGTCTGTTATTTTCTCGGATATCAGTTAAAGTTTACGCGCGTCAAGATATTAATGGATGAAATATCTGCTGCAATGCAGCAAGGGAAATGCGCGAAATAATAAATTATTAAGTGAATATACCGGTGTAAACAAGGATTTATGCGGGTTTCGGGCGGTTTGGCTGCGCGGTGATTTATTTTTGGATGTTGACAATGGATGCGATTTCGCGAGATAAAAAATTTACGCATGTATTGTTATGCGTGGACATCCGTAAAGGAGGAGCGGGTATCATGAGCAAATTCATTGGAATTCTGTCGTCGTCTGTGGTTGGGGCCGGGCTTCTGGCCGGGCTGGCGCAGGCGGAAGAGATCAACATCGCCACCGTCAACAATGGCGACATGATCATCATGCAGAAGCTTTCCAGCGCCTGGGAGAAGGAAACAGGCAACAAGATCAACTGGATCGTTCTGGAAGAGAATGTTCTGCGCGAACGCGTCACCACCGACATCGCCACCAATGGCGGCCAGTTCGACATCATGACCATTGGCGGTTACGAAGCGCCGATCTGGGGCAAGCAGGGCTGGCTGGCGCCCGTCGACGATCTCGGCGACGATTATGACTATGCCGATCTGCTCGACCCGATCAAAAAGGGCCTGACGGTGGATGGCAAGCTTTACGCCGTGCCGTTCTACACCGAAAGCTCGTTCACGCTTTACCGCAAGGATCTGTTCGACGCCGCCGGCCTGAAGATGCCCGACAATCCGACCTACGACCAGATCAAGGATTTCGCCACCAAGCTGACCGACAAGTCGAAACAGCAATATGGCATATGCCTGCGCGGCAAGCCGGGCTGGGGCGAAAACATGGCCTTCCTCGGCACCATGATCAATACCTATGGCGGCCGCTGGTTCGACATGGACTGGAAACCGCAGCTGACGAGCGAGCCTTGGAAAAAGGCGATTGCGGATTATGTGGCGCTGATGACCTCCTACGGCCCGCCCGGTGCGGCCGCCAACGGCTTCAACGAAAACCAGACGCTGTTTTCATCCGGCCGTTGCGCCATGTGGATCGACGCCACCTCGGCGGCGGGCCGCGTTTATGACCCCAAGCAGAGCCAGGTTGCCGACAAGACCGCGTTTACGCGTGCTCCGGTCGAGGTAACGCCGAACGGTTCGAGCTGGTCGTGGTCCTGGAACCTTGCAATCCCAAACAGCACGAAGAAGCTTGAAACCGCCAAGTCCTTCGTCAAATGGGCGACTTCGAAAAACTATGTGAAGACGGTTGGTGAAAGCGAGGGCTGGGTGGCCGTGCCGCCGGGCACGCGCAAATCCACCTATGAGCTGCCGGAATACAAGAAGGCTGCGCCTTTCGCGGATACGGTGCTGAAGGCGATCATGTCTGCCGATCCGTCCAAGCCGACCAAGGATCCGGTGCCCTATACCGGTGTGCAGTTCGTCGCCATACCGGAATTCCAGTCCATCGGTACGGTTGTCGGCCAGCAGATCGCGGCAGCCCTTTCCGGCCAGCAGACCGTCGATGCGGCGCTCGAAGGCGCGCAGAAACAGGTCGAACGTGACATGACCCGCGCGGGCTACATCAAGTAGCCGCGTCCTCCCGGCGTGCCGCCCGTTCGCCTTCTGGTGGCGGGCGGCATGGGTGGGGATCGAGGGCCAGTTCTTCCCTCATTCCTGTGCTTGTCACAGGAATCCAGTCAGCCCACGTCTTTGGGCTGGAAGGACTTTCTCGCCGCGTGAGAGCCGCGTCGGCTGGATTCCTGTGACAAGCACAGGAATGAGGGGAGTGAGGAAAAGCATCGAACAACAAACGAGCATGGCCAATTGACCCGCCATGCATCACGGAGATCGACATGAGATTGAACAACAAGGTTGCGCTGATCACCGGCGCTGCCCGCGGTATCGGCCTTGGTTTTGCGCAGGCTTTCGCCGATGAGGGCGCAAAGGTCATCATCGCCGATATCGATATTGGCCGGGCCACGGCGTCTGCCGCCGCCATCGGCCCTTCGGCGAAGGCGGTGCGGCTGGATGTTACCGACCTCGCTCAGATCAATGCGGTGGTGAAGGCGGTGGATGAGGAGTTCGGCGGCATCGATATTCTCGTCAACAATGCCGCGATCTTCGATATGGCGCCGATCAACGGCATTACCGAAGAGAGCTATGAGCGGGTGTTCGACATCAATCTCAAGGGCCCGCTGTTCATGATGAAGGCCGTCTCCAACGTCATGATCGAGCGGGCGCGCGGCGGCAAGATCATCAATATGGCAAGCCAGGCCGGCCGGCGCGGCGAGGCGCTGGTGACGCTTTATTGCGCCTCCAAGGCGGCGATCATTTCCGCCACGCAGTCGGCGGCGCTGGCGCTCGTCAAGCACGGCATCAATGTCAACGCCATTGCGCCGGGTGTGGTGGATGGTGAGCATTGGGAAGTGGTCGATGCGCATTTCGCCAAATGGGAAGGCTTGAAGCCCGGCGAGAAGAAGGCGGCGGTGGCCAAATCCGTGCCGATCGGCCGTTTCGCCACGCCTGACGATATCAAGGGGCTGGCGGTTTTCCTCGCCTCCGCCGACAGCGATTATATTCTCGCCCAGACATACAATGTCGACGGCGGCAACTGGATGAGCTGAAAAGCCGGAGATGACCATGCATGCCATTCAATTCGTCGAGAAGGGACGCGCCGTGCTGGCGGAACTCCCCGTCGCCGATCTGCCGCCGGGTCATGCGCTCGTGCGGGTCAAGGCTTCGGGGCTTTGCCACACCGATATAGACGTGCTGCATGCGCGTTATGGTGACGGCGCGTTTCCCGTTATCCCCGGCCATGAATATGCCGGTGAAGTTGCAGCCGTGGCTTCCGATGTGACAGGCTTCAGGGCTGGCGACCGTGTGGCCGTCGATCCCAATCTGCCCTGCGGCACCTGCGCCAGCTGCAGGAAGGGGCTGGCCAACCTTTGCAGCACGCTTAAGGCCTATGGCGTTTCCCACAATGGCGGCTTTGCCGAATTCAGTGTGGTGCGCGCGGATCACCTGCACGGCATCGGTTCGATGCCCTATCATGTCGCGGCACTTGCCGAACCGCTCGCCTGCGTCGTCAATGGCATGCAGAGCGCTGGTATCGGTGAGAGTGGCGTGGTGCCGGAAAGTGCGCTTGTGTTCGGCGCCGGTCCCATCGGCCTGCTGCTTGCCCTGTCGCTGAAAGCACGCGGCATTCAGACAGTAACGATGGCCGATATCAATGAAAGCAGACTGGCCTTTGCAGAAAGCCTCGGACTGAAGGTGGCGGTTTCCGGCTCGGAGGCGCTCGTGCGGCAGCAGAAGTCTTTCGATTTTGTGGCCGATGCGACGGGTATTGCCGCCGTTGCCGAAGCGATGATCCCGCTGGTTGCGGATGGCGGCACCGCGCTGTTTTTCGGCGTCTGCGCGCCGGATGCCCGCATTTCGGTGGCGCCTTTCGAAATCTTCCGGCGTCAGCTGAAGCTTGTCGGCTCACATTCTCTGAACCGCAACATACCGCAGGCGCTTGCCATTCTGGAGACGGATGGCGATGTCATGGCGCGGCTGGTGTCGCACCGGCTGCCGCTTTCGGAAATGCTGCCGTTCTTTACGAAAAAACCGTCTGATCCGGCGACGATGAAAGTGCAGTTTACGGCCGAATGATCGTTTGGCCGTTGATAACCATTCGACCGGCTTTTCGTGCGAAGGCCGGTCGATATAGAGTACCACATGTAATATTTCATGGGGGCAAGCACTTTGGCCAAATCTATCAGGACGATGGAAGAATTTTCGGAATTCGTCGGCCTTTCCCGCCCGACTGTTTCGAAATACTTCAATGATCCGGCCTCGGTCCGCAAGAAGACGCGGGACACCATCGAGGATGCGCTGAAGAAATCGGGCTTCCGGCCGAATATCTTCGCCGTCAACCTCAACCGCCGCCGTTCCAATATCATCGGCATCATCATTCCGAACTCCACCGATCCGTTCTACATGGCGCTGACGAGCCGCATCGAACTCATCGCCAACGAGGCGGGGTTCCTCGCCTTCGTGCTATCGTCGGATGGCAAGGCAGAAATCGAGGACCGGGCGATCCGCACCTTCAAGTCGATGAATGTGGCGGGCGCCATCATCGCGCCGCTCGGCGTCAAATCCCATCGCGCCACGCTGGAGCAGCTCGCGGCCAGCATTCCGATCGTTTATGTCGATTCGCCGCTGGATGAGACTTCGGCCTTTGTCGGCACGGACAACCGCCAGAGTGTCGGGCTGATGGTGGATTATCTCTGCCGTTCGGGCGAACCGCCCTGTTTCTTCGATATGCCGCAGGTCAATACCAACGCTGCGACACGCCGCACGGCCTATGAGGAAGCGATGCAGCGTCTGGGCTTCGAGCCGCATGTCATTGATGTTCCCGGCATCGTCACTTGGGATTTCGAGCGTTTCGCCTTTGATGAGGCGAGCAGGCTGCTGGATGGGGCAGGGCATTTGCCATCCCGCACCATTTTATGCGCCAATGACCGTATCGCCTTCGGCGTCATCGCCGCCGCCTTCCAGAAGGGCATCAAGGTTGGCCATGGCTCCGACTACGACCTCAGGGTTGCCGGCCATGACGACCATCCGCTGTCGCGTTATGCCTGCCCGCCGATTACCACGGTGGCGCAGAATTATAACGAGATCGGCAGGCTTTCGATCGAGCTTCTGCTGCAGAAGCTGGATGATGAGACGGATGACACGACGCGGATGCGTGAACGTATCCTGCTCAGCGCCGATCTGATGCTGCGCAAATCGGCCTGATGGCTTGTTAGATAAACTAAACGAAAAATCTGATTTTCTAAATAGAACTAATATCTGAACGCTCCTACTCTGGTCTCAAGGTTGCTTTGGGAGGCGACCGCGAGAGCCGGCGCAAAGGCGTGCCGGGATCCGGGAGGAACGCAGAAACGTCATGTGGCCAGCGCCGCGAGGGGTGAACCTTCGCAGCCTCGGTATCGCATGGCCTTCGCCGGGCAGACTGGACATTCTCGCCAGCAATTTCCCCAGCGAAGGATGTCAAAACATGAATCTCTATTCTCTTCTGTCAGCGCGTGCAGCCGGCGGCAAACCTGTCCGGGTTGGTCTCATCGGCGCCGGCAAGTTCGGCTCCATGGTGCTGGCGCAGGCGCAGCGCATCGCCGGTTTCCACATGGTCGCCGTAGCAGACCTCAATGTCGGCAAGGCAAGGGAATCGTTTGACCGCGTCGGCTGGCCGAAGGAGCGTTACGACGCGACGAGCTGCGCCGATGCGCTGAAGAGCGGCAAGACCTATGTGACCGACGATGTGAACGAGCTTTTCGCCTGCGGCGAGATCGAATGCGTGATCGAAGCGACCGGCCATCCGCTGGCCGGCGCGCGCCATGCACTGGGCGCCATCGAGCACAACAAGCACGTCGTCATGGTCAATGTCGAAGCCGACGTCATGGTCGGGCCGATCCTTGCTGAAAAGGCGCGGGCGAAGGGCCTGATCTATTCCATGGCTTACGGCGACCAGCCGGCGCTGATCTGCGAGCTGGTCGACTGGGCGCGCGCCACCGGCTTCGAGGTCGTTTCCGCCGGCAAGGGCATGAATTTCGAGCCGCGTTACCGTTATTCGACGCCGGACACGGTCTGGGGTTATTTCGGCTGGACCGACGAGGAAGTGGCCAAGGGCGACTTCAATCCGAAAATGTACAATTCCTTCACCGACGGCACCAAGGCGGCCATCGAAATGGCGGCCGTCGCCAATGGCACGGGGCTGGATTGCCCGGATGACGGTCTGGCCTTTCCGCCCGCCGGCCTGCACGATCTCGCCCGCGTCTTCCGCCCCGCTGCCGATGGCGGCCGTATGTCGCGCTCCGGTCTGGTCGATATTGCCGCGAGCCAGGAGCCGGATGGACGCGAGGTGTTCAACAACATTCGTTACGGCGTTTTCGTCACCTTCAAGGCGCATAATGAATATGCCCGCGCCTGCTTCAAGCAATATGGCCTGCTGACTGATCCCTCCGGCTGGTACGCCTCCATGTGGCGTCCATTCCACATCATCGGGCTGGAAACCTCGATCAGCGTGCTTTCCGCCGTGCTGCGCAACGAAGCGACCGGTTGCTCCAGGGAGTTCCGCGGCGATGCGGTGGCGACCGCGAAGAAGGATATGCAGCCCGGCGAGATGCTCGACGGCGAGGGCGGTTACGCGGTCTGGGCAAACGCCATTCCCGCCACCCGTAGCCTCGACATCAAGGCACTGCCGATCGGCCTTGCCCATAATGTCAAGCTGAAGCGCGCCATCAAGAAAGACCAGATCGTCAGCTTCGACGATGTGGAACTGGTCAATGATCTGGATGTGGTGAAGCTGCGCCAGGACATGGAAAACCAGTTCCGTCCGCAAAAGGACGCCGCGGCGTAATGGACGGGAGAGAGGACATGTCGAAGGGAGCTTTCGTGGTGATCGCAGAATTTCGGGTGAAGCCCGACGCGATGGGCGCCTTTCTCGATGCGGCGCGCGATGACGCCAGGCATTCGGTTCAGGATGAACCGGGCTGCCGGCAATTCGATGTGGTGCGGCCGGAAACTGGAAACAATGTGGTGTTCTACGAGGTCTATGACGACAGACAGGCTTTCGACGACCATCTGAAAACACCACATCTCGACCGGTTTCGGGAAGCATTTCCCGCCCTCATCGAAGAAGAACTGCCGGTGCGTTTCCTGAACCGGCAATGGCTCTGAAAGATGGAAACGATGGCTGACATTCGCCGGATCGCCGTTATCGGAACGGGTATCATGGGCGCTCCGATGGCGGGGCGTCTGGCGGAGGCCGGGTTTTCCGTCAAAGCCTGGAACCGCAGCGCTGAAAAAGCTGCGGCTCTGGCGGCAAAGGGCGTGCAGCCGACGTCCACGGCCGCAGAAGCTGCGGCCGAAGCCGATGTCGTCATCTGCATGCTGAGTTCCGCGCCGGTCTGCAACGAGGTTCTGCTCGGTGCCTCGGGTGTCGTTTCCACCATGAAGCCCGGTGCTATTCTGCTGATGATGAGTTCCATCCCGGTCGACAGCGCACGGGAACAGGCGGAGGTGGCCAAGGCTTATGGCGTCGCTTATGTCGACGCACCGGTTTCCGGCGGTGAAAAAGGGGCGATCGAGGGAATGCTCGCCATCATGGCCGGCGGTGAGCAGCGGGATGTGGATGCATTGCGGCCACTCCTCAATTGCCTTGGCCGCGTCACCCATGTCGGGCCGGTGGGCTGCGGCTCACTGGCCAAGCTTGCCAACCAGCTGATCGTCGCCTCGACAATCTGCGCTGTCGCCGAGGCTCTCACCCTCGTTGAAGCCGGGGGAGCCGACCCGGCTCAGGTGCGCCAGGCTTTGCTGGGCGGTTTTGCCGAATCCACCGTCTTCCGCCAGCACGGCAAACGCACGGTGGAGGGCGATTTCCGCCCCGGCGGCCCGGCGAAATACCAGGTGAAGGATACGTCCACGGCGCTGGCTTTCGCCGAAAGCCGTGGCCTGAAATTACCGGTCGGCGAGGAGGTTGACCGGCTGTTCCGCTCCATGGTCGAGCATGGCGCGGGCGAGCTTGATCACAGCGGTGTGATCCTTGAGATTAAGCGCATGAATGCGTTCGGAGGAACGCTCGAAACTGTCCAGAGCATTTCCAGTAAAAGTGCGTAGCGGTTTTACGTCCGGATAATGCGCTAAAACAAAGAGATAGAGCACGTCCAAAGATTCCGTTTTAACCGGACGTGCTTCATAGATAACAAGGGAGGAACACATGAAAATTTCGAAACTTTACGGGCTGGCTCTCGCCGCCACCATGCTGGTCGCATCCATCGCGCAGGCTGAAACGCTGACGCTTTCGACGCCGGATCCGGACAATTCCGAAATTACGCTGGCTGCCAACAAGTTCGCGGAGCTGGTGTCGGCAAAAACGAATGGCGAAGTTACCGTGAAGGTTTTCCCGAACGGCTCGCTTTATGGCGGCGATCCGTCGGGCGCGGTCAAACAGCTGGCTGGTGGATCGCTCGACATGCTGCTTCTGGCGACATCGCTTTACGCGAATTTCGATCCGCGTTTTTCGGCGATCTCCATTCCCTATCTGTTTGACGATGAAGAACAGCTTCGCACCTATCTGGAAGGTGAGCAGGGCAAGGAACTGAGTGCCGGGCTGGAAAAGATCGGCATCAAGGCGGTCGACCTCTGGCCGCGCCCCTTCCGCCAGATGACCAATTCCAAGCGCCCCATAACCTCTCCAGATGATCTGCGCGGTTTGAAGTTCCGGGTGCCGAACAATCCGCTCTGGGTGGAATTCTTCAAGAAGATGGGCGCCGCACCAACTCCGCTTGCTTTTGCCGAGGTCTATAATGCCCTGCAGCTGAAAGTTGTCGATGGCCAGGAAAACCCGATCAATGTGCCGCTATCTGCAAAATTCTACGAGGTTCAGAAATACGTCTCGATCACCAACCACATGGGTGACGGCTGGGTTCTGGGCATCAGCCCCGCCAAGTTCAACGCCCTGAGCGACGCGCACAAGGCAGCCGTCGAGGCGGCGGCCAAGGAAGCGGAAGTGTGGAAGGTGCAAAACGACGCCTCGACCGCGGAAACGACGATCGCCGAACTGCAAAAACATGGCATGGAGGTCAATCGCCTGACGCCCGAGCAGCAGAAGGCGTTTGTGGAGGTGTCCAAGGGCCTCTATCCCGTCTTTGCCGGGCTGGTGAAGGATCAGGCTTTCTTCGACAAGACGATTGCCGCTGTCGGCAAGAAATAAGGCAATCAGGTCTTCCGGATCGGCGCGCAGCCGGTCCGGTCGGGAGGACAGGTTTATGGACGAAACGTCATCATTTTTCGGCAGGGTCATCAGATTGGCGACCGACGTGCTGGCCGGTCTGGCCGCTGTCGGGGTTCTGGCCGTCGTGCTTTTGCAGGTATCGACCCGTATGTGGGGAACTCCGGTTTCCTGGACCGAGGAAGCGACACGGTATCTTTTCATATGGATGGTATTTCTGGGGGTGGCGGGCAGTTTCCGCACCGCCGACATGGCGCGGGTAACGGTGTTCATTGCGCTGATGCCAGCCTTCGTGCGGCGCCTCGCGCTGCCCATTTACGTTCTGTCGTCAGTCGTCTTTTTCGGCCTGATGATCTGGACGGGCTGGACGCTGGTGCGCCAGCAATATGTAATGAATGAAGCCGCCGCGACACTTGCCACGCCCATGTGGATGATCGGCGTCATCATTCCGCTCAGCGCGGCTCTCGGCATTGCCGCCATCGTGGAATCCCTGCGTCAATATCGCGACCGCATCGAGCTGCCGGAAGGCCTGCAGCCTCTCGCGGATGCCGATCTGGTTGTTGGAAATATGGAGAAACGGCCATGAGCCTGACGCTGCTTGGACTTTTCCTTCTTATGAGCGCCTTCGGGGTTCCGCTCGCCGTCGCACTTGGTCTGGCCAGCCTGGCCTCCATCGCGCTTTATACATCGATGCCGATGGATCTTCTGGCGCAGACCATGTTTTCGGGCATGAACTCCTTCCTTCTCGTCGCGGTGCCGCTTTTCATTCTGGTCGGTGTCCTGATGGAACGGGGCAGGGTTGCCGAACGGCTGTTTGACTTTGCCGAGGCGATCGTCGGCTGGCTTCCTGGCGGTCTCGGCCACGTCAATGTCGCCTCGTCGGTAATTTTCGGCGGTGTCTCCGGTTCGTCCGTTGCCGATATCGCCTCGATCGGCGCCATCGAAATCAAGGCCATGGAGCGTCACGGTTTTCCGAAGGGCTATGCTGTCGGCCTGACGCTCTGCACCTCCACGCTTTCGTCCATCATCCCGCCGTCGATCCTCATCGTCATCGCCGGCTCGGTGGCGAATGCCTCCATCGGAACCCTGCTCGTGGCCGGGCTGGTGCCGGGATTGTTCCTCGCCTTCGTCTTCATGGTGTTCAATCACATCTATGCGGTGCGTAACGGGTTTAATCCACCCACGCCGTTCAATGTCCGGCGCGTGGTAACGACGGGTCTTGCGGCCATCCTGCCGATGCTGACACCGGTGATCCTGCTGATCGGTATTGTCGACGGTTATTTCACGCCGACGGAAGCGGCCGGCATCGCCGTTGTCTACACGCTGTTTCTGGCCGTCATACTTTACCGCACGATCCCGGTTTCGGCGCTGCTCGGAATATTCATGGAAACGGCGAGGACCTCCGGCTCGATCCTGTTCATCGCCGCGACGGCGAAACTGGCGGCCTGGGTCTTCACCTTTGACGGCCTGCCGGCGCAGGTTGCGGTTTTCCTTGGCCATATCAGCACCGGGCCGACCATGGCGATGGTTCTGATCTTCCTGTTCCTCATCGTCGTCGGCATGTTCATGGATGCGATTGCCGCCATGTTCATTCTGATCCCCGTGCTTATGCCTCCGGCCGTCTCGCTCGGGGTCGATCCGATCCACTTTCTGATCGTCATGGTCATCACCCTCACGCTCGGGCTTGTCACACCTCCGGTCGGTGTATGCCTGTTTGCGGTGGCGCAGGTGGCGAAAATGTCGATCGAGGATGTGATCAAGGGATCGCTTGCGCCTATGTCCATCCTTGTCGCCGCGATTTTCGCTCTGGTGTTGTTGCCGGACCTGACACTGGCGCCAATCAGGCTGATGGGGCTTTATTGACGCGCAAACGGATTGCCTGAAACCTCAGACAACGCGGCGGGCTTGCCACTCGTCGCGTTGTTTTCGCATCCACTCCAGAAACAGCATGACTTTTCTCTGCCGCAGATGGGAATGCGGGCAAACGATCCATTGGGTGACGAGCTTGATGCGCGGCGCGTCCGTCACGGCCGGCACCAGCATTTTGTCCTGCAGCTCCCGCTCCATCATCAAGGTGCTTTCCAGCGCCACGCCAATGCCGAGAACGGCGGCATCGATGGCCATGTGGCTGCGGTCGAACAGGACCCGCCGCCAGCGCTTCTCAGCCGTGACACCGGCCAGAGGGAACCAGTGGTTCCATTGCGCCTGCGCCTTCACCGAATGGATCAGCCGCTGGTTCTGCAATTCCTCGGGCAGAAATTTACCGGCACCCTTATAATTCGGCGAACAGACCGGCAGGAATTCCTCCTCCACCAGCCCTTCCACGAAGAGGCCCGGCCAGCGGCCATCGCCATGGCGCAGCTCTATATCGACAAGTTCCTGCGAAAAATCGGTGGGCTCGTTGGTGCCGTCCAGGCGCACTTCCAGTTCCGGATGTTCCTCCAGAAACGAGCCGAGACGCGGCAGCAGCCATTTGTTGGAGATGGTCGGCGTCGCCCGGATCGTCAGCGTTGTGACCGAGCGGAAGCCGCGAATACTGTCGGTGGCGTCTGATATCTGCTCGATCTGGGCCGTGATCATCGAGAAATAGCGCTCGCCCGCTTCCGTCAACGTCACCTTGCGGCCGGTTCGCGCCATCAGGGTCGTGCCGAGCTGGCCTTCCAGCAACTGTATCTGCTGGGAAACGGCCGAAGGCGTCACACTTAACTCTTCCGCCGCCCGGGAAATGCTGCCCGCCCTTGCCGCGGCGTGGAAAACGAGGATCGATTTTATCGGGATTTGCATGGGTAGGGCTTTGCTCAACGGAATACGGCGGTCCCCTGAGTATCACAGGTGACCGCCGTGTTGAAAAGCGTTGAACGCGAGGCTTTTAGCGGTGGCTCGGCAGTTTGGGCAGGAACACCGTGAGCAGGCCGAGCAGCGGCATGTAGGAGCAGACGCGGTAGACGAATTCGATGCCTTCCTTATCCGCATAAACACCCAGAACCGCAGCGCCGATGCCGCCGAAACCGAAGGCGAAACCGAAGAACATGCCGGCGATGAGGCCGACGCGGCCCGGCACCAGTTCCTGCGCGAACACGACGATGGCCGAGAAAGCGGAGGAGAACACGAAGCCGATGACGACGACGAGAATGGCCGTCCAGAACAGGTTCGCATAGGGCAGCAGCAGCGCGAAGGGAATGACGCCGAGGATCGAGAACCAGATGACGACGCGCGAGCCGAAACGGTCGCCGATCGGGCCGCCGAAGAACACGCCCAGTGCCGAAGCGCCGAGGAAGAGGAACAGCAGAACCTGCGCGTCCTGAACACCAAGACCGAACTTGTCGATGGTGTAGAAGGTGAAGTAGCTGGACAGGCTGGCGAGATAGGCATTCTTGGTGGCGGTCAGAACCACCAGCACCAGAAGCGTCATCATGACAGTGCCACGCGCAAGGGGAAGCGTGCGGCTGGCCGGCGCCTTGCCGACCGTTGCGCGGCGGTGGCGGGTGTACCAGACGCCAACCCAGGAAAGCACGCCAAAACCGACGAGCGCGATCAGCGAGAACCAGCTGAGGCTCGTCTGGCCGAGCGGGATGACGATGAAGGCGGCGAGCAGCGGGCCGATGGCCGTGCCGGTATTGCCGCCCACCTGGAAGAAGGACTGCGCCAGACCATGACGGCCGCCAGATGCGAGACGCGCAACGCGGGAGGCTTCCGGATGGAAGATCGCCGAACCGATGCCGATGAGGCAGGCGCCGATCACCAGAACCTCGAAACTATGGGCAAAAGCAAGCGTGATGAGGCCGGCGCAGGTGGACAGCATGGCGACGGGCAGGGAGAACGGCATGGGCCAGCGATCCGTCACCATGCCGACAACCGGCTGCAGCAGCGAGGCGGTGACCTGAAAGGCGAAGGTAAGCAGGCCGATCTGCATGAAATCGAGCGCGTAATTCGCCTTCAGCAGCGGATAAAGCGACGTCAGCAGCGATTGCATGATGTCGTTCAGCATGTGGCAGAAGCTGGCGGCTGCGATGATCGAAAACGCCGTGCGTTGCGGATTGAAGCTGTTGCCGGCGCTGGTAACAGTGGCCATGATGAAGTCCTCTCGGGTTCCCGGCGGAAGACGGGAAACATGTCTTTATTTCTTCCCGCTTTTATTCATATTGTTTCTGGCCTGCATTTGTGTTCTGGACGATTTTCTTTGTGAGTGGGCCAAATGGCAAAAATCAAATCGCGGCAGCCTTCAGGACTGACGCATGATGAGCATGAACGCAGTCTGAAATTGATCGACGGCACCAATGAGCCGGTGCTGGCGCTTTGCCGCGTTTACCCCACCGGGCACCGGACGCCGCCCCACAGTCATAGCCGCGTGCAGATATGGTGCGCCCGTCAGGGCGTCGTGCTTGTCAGCACTGCGGATGGTCGCTGGATGATACCGCCCGGTCATGGATTGCTCATACCCGCCGGGCTGCAACATGAGGCGGAAACCATCTCGACGGTGGAGATGCATTCGATCTACGTCCATCCGGACCTGTTTCATGCGGGCGCACCGCGCGTGGTGGAAATAACCGATCTCGCCTCCAGCCTGATTTCGGAATTGCTGGGTGAGGAACACCAGCCGACGGCCTTTCACCGGCAGGGCCTTGTGCGGGCGCTGTTGCTGGACGAGGTCAACCGCCTGCCGGAAAGGCCGCTCGGACTGCCTTTTCCAGATAATCAGCGTCTGGCGGCGCTGTGCCGCGATTTCCTGAAAAAGCCGGTGGCGCGGGTGGAGATCGACGACTGGGCGGCGGCCATGGGCATCAGCCGCCGCTCGTTTACGCGGCTGTTCCGCAAGGAACTGGGGTTGAGTTTCGTCACCTGGCGCCAGCAGGCCTGTATCTTCGCCTCCCTGCCAAGGCTGGCAGCCGGCGAAGCGGTGACGAATGTGGCGCTGGATGCCGGTTATGAAAACATACCGGCTTTCACCACCATGTTCCGGCGAATGCTGGGCAGTTCACCAAGGGCCTATCGGCAGGCGGCGCGGCAGCGCAGCGCTGCTTTTTCCGATTTTGAAGAGATCGAAGGTTAAGCCGCAGTCGCCCGCATGTCGCGGCGGAAATCGGAAGGCGACATGCCTGATATCTGGCGGAACGCCTTGTTGAAGGCGCTGACAGAGCCGAAGCCGCTTTCCATGGCGATCTGCAGGATATTGTCCTTGCCGGTCATCAGCATCGCCTGCGCGCGGGAAAGCCGCAGCAGGGTCAGATATTTGATCAGCGTCATGCCGGTGGATTTGCGGAACAGGTTCATCGCATATTTCGGATGCAGCGATGCGGCACGGGCAATCTCCGTCGCGTCGATATCGTCGAGAAAATTGGCGGCGATGAAGTCGCACATGCGCACCACGCCGATGGAGGGCGCCATGCCCTCGTCATCCTCCCTGCGTTTGCCATTGGCGGCGGATGATATGACGGAGTAGGGTTCAAGGAACATCCGCTCGACCCTGAGCAGCAATTCCTCCACCGCGTGCTGGGCTTTTGCCTGTTCGCCCGAAGTGACGTAACGGAACCAGCGGCCAAAATTCTCCGCATCTGCCCGGTCGGTCTCAGCGCTCACCATCGTAGCACCACCCATCAGCAGACTGGAGACGGTGGGGGGCAGCCGCATGCGGAAGAAGTGCACCAGTGGCAGATGTGCGCCGGCGTAAAAGGAATCGTCGGAGGAGTGGTCCATCTGGTGCGGCTGGCCACCCCAGAAGATGCACATCTGGCCGGCATCGAGCGAGAGCTCGTGATCGCCCATGCGATAATGCACTGATCCCGACATCACGTAATTCACTTCCACCTGCGCGTGCCAGTGGGGCCTGAGCATGATGGGCGGATGATTGTGAAAAAGCTGCAGCGTTGTCGGCATGCCTTCGATGCTGCTTGCACCCGGCTGGTAGAAGGCTCTTTCAGCAATCTTACTTTCCGCCAAATCGATGTTCCCTTTTTACGAGACAGATTTCCTGCCGCCGGTAATGTGCCCATGTTCGCTGAAGAACGGCAATTGAAAAAGGGAGGTTTTCAATGTGCTTGAAATTTCTTGGCGCGTCTACGGCCATGCTGCTTCTCGCAGCCCCGGCTTTCGCGCAAACAGAAACCGTCACCATCTGGAGCTGGAACGTCGCGGCTTCCGCGCTGAAATCCACGGTAGAGGGCTTCAACAAGCAGAATCCGGATATCAAGATCGTCGTTGAAGACCTTGGAAACAATCAGGTTTTTGACAAGACGCTGGCTGCCTGCGCAGCCGGGGGCGATGGTCTTCCTGATATCGTCACCATTGAAAACTTCGAGGCGGAACTGTTCTGGAGCCGTTTCCCCGATTGTTTCGCCAATCTGACCGAGCTTGGCTATACGCCTGAGAAACAGGCGCTTTTCCCTGATTTCAAGCGCACGGAACTGGAGGTTGACGGCGTCGCCTATGCGGTTCCGTGGGATTCCGGTCCGGTGGCGGTGTTTTATCGCCGCGACTTCTATGAGAAGGCAGGCGTTGATCCGGCCACCATCAAAAGCTGGGATGATTTCATCGCCGCCGGCAAGAAGGTCATGGCCGCCAATCCCGGCACCGTCATGGCGCAGGCCGATTTCAACGGCGATAGCGAATGGTTTCGCATGATCGCCAATGAGCAGGGATGCGGTTACTTTTCGACTGATGGCCAGAACATCACCATCAACCAGCCTGCCTGTGTCGCGACCCTTGAAAAGGTCAAGGAAATGAAGGACGCCGGCATCATCACGGCGGCGATCTGGGATGAGAAAATCCAGGCCAATACCGCCGGCAAGGCAGCAAGCCAGATGTATGGTGCCTGGTATGAAGGTACGGTTCGTTCCGGCTCTCCTGATCTTTCCGGCAAATGGGGCGTCTATCTGATGCCGAGCCTGACGGCGGATGGTCCGCATGCGGCCAATCTCGGCGGTTCGTCGCTGGCGATCAGCTCGACATCCGAACACAAGGAGGCGGCGTGGAAATATATCGACTACGCGCTGACCACCAATGAAGGCCAGGTGACGATGCTGAAATCCTTCGGCCTCGTTCCCTCGCTGCTGTCCGCCATCGATGATCCCTTCGTCAAGGAAAAGCAGGCCTATTGGGGCGGGCAGGCGGTATGGACCGATATTCTGGCCACCCTGCCGAAGATCGTGCCGAGCCGCGGCACGGCGTTCCAGTCGGATGCGGATGCGATCTACAAGGCGACGCAGACGAAATATTTCGCCGGCGGTTATCCCGATGCGAAAGCAGCGCTTGATGATGCGGCCAAGCAGATCGAAACGGCGACGGGGCTGCCCGTCGCGCAGTAAGCCGGCGGTTAGGACCGAGCGGGTGCCACAAGTTTCTTCTCCCCGAGGGGGAGAAGTCCGCGGCAGCGGGATGAGGGGGCGAGGGTAGCGATATCCGGAGAGCCAGCCCCCTCATCCGACCCTTCGGGCCACCTTCTCCCCCTCGGGGAGAAGAAATAGGCCGCACCGTTTTGCAAAGGCATTCCCCACATAGGGGCGCGCTCTTTCTGAAGCTTTTCCATTTATCCGGCCCATCGTCCGGCATATGGAGGTCGTCATGCCGTCCAGGAACAGGATCGCTTATGCGTTCCTTGCGCCCTATCTCCTGATTTTCGCCACCTTCTGGGTCTGGCCGATCATCAGCTCGTTCATGCTGTCGTTCCAGAACACACGGATCAATCCGTGGCGGTTTGCGCCTTCCATGAACTGGGGGCGGCTGGTTTCCGATCCGGCCTTTTATAATGCGCTTTATAATACGCTGATCATTCTGGTCATTCAGGTGCCCGTGATGATCGCGCTCGCCACCGTCATGGCGGTGCTGTTGAATTCACCGCTCCTGAAGGCGCGGCCGCTTTATCGTTTTGCCTTTTTTGCGCCTGTCGTCGTTGGCGAGGTGGCCTATGCGGCTGTCTTCCGGCTGATGTTCAGCGCCGATTTCGGCATCATCAACAAGCTCATCACCTCCGTCGGACTTTCGCCCGTCTCGTGGTTCGACAATGCCAATGCGGCCATGGCGCTGGTCATCATCGCGGTGACCTGGCGCTGGGCGGGTTATAACGCCATCATCATTCTGGCCGGGCTGCAATCGATCCCTGGCGATGTCTATGAAGCGGCGACACTGGACAAGGTGAGTAAGCGCCAGCAGTTCTTTTATATCACCCTGCCGTTGCTTAAACCCATCATCCTGTTCTGTGTCGTGCTCTCGGTCATCGGCACCATGCAGCTGTTTGCCGAACCCTTCCTCATCACCAACAGGGGCGGGCCGGGCGGTGGCACGGAGACGCTGGGGCTGTTCCTTTATCGCCAGGGCTTCACCTCACTCAATTTCGGTTATGCCTCGGCCATTGCCTACACCATGGCGGCGCTCGCCATCGCCATTTCGCTGCTTAATCTCTGGGTCGGGAGGGAGCCGAAATGAGATCGAAATCGAGATCGCTTTTCTGGCAGAAGATCGCGCTGCATGCGACGCTGACGCCGCTTGCCATCATCTGGCTGTTTCCGCTGTGGATGATGTTCGTGTTTTCGACCATGCCGGATTACGGCATTTTCAGCCCGGACATTGTTCTGGTGCCATCCACCAATTTCGTCGAGAATTTCAACAATCTGCAGGCGGATACCAATTTCCTCAGGGCCATGTTCATCTCGATCACCGTCGCCGTCATTTACACCGTGCTTTCGGTGTTCCTGACGTCGATGGCCGGCTGGGCGCTGGCGCGTTATCGTTTTGCCGGACGCGGGGTGGTGATCGCCATCATTCTCGGCACCATCACTTTGCCTTTCGCCGTCGTCGTCATTCCGCAATTCATCATGGTGGCGCGGGAATTCAAGCTTGCCAACACCTGGGTGGCGCTGATCGTGCCGCCGCTGTTCAACTCGCTCGGCGTGCTGTTCATGCGGCAATCCTTCTCGATGATACCGACGGAACTTTTCGACGCGGCACGGGTGGAGGGCGTCAAGGAATGGCAGATCTTCCTGCGTATCGCCCTGCCATTGGCGCGACCCACCATGGCGGCGCTGTCGATCATTCTCTTCCTGGCCTCGTGGAACAATTACCTCTGGCCGCTTCTCATCAATTCCCGCCCAGGAATGATGACCGCACCCGTGGCCCTTGGCACCCTCATCGGGCTCACCAAAGTGTCATGGGGCGGCATCATGGCCGGCGCGGTGCTGCTCACCGCACCCATTCTCGTGGTTTTCGTGGCTTTGCAGCGTCACTTCATCGCCGGCATTTCCGCCGGGGCAGTCAAGTAAGGGGGCCGCATGGCGGAACTTTCGCTCAACAACGTGGTCAAGCGTTACGGCGCGCTGGAAGTGATCCATGGCGCAAATCTGGAGGTAAAGGACGGGGAGTTCGTCGTTTTCGTCGGCCCCTCCGGCTGCGGCAAATCCACGCTTCTTAGAATGATCGCCGGGCTGGAGGATATTTCCGGTGGCGATATCGTGATCGGCGGCAGGACGGTGAGTGATGCCGACCCGGCAGATCGCGGCATTGCCATGGTGTTCCAGTCCTATGCGCTTTATCCGCATATGACGGTGGCCGAAAACCTCTCCTTCGGCCTTAGAATGAACGGTAACCCCAAGGCCGATACGCAAAAGCGGGTCAACCGCGCCGCCGAAATTCTGCAGATCAACGAATTGATGCAGCGCCGGCCGAAGCAGCTGTCTGGCGGCCAGCGCCAGCGCGTCGCCATCGGCCGCGCCATCGTGCGCGAACCGCAGGTCTTCCTGTTCGACGAGCCGCTGTCCAATCTCGATGCGGAATTGCGGGTGCAGATGCGCGTGGAAATCTCGCGCCTGCACAAGCAGCTCGGCACCACGATGATCTATGTGACGCATGACCAGACCGAGGCGATGACGCTGGCCGACAAGATCGTCGTGCTGCGGGCGGGCAATATCGAGCAGGTCGGCGCGCCGCTCGATCTCTATGACGATCCCGCCAACCGCTTCGTTGCCGGTTTCGTCGGTTCGCCGAAGATGAATTTTCTCGACGCTACCATCATCGGCAGCGGCGCCGACAGCGTCACGCTCGCTCTCGACAGCGATCCTGCGGTGCGGCTGACTTTGCCGATAAAGGAAGGCGTCAACGAGGGTGCCAAGGTCTCGCTTGGCATCCGGCCGGAGCATTTTGCCGATGCGGGCGGGGGCGATGCCGATCTCACCGTGCATGTCGATGTCGCCGAACATCTCGGCAATACCAGCTATGTCTATGCCCGAACCGAAGGCGGCGAGCAGCTGATCATCGAGCGGCCGGAATCGCGCGATGTCGGCAATCGCGACCGGCTGACGGTCGGCCTTTCCGCCCGCCGGGCTTTCCTTTTCGATAGCAAGGGCGAACGCCTGCGCTGAACCCTTTCCCAAGCACCCAAGACTGATATGAAAGACGAGGATTTCATGACGACCGAACAACCGATCCGCTGGGGCATCATCGGCCCGGGCACCATCGCCAGAACCTTTGCTGACGGTATTGCCCATTCCCGCACCGGCAGGTTAGAGGCCATCGCCACCCGCAATCCGGACAAGCCCGGCCTTGCCGAAGCCTTCGCCGGTGCGCGCATTATCAAGGGTTACGATGCCCTGCTTGCCGATCCCGCTATCGATGCGGTCTATATAGCCACACCCCATACCGGCCATGCCGAATGGGCGATCAAGGCGATCCGGGCCGGCAGACACGTGCTGGTGGAAAAACCCATCGCGCTCTCGGCCTATGATGCCGACGCCATTTTCCACGAGGCGAAAAAGGCAGGCGTTTTCGCCGGCGAGGCCTATATGTACCGCCTGCATCCGCAGACGGCGAAATTGCTCGAACTGGTGAAAGAGCGGGCGGTAGGCGATATCCGCATCATCCGCTCCAGCTTCGGTTTCAACATGGGTTCGTTCCGGGCCGATCACCGGCTGTTTGCCAATGAAACGGCGGGCGGCGGCATTCTGGATGTCGGCGGTTATCCGGTTTCCATGGTGCGGATGATTGCCGGTGCCGTGGATGGCAAACCCTTTGCCGAGCCGGAAAAGGTTGCGGGTGCGGCGCATCTCGGCCAGTCGGGCGTTGATGAATGGGCCTCGGCCGTGCTGAAATTCGCAAACGGCATCGTCGCCGAAGTCTCGTGCTCGATCATGGCGGCGCAGGACAATGTGCTGCGCATCATCGGCTCGGAAGGGCGCATCGAGGTCAAGGATTTCTGGTTTGCTGCCGGCCACAAGGGTGGCACCGGCCGGATCGATATCATCAGGGGCGACAAGGTCGAAACCATCGAATTGCCGGAGGATCGCTGGCTTTATTCCTTCGAAGTCGATGCAGCCGGCGAGGCAATTCGCCAGGGCAGACACGAATTCGCGGCACCCGGCATGGCCTGGGCCGACAGCCTCGGCAATCTGCGTGTCATGGACCAGTGGCGGGCTTCCGTCGGGCTGGAATACAGCATCGAAAAGGCGACATCGCGCATCGGAAATATCGCCGGTGGCAAGGTCGTCGCCGGAAATTCGGTTCCCAGGCGGCAGATACCGGGCCTTGCCAAGCCGGCGTCCGTGGTTGCACTCGGTTTCGAGTTCTTCCCCAATTTCGCCTCCGCATCCCTGACGCTCGATGCCTTTTACGAGGCGGGCGGCAATCTCTTCGATACGGCCTATGTCTACGGCGCTGGCAGGACCGAAGCGATTTTCGGCGACTGGCACACCAGCCGCAATGTGCCGCGTGAAGAGATCGTGCTGATCGGCAAGGGTGCGCATTCGCCGCTCTGCTATCCCGATATGATTACCAAACAGCTCGATCAGTCGCTGGAGCGGCTGAAGACGGATTATGTCGATGCCTATTTCATGCATCGCGATAATCCCGACGTGCCGGTTGGCGAGTTCGTCGATGCCATGGATGCCGAAGTCCGGCGCGGGCGCATTCGCGGCATTTTCGGCGGCTCGAACTGGACGCGCGAGCGCATGGACGAAGCCGCAGCTTATGCGCAGAAGAACGGCAAGCAGGCGCCCGGCGCGCTTTCCAACAATTTCTCGCTTGCCGAAATGCTCGATCCCATCTGGACAGGCTGCGTTGCGGCATCAGATGACGAGTGGAAGGCATGGCTGCAATCGCGCCAGATCCCCAATTTCGCCTGGTCCAGCCAGGGGCGCGGTTTCTTCACCGACCGGGCAGGGCGCGACAAGCATGACGATGAGGAAATCGTCCGCGTCTGGTATTCCGACCGCAATTTCGTGCGCCGCGACCGGGCGATCGAGCTTGCGCAAAAACTCGGCCGCCACCCGATCCATATCGCGCTCGCTTATGTCATCGCCCAGCCTTTCCCGGTCATTCCGTTGATCGGGCCGCGCACGATTGCGGAGCTGGAGGATAGTCTTTCGGCGCTGGATATCGCGCTGACGCCCGAGCAGGTGAAGTGGCTGGAGGCGTGAAAGACAACGAGCGGCGGATTTATCCGCCGCTCATTCGGATAGGGCAAGGCGTTGCGGCATATTTCTTCTCCCTGCCGAGGAGAAGGTGGCCCGAAGGGTCGGATGAGGGGCCACGTTGACGAATATCTCTACCGTCGCCCCCTCATCCCGCTGCCGCGGACTTCTCCCCGGCGGGGAGAAGAAACAAGGGGCATCCGCTCGCTCCCACTGACGAATCTCAGGGTGGAGACATCATCTTCCACCTTCTTTCCTATCCCGGTGACTGCTAAAGCGTAGGTTCACAAACCTGCCGCCAAACAATCACCGGGGTTCCCATGAGCGATATCGACCGAAGCCGTGCGCAGCAGCTGATGCGGGAGGCGGAGATTGATGCGCTGGTGCTGTTCCAGCCCGAAGCCTTCCGTTATGCGCTCGGTGCTCCTGCCGGCGTGGCGACGATGTGGGGCAAAGCGGGTTCCGCGATTGCGCTGGTGCCGGCCGATGCCGGGGCAGGGCTCGCCGCCGTCGTCAGTGATCACGCCGCCCCGCTCGTCAGGAAGGCGGCGCCGGATGTCGATCTGCGCTGCCATCGCATCTGGATCGATTTGGTCGATCTTTCGGGTGTGGAAACCGTCGCGCAGGTGGACGACGCCTATCGCCGCAACAATTCCGGTGGGCCGCGGCCGGAGACATTCGATCGCACCGCCTGTTTCGACCTGCTCTCCGATCTTTTGCGGGAGCGCGGGCTGGCTGCCGCGCGCATTGGTGCCGACCTTGAATTCATGCCCGCCGCCGATTTTTTAGCGCTGCGGCAGGCGCTGCCCGAGGTGAACTGGATTGATGGTTCGACGGTGCTGAAACGTCTGAGGGCGGTGAAGTCAGAACGCGAGATCAAACTTCTCAGGCAGGCGGCAGCAGCCGCCGAGGCAGGGTTAATTGAGATGGCGGCCGCTGTCCGACCGGGAGCAGCCCTTGGTCAGCTCTCCGCCGCCTGGAAATCCGGCGCGCAGGCATATGCCGCGACATCCGGTTTTTCGCTGAGCGGGCATTGGGACTATATTTCCGTCGGTCCGGCCCTGTCGGATATGACGGCGGCGGTCACACCGGGCGCGCTGATCAAGGCCGATGTCGGCACGCTGGTCGACGGTTACTCGTCCGATGGCGCAAGAACTTTTTCATGGGGACCTGTGTCGCCTCTGGCGTCCGAGATTTTCAAGGCGCTGGAGGCAGCCTTCGCCTGCGGGCTGGAAGCGATCCGTCCCGGCAACAGCTTTGGCGCGGTGCACGCGGCCATGCTGGCCTCGATGCGCAGGCAAGGTTTCGGCGAATATTATCGCGGTCATTTCGGCCATTCCGTCGGCGGCGGCGTGGGTATCGAGGAATGGCCGTTCTTTTCCCATGACAATCCGGAAATCATGCTTCCTGGCATGGTGGTCGCACTCGAAGCGCCCTTCTATGGCGAAGGGCTGGGCGCGCTGATGATCGAGGATCAGTTCCTCGTCACATCGTCAGGTGCGGAGTGCATGAACAGCCTGCCACGCACTCTCAGGGATCTGTCACGGCAGTGACGGCCTGCCGCCGTTCCTGCCTTTAGAGAAAATCGTCGCGACGCGGGGTGAAGCAGTCGATCAGCTCACCCTCTTCCAGACACAGGCAGCCATGCTCGATATGGCCGGGAACGACGAGGCTGTCGCCTTTCTGCAGGTCATAGGCCTCACCATCGCGGTAAAAGCGGAAGCTGCCGCTGGCGACATAGGTGGACTGCACATGTGGATGGCTGTGCAGCTTGCCTTCTGCGCCGGTCTTGAACCGGAAGGACACGACCATCAGCTCCGGCGCTTCGGAAAGCACGGTGCGTTCCACGCCGTCATCGGGCGAAACGGTGGGGAATTTGGGAAGCTGCTGCATGTCGTTCTCCTCTGTCTTGCAATATTGATTTTCAGCGCGGCGCACGCAGCATGGCGCGATAACGCGTCTGGCTGCTTTTCAGGTGGTTGCGCATGGCGCTGCGCGCCGCATCCTCGTTGCCATCCTGTATGGCGATCAGGATCGCTTCATGCTCGCCGACGAGACGGCTGAGATCGGCGGGTGAAAGCACGGTTTCTGCGCCATTATCAGCCACGGCGCGGCGCGGAATGACGGTTGGGCCAAGCACCTGCAGAAACTCGCTGAAGCGGGGATTGTTGGTCGCTTCGGCCACGGCGAGATGAAAGGCAAAATCGGCCTCGGCCGTCGGAATGCCCCTGGCGGCGCTGGCGCGGAAAGCGTCGAAGGCCTCGATGATCTTTTCTTCCTGCGCCGGTGAGCGGCGAATGGCGGCAAGGCCGGCGGCATCGCCTTCCACGGCGGTGCGCAATTCCAGCATCTCGATCAGCGACGAGACGCGGGCGAGATCGACATTGTGGAAAGGCCGCCGCTCGGTGGGCGCGGGCTCCAGTACGAAAACACCTGCGCCCTGACGCGGCTCCACCAGACCGTCGGAGCGCAGCGAGGCAATCGCCTCGCGCACCACGGTGCGGCTCACGCCGAATTCCTGCGTCAGCTGCGCTTCCGATGGCAGGCGGTCGCCCGTCTTGTAGCGGCCCTTGGCGATCTGGCTGCGGAGTTCCTCCGAAACCTTCACCACAAGCGTTCTGCCCTGTGGAGCTGCCGGTTCGGAGGTTGTCGCTTTTGTCATCTGTGTCGCCGTTCTAAAAAGGGTGCGGGGTTGTGTCCGGATGTCCTCGATACGTTATTCGCGGCCCGGCTTGCAATCCCGCTGATCACTCAGCTTTGCTTCAAGATCGGGTTGTCGACAAACGTGCCGCCCTGGAACCGCACCAACGCATCCGTCGGGTCCGGCTTCGGTGTGGTCTCGGCAATATGCTGCCGGAAGGCCTCGGCATTGTCCTTCGGTTTCCATCCCAGGAAGCCGAGATGTGAATTGTCCCACCAGCCGGCCTCGTTGGCCGACGCCCCCCAGACGACCGGGCAGCCGAGCACTGGTGCCCGAAATACCGCCTCGATCAGCGACACAAAATCATCATATGAAAACCAGGTGGACAACATGCGGTAATTATTGGGCACCGGCGTGCAGGAGCCGATGCGCACCAGTGCCGTCTCCTGTCCGAATTTATCGAAATACATGCGGGCGAGGTTCTCGCCGAAACATTTGGAGACGCCGTAAAGCCCGTCCGGTCGCACCGGAACATCGGGGCCGAGCCGCTCGGTCTGGGGATAATAACCGATCGTATGGTTGGAGCTGGCAAAGACGATCCGCGGCTGGCCGTGGGCGCGGGCGGCCTCGTAGAGATTATAAAGCCCGATGATATTGCCCTGAAGGATCTGCTCGAAGGGCTTCTCCACCGATATGCCGCCCAGATGAACGATGCCGTCGCAACCGGCAACCATCGCATTCACGGCATCCGCATCGGCAAGGTCGCATTGCACGCATTCCTCGTTCGGACCGGCCGCATCGAGCGGGGAGAGATCGGCAAGACGCAATATCTCCGCCATCGGTGCCAGACGTTCACGCATGACGCGGCCAAGCTGGCCCGCCGCACCGGTAACAAGAAGCCGTTTCATTGCCATTCTCCCTCAGCGTTTGCACGTCTCCGATACGGTCGAGATATGGCGGCACCTCTTGACCTTGTCATACAGATCGTACAAAAAGCGGATAACATATATTATGTGCCATACGCAACAATCATGAAGGATGAGTTTGATGTTGACCGTCGAAACAAGGCAGGCCGTGAACCCGGAATATGCGAAGACGCTGGATACCGAAGGGCTCCGCCGGCATTTCCTCGCCAACGACATGTTCCGTTCCGGTGAAATCAGGCTGATCTACACCCATTATGACCGGTTCGTCATGGGTGGCGCGGTGCCTGATGGTGCGCCGCTGACGCTGGACAAGGTGGAAGAAACCAAGACGCCGTCCTTCCTCGATCGTCGCGAAATGGGCATCGTCAATATCGGCGAGAGCGGCACCGTCAGCGCCGGCGGGCAGACCTACACGCTCAATCGCGGCGATGTGCTTTATCTCGGTGCGGGCAGCGGTGCTGTCACCTTTGATGGCGCTGGCCGATTCTACATCACCTCCTGCCCGGCGCATCGTAGCCTGCCAGCCAAGCTGGTGACGCTCGCCAACAGCAAGGAAGTCAAGCTCGGCGCGACGGAAACCTCCAACAAGCGCACCATCAACCAGTTCATCCATCCGCTGGTCATGGAAAGCTGCCAACTGGTGCTGGGCTATACGATGCTGGAGGACGGCTCGGTCTGGAACACGATTCCCTCGCATATTCACGACCGCCGCATGGAAGCCTATCTCTATTTTGGCATGGATGAGAAGTCGCGCGTGCTGCATCTGATGGGTGAGCCGCAGGAGACCCGCCATCTGTTCATTTCCAACGAAGAAGGCGCGATTTCGCCGCCCTGGTCGATCCATTCCGGCGCCGGCATCGGCTCTTACACCTTCATCTGGGCAATGGCCGGCGACAATGTCGATTACACCGACATGGACTTCATCCAGCCGGGGGATCTGAAATGAGGAACCCCTTTTCGCTTGAAGGGCGCAAGGCGCTTGTGACGGGCGCAAATACCGGTCTTGGCCAGGCGATTGCGGTGGGTCTTGCCGCCGCTGGCGCAGAGGTGGTCTGCGCCGCCCGCCGCGCACCGAATGAAACGCTTGATATCATCGCGAGGGATGGCGGCAAGGCGAGCGCACTGCTCATCGATTTCGCCGATCCGCTGGCGGCGAAGGACAGCTTCACCGACGCCGGTTTCGATATCCTCATCAACAATGCCGGCATCATCCGCCGCGCCGATTCCGTCGAGTTTTCCGAACTCGACTGGGATGAGGTGATGGACGTCAATCTCAAGGCGCTGTTTTTCACCACGCAGGCTTTCGCGAAAGAGCTGCTGGCGAAAGGCCGCTCCGGCAAGGTGGTCAATATCGCCTCGCTTCTGTCGTTCCAGGGCGGCATCCGCGTGCCGTCCTACACGGCGGCGAAACATGGCGTTGCCGGTCTCACCAAGCTTCTGGCCAATGAGTGGGCCGCCAGGGGCATCAACGTGAATGCCATTGCCCCCGGTTATATCGAAACCAACAATACCGAGGCGCTGCGTGCGGATGCCGCCCGCAACAAGGCCATCCTCGAGCGCATTCCGGCAGGCCGCTGGGGGCACGCGCAGGATATCGCCGGCGCGGCGGTATTTCTGGCGTCGCCGGCGGCGGATTACGTGCATGGCGCCATTCTCAATGTCGATGGCGGCTGGCTGGCGCGTTAATCTGTGACAGATTTTGGAAATTCATCATACAAGATGTATGATGAGTTGTTGACAAAGATGCGGCAAGCGGCTTAGGTGGCTTTCAGTCAGTGAACTTGCAGAGGAATTTCGATGATGAACCCTGAACAAATCAAGACGGCGCTTGGCTCCGGTCTGTTGTCCTTCCCGGTCACCCATTTCGATGCCGAGGGTCGTTTTGCGGCCGATAGCTACAGGGCGCATGTCGAATGGCTCGCCGGTTATAAAGCGCCGGTACTGTTTGCCGCCGGCGGTACTGGCGAGTTCTTCTCGCTGAAGCCGGATGAAATCCCCACCATCGTTTCCGCCGCCAAGGAAGTGGCTGGTGAAACCGCCATCGTTTCCGGCTGTGGTTACGGCACCGAGATTGCCGTCGACATTGCCCGCTCGGTCGAAAAGGTCGGTGCTGATGGTATCCTGCTTCTGCCGCATTACCTCATCGATGCGCCGCAGGAAGGCCTTTACGCGCATATCAAGAAGGTGTGTCAGTCGGTCGGCATCGGCGTCATGGTTTATAACCGCGACAATTCCGTGCTGCAGGCCGATACGCTGGCGCGTCTTTGTGACGAGTGCCCGAACCTTGTCGGTTTCAAGGATGGCACCGGCGATATCGGCCTCGTGCGCCAGATCACCGCCAAGATGGGCGACCGCCTGATGTATCTCGGCGGCATGCCGACGGCGGAACTGTTTGCCGAAGCCTATCTCGGCGCCGGTTTCACCACCTATTCCTCGGCCGTCTTCAACTTCGTACCCGGCCTTGCCAACGAGTTCTATGCGGCGCTGCGTGCCGGCGAGCGTGCCACCTGCGAACGCATCCTGACGGATTTCTTCTATCCGTTCATGGCGATCCGCAACCGCGCCAAGGGTTATGCCGTCTCCGCCGTCAAGGCCGGTGTGCGCCTGCAGGGCTTCAACGCCGGGCCGGTGCGTGCGCCGCTGAAGGACCTGACCAATGAGGAAATCGGCATGCTCGAAGCCCTGATCGGCACGCACAAGCGTAAAGCCTGATCACGGCATAACGGGAGGGGAGCCATGAAAATCACTGCGGTGCGCACGCATCTGCTCGAACACCGGCTGGACACGCCGTTTGAAAGCGCTTCCATGCGCTTTGATCGTCGCGCCCATATTCTGGTGGAGATCGAATGCGATGACGGAACGGTCGGCTGGGGCGAATGCCTCGGCCCGGCAAGACCGAACGCCGCCGTGGTTCAGGCTTACGCCGGCTGGCTTATCGGCCAGGACCCGCGCCAGACCGAAAAGCTGTGGGCCGTGCTTTATAATGCCCTGCGCGATCAGGGCCAGCGCGGCCTCAGCCTCACGGCGCTTTCCGGCATCGATATCGCGCTCTGGGATATCAAGGGCAAGCATTACGGTGCTTCCATCTCCATGCTGCTTGGCGGGCGCTGGCGCGAAAGCGTGCGCGCTTATGCCACCGGCAGCTTCAAGCGCGATGGTGTCGACCGCGTGTCCGATAATGCATCCGAGATGGCGGAGCGGCGGGCTGAAGGCTTTCACGCCTGCAAGATCAAGATCGGCTTCGGCATCGAAGAAGATCTCAGGGTCATCGCCGCCGTGCGCGATGCCATCGGGCCGGATATGCGGCTGATGATCGACGCCAATCACGGTTATACCATCACCGAAGCCATCATGCTCGGCAACCGCGCTGCCGACTATGGCATCGACTGGTTCGAAGAGCCTGTTGTTCCCGAACAGCTTGATGCCTATGCCCGCGTGCGGGCCGGCCAGCCGATCCCGGTTGCGGGCGGCGAGACCTGGCATGGGCGTTACGGCATGTGGCAGGCGCTTTCTGCCGGTGCGGTGGATATTCTCCAGCCCGATCTCTGCGGCTGCGGCGGTTTTTCCGAAACGCAGAAGATCGCCACGCTTGCCACGTTACATGGCGTGCGCATCGTGCCGCATGTCTGGGGCACGGGTGTGCAGATCGCCGCCGCGCTGCAATTCATGGCGGCGATGACGCCCGATCCGGTTCGCGTCAATCCGATAGAGCCGATCATGGAATTCGACCGCACCCATAATCCGTTCCGGCAGGCGGTTCTGAGCAAGCCGATCGAAGCGGTCAATGGCGTTGTCGCCATTCCCGATGGTCCGGGTCTCGGCATCGAGATCAACCGGGATGCCCTCACCGAATTCAGGATGCCGGACGCATGAGTGAACTTGTCAGAAAACTCTCAGGCGTTGCGCCGAATCCTGCTTTTCCGAAAGGCGCCGTCGATACGCAGATGCATCTTTATCTGCTCGGCTACCCCGCCTTGCCGGGCGGACCCGGCCTGCCGCCGGGCTCGCTTCCCGGTCCCGCCGATTATCGGAAGCTGATGCAATGGCTCGGCATCGACCGGGTGATCATCACCCAGGGCAATGCCCATCAGCGTGACAATGCCAATACGCTTGCCTGCGTTGCTGAAATCGGCGAGGCGGCCCGCGCGGTTGTCATCATCGATGCGAGCACCACCGAAAAGGACATGGAAAGCCTCACCGCTGCCGGTACCGTCGGGGCGCGTATCATGGACCTGCCGGGCGGTGCGGTGAACCTGTCCGAGCTGGAAGCCGTGGATGAACGGGCGCACGCCGCCGACTGGATGGTGGCGGTGCAGTTTGATGGCAATACGTTGCTTGATCACCTGCCGCGCCTTCAGAAAATCCGCTCGCGCTGGGTGTTCGATCACCACGGCAAGTTCTTCAAGGGCATCAAGACAGATGGCCCGGAGATGGCAGCACTCCTGAAGCTCATCGACCGTGGCAATCTCTGGTTCAAGTTCGCCGGCGTCTATGAAAGTTCGCGTGACAGCTGGCCCTATGAAGACGTCGCGGCCTTTTCGCGGGTGATTGCCGCCCATGCGCCGGAACGCATCGTCTGGGGCACCAACTGGCCGCATAATTCCATCCGCGAGACGGCGGCCTATCCCGACGATGCCCGCCTTGCGGAACTGTTGCTTGGCTGGCTGCCGGACGAGGCGGCGCGCCATCGTGCACTGGTGGAAAACCCCGAGGCCCTGTTCAGGCTGCCGCCATTTACAATGGCATAGTTCAATTGCGGGATGACCGGTAACCTCCAGACTTCGCCGTAATAAGGCCCCGCTATGCCGGGGTCTTTTCTGTTTTAGCGGCAAGCAGCCTCTGCTGTTCATGCTCGTCAAAGGCCATCAGGTTGCCGTGCCGGCTGCGGCGTATGCGGTTCATATGGTCGCGCGGGCTTAAGCCCAGCGTGCGTTTGAACATGCGTGAGAAATAATAGGGGTCGCCATAACCGACTTCGGCGGCCGCTGCCGAGACCGAAAGCCCCGCCTCGAGAAAATGCATGGCGCGTTCCATGCGTTTGAACTCCTGATATTTACGCGGCGTCCGTCCCACCCGTTTCTGGAATTCGCGCAGAAAATAATCGCGATTATAGGGCGCCGCCTCGGTTGCCCGGCTGGCAATGTCGGGGTCGAGCGGATTGGCCGAAATCATGGTGATCGCCTTCATCACCGCAAGGTCGAGCGCCTCCGTGCCCTCCGGCTGGAAACTCGGTCGGTCCACCCATCCGAGGAAGGCATCGTCGATGAAGGCGATCAGAAGCACCATGAAGAGATGGTGCTGGCCGAGTGTGACGGAGGAGGGCGGGGCGCTCTGCCGATAGTGGCGCACCAGCGGTTCCAGCAGCGGCCAGCGGCTCAGCCGCAGTTTCGGCTTCAGGTCCATCTGCGCGATCAGGTTGTGGCGGCCGTAAATATCCAGCGTGAAATGCTGTGCCACGCCGCGATAGGTCACAGCCTGTTCGTTCCAGCCGACAAAGTGCTGGCCGCGGAAAATCAGCATGGCGTCGCCGGGTTCCAGCACCCGAGCCTCGCCATCGACGAGATAATGCCCGCGCCCCTCCAGGCAGATGATGAGATCGTCCACCTGGTTGGATTTGTCGATCTGCCAGGTGCGCGAATGCTCCATCTTGATCGTCGCGCGCGTGAGGTTGAGGTTGAGCGCCGCAGGCGGAACGGATGACAGAATGCCACCTTCGATTTCGTCCATCTTTTTCCTCATCTTTGTTAATTCACCTTGGCGCGGAAATTTGGTTTTGTCACCGTATAAATAGCTTTTACGCGCCGTATCAATGAGGGAGGAGATCGGTCGCGGTGAGAGATTGCGCCTTCATGCGCCCGCCGCCGGCCGTTCCGGGAGAATCACTTGTACGAAATTGTATTCTGTCATTCGCGTTCCGCCGGGGCGCGGGGAGGAGCGTCATGAAAACTCAACGCTTCCTCGGGCTGGGATATCTGACGCCTTATATCGTCGGGCTTTTGGTCTTCACGGCCATCCCGTTCCTCGGCTCGCTCTATCTCAGCTTCACCCGTTACGACCTGATGAGCGATCCCAGCTGGGCGGGACTTGCCAATTACGAGCGGCTGTTCACCCGCGACCGCACCTTCATGAAATCGCTGAACGTTACCCTGTTCTACGTGTTCTTGACGGTGCCGCTGAAGCTTGCCTTCGCGCTGTTCATTGCGGCCATACTCAATTATAAGCTGCAATTCATCAACTTCTTCCGCACCGCTTTTTACGTGCCGTCCATTCTCGGCGGCTCCATCGCGATCGCGGTTCTGTGGCGTTATATCTTCGCGAGCGAGGGGCTTGCCAATATGGCGCTTGCCGCCATCGGCCTGTCGCCGGTGGACTGGTTCGGCGATCCCGGCAACGCGCTTTTCACCATCACGCTGTTGCGCTGCTGGCAGTTCGGTTCGGCCATGGTGATCTTTCTCGCCGCGCTGCAATCCATCGACAAGTCGCTTTATGAGGCCGCCGCCATCGATGGCGCAGGCAAGGTGAGGACCTTCTTCTTCATCACGCTGCCGCTTCTGACGCCGGTGATCTTCTTCAATCTCATCATGCAGATGGTGCAGGCGTTCCAGGAGTTTAACGGCCCTTACATCATCACCCAGGGCGGGCCGCTGAAGTCCACTTATCTGCTGCCTCTCTACATCTATGACGAGGCCTTCAAGAAGTTCAACATGGGCTATGCCTCCGCCATCGCCTGGGTGCTCTTCACCATCATCACCGTGCTGACCCTCGTGGCCTTCTGGTCCTCGAAGAAGTGGGTCTATTACGCCGGCGACAAGCGGAACTGATGCCATGACCGATATTGCAACCCTGAACGATATGCAGGCGGCCCGCCGGGCGCGGTTGAGGCTCCTCTCCACCTCTGTCCGTTATGTGCTTCTCTTCGCAGTCGGCCTCGTCATGCTTTACCCGCTGATCTGGCTGGTGGGCGCGAGCTTCAAGACCAATTCGGAGATCTTCTCCGGCGCCGGCTTCATTCCTGAAAACCCGACGCTGGACGGTTATATACGCGGCTGGGAAACCTCGACGCCCTATACGTTCGGCCGGTTCTTCTGGAATTCGTTCCTGATCATCCTGCCGAAAGTCGTCGGCACGGCGATTTCCTGCACCATGGCGGCCTATGCCTTCGCCCGCTTCGATTTTCCGTTGAAGAAAATCCTGTTCGGTTCGGTCATCGCCATCCTGCTGCTGCCGAATGTCGTCACCCGCATTCCGCAATATATCCTGTTTCGCGATCTCGGCTGGCTGGACAGCTTCCTGCCGCTCTGGGTGCCCTCCGCGCTCGCCGGCGATGCCTTCTTCGTCTTCATGCTGGTGCAGTTCCTGCGCTCACTGCCATCGGACATGGAAGAGGCCGCCCGGGTGGATGGCGCCAACAGCCTGCAGACGCTCATCTACATCGTGGTGCCGATGCTGGCGCCTGCGTTGATCTCGGTCTGCCTGTTCCAGTTCATGTGGACGATGAACGACTTTCTCGGGCCGCTGATCTACCTGTCCTCGGTCGACAAATATCCGGTGAGCCTGGCGCTCAAACTCTCCATCGACACCACCGAAGCCTTTGAATGGAACCGCATCCTGGCGATGTCGGTGCTGACGATCGCGCCTGCGCTGATCGTGTTCTTTGCGGCGCAACGGTATTTCATTGAAGGGATCTCGTCTGGCGGGGTCAAGGGCTGAAAATGGCAAGCGTTCAACTTAAAAATCTCGAAAAAGTCTATGGCGGCAGCTTCAAGGCCGTGCATGGCATCAATCTCGACGTCGAGGATGGCGAGTTCATGGTGTTCGTCGGCCCTTCCGGCTGCGCCAAATCCACGACGCTGCGCATGGTGGCGGGGCTGGAGGAAATCACCGGCGGTGAAATCCTGATCGGCGACCAGCGCGTCAACGACCTGCCGCCCGGCAAGCGCTCCATCGCCATGGTCTTCCAGAACTATGCGCTTTATCCGCATATGAGGGTGCGCGGCAATCTCGCCTTCGGCCTGAAGATCGCCGGTGTCGCCAAGCCCGAGATCGAGAAGGCAATCGACAATGTCGCGCGCATTCTCGAAATCGAGCCGCTGCTCGACCGCTTGCCGAAGCAGCTTTCCGGCGGGCAGGCGCAGCGCGTGGCGCTTGGCCGTGCGCTCATCAAGAAGCCCGGCGTGTTCCTGTTCGATGAGCCGCTGTCCAATCTCGACGCCAAGCTGCGCGCCTCCATGCGGGTGCGCATCACCGATCTGCATCGCCAGTTGAAAGCGGAAGGCCTGTCTTCGACGGTCATTTACGTCACCCACGACCAGACGGAGGCCATGACCATGGGCGACCGCATCTGCGTCATGCAGGCGGGCCGCATCATGCAGGTCGCGACGCCGAAGGAGCTTTACAACCATCCCGCCAATCTCTTCGTTGCCGGTTTCATCGGCACGCCGGAAATGAACCTGGTGGATGTGGCAATCGACGGTGCGGAATTTGTGATCGCCGGCCAGCGCCTGCCGATCGGCGCGCATCTGGAGCAGCGGCTATCGGCCAGACCCGCAGATGCCGTCATCGGCATCCGCCCGCAGCATCTTGCACTGGCAGGGGAAGCCGATGGTCCGGCGCTGCGGGCGAAACTCACCAATGCGGAGTTCATGGGCCACGAGGTCTATCTGCACGCCGATCTCGGTGGGCAGAAGATCGTCAGCGTGGTTGGCGCGGCGGAATTCGAGGCGCTCGGGCGCGACGGTATCCTGCGGCTGAAACCGGACCCGGAGAAGCTGCATATTTTCGACAAGGCCGATGGCCGCAACGTCTCGCTGTGAGGAGGGGACGGGCGTGCCTGATTTTTCGAGGAGGAGAAGAACAATGACGACGATGACAGGAATGATGACGATGCTTGCCGGTGCCGCCTATGTGGCGATGGCGACGGCCTCGGTGGCGGGCGCTGCGGAACTGCGCATGTCGTGGTGGGGCGGCGAAAGCCGTCACGTGGCGACCCAGAAGGCCATTGCCGCCTGTGGTGAGAAATACGGCCACACCATCAAGGGCGAGTTTACCGGTTTCGATGGTTATCTGGAGAAACTCACCACGCAGATGGCGGGCAAGACGGAAGCCGATATCGTTCAGGTCAACTGGCCGTGGCTGCCGCTGTTTTCCAGGAATGGCGAAGGTTTTGCCGATCTACGCCAGCTGAAACCGCTCGATCTTTCGCAATGGGCCGAGAGCGATCTGGACGCGGGCTCTATGAACGGCGTGTTGCAGGGGCTTTCCGTCTCCACCACCGGTCGCGTCTTCTTCTTCAACGCCACCACCTTCGAAAAGGCGGGTGTTGAAATTCCGAAAACGTGGGATGAATTCTTCACGGCAACGAAAACCATCAAGGAAAAGCTCGGCAAGGACTATTACACCTTCAATGCGGTGAAGGAGACTGCCCAGCTGCTGGCGACGCTGGCTGTCGTGCAGAAGACCGGCAAGGATCTGGTCGATCCCAAGACCAACCGCGTGGCCTGGACGCCGGAGGATCTGGCCGAGGGTATCTCTTTTGTCGGCAAGCTGGTCGAAACCGGCTCCATCCGCTCCCAGAAAGAGGAAGCGGCCGATGGCAACGTCAACCTCTATGAAAAACCGTCCTGGTCGGAAGGCCGCATCGCCGGTTCCTATGAATGGGACTCGACCTATTCGAAATATGCCGATCCCCTGAAGGAGGGGCAGGTTCTGAAACCCGTGCCGATGCTGAAGCGTGCCGATGCCGTGACCGAAGGTGTCTATCGCAAACCTTCCATGGTGTTTTCGATCTCGAAAAACTCGAAGAACCCGGAAGCGGCTGCACAGATACTGAACTGCCTTTTGAACGAGCCGGAAGGCGTCGATGCGCTCGGCACCTCACGCGGCCTGCCCGCCTCGAAGGCGGCGGCGGCCCGTCTGGGCGACAAGGGCGAGCCGGAAGTGCGGGCCGCCAACGCCATCGTCATGGCGGCATCGGGACCGGTGGTTTCACCCTTCAACGAACATCCGGAAATCCGCTCGGCCTTTATCGATACGCTGGAGGAATATGCCTATGGCCAGCTGACGGCGGAAGAGGCGGCCGAGCAGATCATCGATTCCACCAATGACGTTCTGGCCAAATTCGATTGACGACAATGGCCCGTCGCCGCTTCGGCATCGCGGCGGGCTCTCTTATCCGGCTGCCGGATGATATGAAACATGTCGGCCGGGCGTTTGGCGGATATGCGCAAAAGACGAGAAAAGAGCATGAACAAACCCCTTATCATCGCGTCTTCGGCGCGAACGGCAGCACTTTGCCTTGCCGCGCCCGGCGCGCGTTGTCATCTGCCGGCACAAACGGCATGGCGTCTGACATCGCAGGACGGCGCTGAGCAGCGCGGTGAAACGGCAACCGTTGTGACGTTGCTGCACGAGTTGCTTCCGGATACGCGGTATGTCTTCGACGCGGAGGGGTTCGGCAGCGTGGAATTCAGGACCGCACCCTGCGCCGGGCTTGTCGAAGCCGCGGCATATCCCCTGCGGCCGGGTATTGGGCTCGATGATGAGGAGGGTGCGCGCGCCAATACGCAGGCGCTCGAAAATGCCGTTGCCGCCGTGCCCGCGGGCGGCACCTTGCGGCTTGGTCCCGGTGTCTGGACCGCCTTTCCGGTGCGGCTGAAAAGCGACATGACGTTGCATCTGGCAGAGGGCGCCGTGCTGCGCGCGCCCTCCATCCGCAGCGGATGGCCGATATTGCCCGCCCGCGATGAGGCGGGCCGCATGCTGGGCAGCTGGGAAGGCTTGCCGGATGCCTGTTTTACCGCGCCGCTCCACGCCATCGGGGCAGATAATCTCGTGATCGAGGGCAGGGGTGTTCTGGATGGCTCCGGCGACAGGGGCGATTGGTGGAGCTGGCCGAAAGGAACGCGCGACGGTGCGCGGCGTCCGCGCGGCCTGCATCTCGTTTCCTGCCGCAAAACACAGCTTCTTGCTTTCACCATCCGGAATGCAGCCTCCTGGACGATCCATCCGCAGGGCTGCGAGGACCTGATCGCTGCGGGTCTCACCATCGTTGCGCCGCACGACAGTCCGAATACCGATGGCTTCAATCCCGAAAGCTGCCGTAACGTGACGATTGCCGGCGTGCGCTTTTCCGTCGGCGATGATTGTATCGCGGTGAAGGCCGGGAAACGTGGTCCCGATGGCGAGGACGATCATCTGGCGGAAACGCGCGGCGTCCGTGTGCGCCATTGCCTGATGCAGCGTGGCCATGGCGGGCTGGTGATCGGTTCGGAAATGTCGGGCGGTGTGCATGACGTGGCGGTGGAGGATTGCGAGATGGTCGGTACGGATCGCGGCCTGCGTCTCAAGACGCGGCGCGGTCGCGGTGGTACGGTCAGCAATATCGCCATGCGCCGGGTGCTGCTGGACGGCGTGGAGACCGCGCTCTCCGTCAATGGCCACTATCATTGCGATGCCGACGGCCATGATGAATGGGTCCAGTCGCGAAACCGGGCGCCGGTCAATGACGGCACGCCCTTTATCGATGGCATTACCGTGGAGGATGTCGAAATCCGCAATCTCGCCCATGCCGCCGGCGCCTTTCTCGGCCTGCCGGAAGCCCCCATCCGCAATATCGTCATTCGCAATCTCGCCATCGTCTCCCATGATCCGTCGGCGATAGCGACGCCGCCGATCATGGCCGACCGGGTGCGCCCCATGCGCCATGAGGCGATTGTTTTCGAACAGGCGGACGTCATCTGCGATGATCCGGCTCTTTTGAGTGGCGCCTCCGTCTCCATTTCGTCAGATTTCGATTGAGAAAATCCATGAAACATACTGATTATTTTGATCAATTCTCCGAACGATACAGGCACTACAAGGGCGGCAGCTGGTGTTATGAGGATGGTTGCGTCTATCGTGGTCTGCTGCAATTGTTCGAGGCCACCGGTGAGGTTCGCTGGAAGGAACATCTGCACCGTTTGTCCGACGCCCAGGTGGCGAAGGATGGAACGCTGGCCGGTTACGATCCGCAGGAATACAATATCGACCATATCCTCGCCGGGCGTATCCTCTTTCCCCTTGCGGCACAAACCGGCGATGCTCGTTATCTTGCCGCTGCGGAACATCTGGCGGGCCAGCTCCGCAGCCATCCACGCATCACCTCGGGCAATTATTGGCACAAGAAGCGGTATCCGCATCAGGTCTGGCTGGATGGGCTTTATATGGGGCTTCCCTTCCAGATCGAATATGCGCAGGCGACGGATCGCACGGAACTGATCGGCGATGCGCTTCGGCAGTTCTCAGCCGCGCTTGCGCTGACGGCCGATGCCGGCGGGCTTTACGTCCACGGTTATGACGAGAGCCGTAACCAGCGCTGGGCCGACCCCGTGAGCGGCAAGTCGCCGGCCATCTGGGCACGGGCGGTCGGCTGGCTCGCCATGGCGCTGGTCGATGCACTGGTCATTTTGCCGGATGATGGCGCAACGGCTGAGCTTCGGGAAAGTGCGCGTCTGCTTCTGGCCGGTATTGTTGAGCGGCAGAGTGACGCCGGCCTGTGGATGCAGGTGCTCGATAATCCGGGTCTTGCCGGAAATTACGAGGAAACCTCGGCCTCGGCCATGTTCGCCTATGCGCTGCTGCGTGCGGTCCGGCTCGGGCTGGTGCAGGGCAAGGAGGCGCAGACCGCCCTTTCGGTGGGCCGCCGGGCGCTTGCGGCACTTCTGGAAACGCGCCTCAAGGCGGATGACGGGGGCGTAACCCGCCTTGTCGGCATTGTGCATGTCGCAGGGCTGGGCGGCTTTGAAGGCAATTATCGTGATGGAACGCCTGAGTATTATCTGAGGGAGCCGGTCGTTTCCGATGACGCGAAGGGCGTCGGGCCGCTGATGATGGCTTACGCCGAAAGCCTGCTTCTGGAGTGACTGGCGAACCGCTCGTCGGACAGAGAGTGTCGCGGCGTGGGATCACGCCGCTCTGTTGAAGATCACAGTCTGGATCAGACCCTGTTTCTTGTGGTTCGAGATCGTGATCCTGCCGCCGAAGCGTTCGATGATTTCTCGGGCGATGGCAAGGCCCAGCCCGACCCCGGGGATCGATTTGCGCCGCGCGAGATCGACGCGGAAGAAGGGTTCGAAAACCCGCCCGATCAGTTCCTGCGGAATGCCGGGGCCTTCGTCCCGGATTGTCACGACGATCTCGCTGTCGTCCTCGGTCAGATCGATATGCGCCTTCTTGCCATGGGTGACGGCGTTGAGCATGAGGTTGCGCAGGGCCCGTTTGAGAGCCAGCGGTGCCGCCCTTATGGTCATGGCCGTATCCGGCTCGGTAAAATCGAGTGCACCGGCATGGCCGAGATCGGAGAGCTCAACGACGATTTCGCCAAGAAGCGCAGCAAGATCGATCGTCTGGACACTGTCCTGGCTCACTTCCTCGCGCACCAGCAGAATGGCGCTGTCGGCAATGGCGTCCAGTTCCTCGAGGTCAGCAAGCCATTTGGCCCTTTCCTCGTCATTTTCGATGAATTCCGCCCTCAGGCGCATACGGGTCATCGGTGTTCTAAGATCGTGGCCGGCGGCGGCGACGAGGCGCATGCGGCTTTCCATAGCCGCTTTCAGGCGGCTGGCGAGTTCGTTCAGCGCCCGCGCCGTGGCGCGAATTTCACCCGGACCCGTTTCCGGCAGGTGCGGCAGGGAACCGTCGGGCCCGATGCTGGCGGCGGCATTTTCCAGCATGTCGAGCGGGCGGGTGATCTTGCTGGCGGCAAAGACCGAGACCGCGGCACTGCCGAGGATGATCAGCCCGATCCACATGCCGAAAATCTTCCAGCCGCCCGGCGGCGGACCCATATGCGGAATTTCCGCCACCAGCCATCCGTCTTTTTCCAGCGCGATAGCCGCCATGGGGGCGGGATTTCCCGGTGAACGGATGACCATTGCGGTGCGTGGCTCTCCAACCCGGGCCAGCGCCTTTTCCAGAAACTCCGACAACATGCCGTCGAGATCGCCTTCCGGCGGCTTCTGTTCGATGCGGAAATAACCGGGCTGCTGCAGGGAGGGGTCGCGTTCGGCCATGGTGACGGCAAAAGCGAGACTGCGGGCCAGCGGCTCTATCGTGGCGCCGGGCGGCGGCGGCTGCAATGTCCGGTCGGCCACAACGGTGGCAAGCGCGATGACCGCAATGATGGAGGCGATCAGCAGGGCCGCGATGCGGTTTCTCAGCGAATTCATCGCTGCACCGGCAGGGTTCTCACCTGAACCGTCATCTGGTAGCCGCCATTGCGCACGGTCTTGAAGATCGGGGTTTGGGTGTCGGCGTCGAGCTTCTTGCGCAGCCGGCTCATCAGCACGTCGATGGAGCGGTCGAACGGTCCCCTGTCCTTGCCCTGTGTCAGGTCAAGAAGCTGGTCGCGGGAAAGAAGCCGGCCGGGCCTGTCGAGGAACACTTTCAGCAGATCGAATTCCGCTCCGGTCAGTTCGATCTTCTCGCCGCTGGCGCGTATGACCGAACGCTGTTCGGGATCGGCAGTGAAATCCGCAAAACCATAGGCGGCGGATGAGGGGCGCGGCGCTTCCTGCGGTGTCGCGCGGCGCAGCACGGCCTTGATGCGTGCCGTCAGTTCGCGCGGATTGAAGGGTTTGCCGAGATAATCGTCGGCGCCGATCTCCAGACCGACGATGCGGTCCACATCCTCCTTCAGCGCGGTGAGGAGAATGACCGGCGTGCGTGGCCGGCGGCCCTGCAGATCGCGGCAGATATCGAGGCCGGAACCGTCAGGCAGCATCACGTCGAGCACGATGAGATCGGGATCGGAGCTTGAGATGCGCTCCTCGAACTCGCGTCTGTCGGCCGCCATCGAGACCCGAAACCCCTGCGAACCGAGATATTTCGCGAGCAATGTACGTATTTCCGGATCGTCATCAACGATCAATATATGTGTCACCGAAACCGTCGTCATATCGTCCAACCTTTTGATGCCACTATACATAAGCGGCGAAAAGAAACGGCGGATTTTTGCAACGAAAGCTTTCCGGGGCGGCTCTGGCAACATTCGGTTACAAATCGGCCCATTGCGGAAGAGGACCGGAAACATTCGGACCAAGGCCGGAAACGTAACGCTCCTATCGTCCTTTCATGTTGGAAAACGGAAGGAAGGTAAGATGAGACACTCGCTACTGGCCACCGCCGTCATCGCGACAGCAATTATTGGCGTTTCGGCCGCCACGCAGGCGGCGGAAGAGAATGCGCCCGCACCCCAGCCGACGGAACAGGCCGCGCCGCCCTCCGCCAGTCCTGACTTCGGGCCCGATCGTGGCCCGGATACGGGGCTGCGGCCGCCACATATGCGCAGGATGCCCGGGCCGGATGTCCTGGCGCTGGCGACGAAGCTTTCCGCGGCCGAAATCTATCTCGGCGTCACGCCGGAACAGCTTGGCCCGTGGCGTGCCTATACCACGGCGCTGATCGATCTCGTCTCGCCGGGCCCGGAGCGCAACCGGTTGCCGCCGATGCCGGGTGAAGGCAAGGCCAAACCCGAGCCGCGTCTTGCCGGCGAGGAACTGGCAGGCATCATCGCGCAGAAGGCGGAAAAGGCGAAAGCCCTTCAGGATGCCGTCGCGGCGCTGAAACCGAAGCTTTCGCCGCAGCAGGTGCTGAAGCTTGCCGAGCTCGAGCGCGCCCTGATGCCGCCTCCGCCTCCCGGCCCGCGCCATGGGCCGTCCGAGGAGGGCCGCCTGCCGCCCCGGCACGGCGATATGCGGCCGCCGGTTCCCGAAATGGACCGGGGCTGACACAGGTTTTCGAAGCTTCCTCCTTTAATCTGCCCCCCAGTAAAGGAGGAAACCAGCCGGCAACGGCTGCAGCCGGGGGATCGCTCGCCTGCGATCCCCCGCATGGTTTTAAAGCAGGACGATGATGATGAGATATTTCTATCTGATGCTGGCAACGGCCTTTGGTTTGAGCTTTGCCTGGTCGGTCGCGGCGAGAGAAAAGGCGGTTGACGTGCCGGCCGTGAAATCGCGGCAGGAAGGCAAACAGCGCCAGCCCGTCTGCGCCAGGGATCAACGTGAAAAGGCGAGCTCCGGGCGTCTTCGCAGCGCATGCCGCAAGGCAGCTGCGGGAAAATCCGCCGCTGCCTACGAATGGATCGAGGCTGAGAGAGGTTTCGTCCTCGTGAAACACGACATGACGCCGGTGTCTTCCTTTGAATAACCGGCCGGACAGGACATCAAGATGAAAACGGCACGCAAGGCAGGCGCATTGCTGGCGGTCGTCGCGCTCGCGGCGGGTGGTTACTGGCTATCCTCGCAATATACGCGGGCTGCCACGCCCTCCTACATCACGTCGCAGGTCACGCGCGGCGATATTGAGCAGACGGTGCTGGCGACGGGAACACTGAAGCCCGTTCGCCTTGTCGCCGTCGGCGCGCAGGCCTCCGGCCGCATCACCGCCGTCAAGGTGGCGCTTGGCGATACCGTCGAGGCAGGTGATCTCATCGCCGAGATCGATTCCGTGACCCAGACAAACAGCCTGCGCACGGCGCAGGCGGCGCTTGCCAACGTGAAGGCGCAGCGGGTGGAAAAACAGGCGACACTGGTTCTCAATCGCCAGAGCCTCGCCCGCCAGCAGGAGATGGTGTCGAAAAACGCCGCCTCCCGCGCCGATTTCGAAAGTGCCACCGCGGCGCTCGCCGTCACCGAGGCGCAGATCAAGGCCATCGATGCGCAGATCGAGGAAGCGCAGGTTGCTGTCGAAACAGCCGAAGCCAATCTTGGCTATACGAAGATCACCGCTCCCATTGAAGGCACGGTTCTGTCGATCGTCAGCCAGGAGGGGCAGACCGTTAATGCCACGCAATCGGCGCCGACCATCGTCATTCTCGGCCAACTGGACCGCATGACGGTGCGCACGGAAATATCCGAGGCGGATGTAACGCGGGTAAAACCGGACCTGCCGGTCTATTTCACGGTGCTGGGCGAACCGCAGCAGCGTTACGATGCGACGCTTGCCTCGATAGAGCCGGCGCCGGAATCGGTGCGCAGCGATTCCAGCTTCAGTTCCTCGACGTCCTCGTCATCCACTTCGTCCTCTTCCAGTACGTCGTCGTCGGAGGCGATCTATTATAATGGCGTATTCGAGGTGCCGAACCCGAACGGCAAGCTGCGCACCTATATGACGGCCGAGGTTCATATCGTTCTCGGTGAAGCGAAGGACGTGCTGACCATTCCGGCGTCGGCCCTCGGCGGCATGGATGGAAACGGTGGCTACGCCGTGCGCGTTGTTGATGCCAACGGAAAAATTTCCGACCGCAAGGTCGAAATCGGCCTGAACAACAAGGTCACGGCGGAAGTGCGCTCCGGTCTTGCCGAGAACGAACGCGTGGTGACCGGTGAGCGCTCGGCTGAAACCGCCACCAACGCCATGCCGGGGCCGGGTGGCCCGCCGATGGGGTTTTAAATCATGACCGAACCCCTGATTTCGCTTAAATCCGTGCGGCGGGATTATCCCTCCGGCGAAGGCACGATCAGCGTGCTGAAGGATATCGACCTTGCCATCGAGGCGGGTGAGATGGTGGCAATCGTCGGTGCGTCGGGATCGGGCAAATCGACGCTGATGAATATTCTCGGCTGCCTCGACCGGCCAACTTCGGGAAGCTACAGCATCCGGGGTCGGGAAACGGGAGGGCTCGATGCCGATGCGCTTTCGGCGCTGCGGCGTGAAAATCTCGGCTTCATCTTCCAGCGCTATCATCTGCTTTCAGAGCTTTCCGCGCTCGGCAACGTCGAAATTCCGGCGATCTATGCCGGAAAGGCGCAGGGAGATCGCAGGCACAATGCCGCAAGACTGCTGGGCCGCCTCGGCATGGCCGAACGCCTCGGTCACCGTCCCGGCCAGCTTTCCGGCGGCCAGCAGCAGCGTGTCTCCATCGCCCGCGCCCTGATGAACGATGCCGAGATCATTCTCGCCGATGAGCCGACCGGCGCGCTCGACAGCGCCAGCGGTGACGAGGTGCTGCGCATTCTCGATGAGCTGCATGCCGAAGGCCGCACCGTCATCATCGTCACCCATGACATGTCGATTGCCAGGCGTGCCGGACGGGTCATCGAAATCAGCGACGGGACGATCGTCTCCGACCGCAAGTCGGATAAGGTTGCCGCGCAGCGGGAGGAAACCCGGGCCGCTGCCGTTTCCGGCGGGATGTCCGGTATCGCCGGTCTTTTTTCCTCGCTGCGCGAAGCCCTGCACATGGCGCTTCTGTCGATGCGGGCGCACAAGCTGCGCACCTTCCTGACCATGCTCGGCATCATCATCGGCATCGCATCGGTCATCAGCGTCGTGGCCCTGGGGCAGGGGTCGCAGCAGCGCGTGCTGCAAAATATCTCCAGCCTCGGCACCAATACGCTGGAAATCTTCGCCGGCAAGGATTTTGGCGACATAAGATCGGGCAAGATCACCACGCTGGTCGTTTCCGATGCCGAGGCACTGGCCAAGCAATCCTATGTCGCGGCGGTGACGCCGACGGTCTCGACCTCCAGCACCGTGCGTTTCGGCGCAAAGGAGGCGAATGCGCTGGTGAACGGCGTCAGCGAGCGTTATTTCGTCGCCAAGGGCACCAAGCTGTCGCAGGGGCGCTTTTTCGACGCCGCAAGTGTCACGCAGAAGGCGCAGGAAGTTGTGATCGACGAGAACACCCGAAAATCGCTGTTTGCGGATTTCGACGGCAGTCCGGTCGGTCAGGTCATTCTCATCGGCAAGGTGCCGGCCCGTATTGTCGGCATAACGCAGGCGCAGCAGGGTGGTTTCGGCTCAAGCCAGAATCTCTCGCTTTACCTGCCCTATACTGCCGTCCAGTCGCGCTTTCTCGGCAGCCTGTCGCTGCGCAGCATCACGGTGCAGGTGGCTGATGATGTCGATGCCGCCATTGCCGAGCAGGCGGTGACGACACTTCTCACCCAGCGTCATGGCATGCGGGACTTTTACATTCTCAACACTGACGATATCCGCCAGACCATCACCAGCACCACGCAGACCATGACGCTTCTGGTCGCGGCGATTGCGGTGATTTCGCTTCTGGTGGGCGGCATCGGCGTGATGAACATCATGCTCGTTTCCGTTTCCGAACGTGTCTCGGAAATTGGCGTGCGCATGGCGGTGGGTGCGCGGCGCACCGACATTCTACGCCAGTTTCTGATCGAGGCGGTGCTTGTCTGCATCATCGGCGGCACGCTCGGGGTCCTGGGCAGCCTCGGCTTCGGCGCGCTTTTTTCCGCCTTCAGCAGCAATTTTGCGATGGTCTATTCCACGACGTCGATCATCGCCGCTTTTGTCTGCTCGACGCTGATCGGCGTGGTCTTCGGTTACCTGCCGGCCCGCAACGCGTCGAAACTCGATCCCGTCGCGGCGCTCTCGGCGGGGTAGATCACGGATATCATGCCGGGTCTGGCGACCTGCGGGCGATGCGGATAAAATTCGGACAGCGTTGAACGGTTTGTGACTGGAAGAGATGAGCCGCCGCGCGATAAACCTCGTTTTTCGCAGTATAATCCGAATCCAGTGTCACCGAGCCCCAACGCCATGATCCCATCGCCCCCGGAACGCTTCATCTTGCTTGACGGCATAAGGGGTGTGGCTGCGCTCTTTATCGTTCACCGCCATGCGGAGCAGTTTTTCGGCAGGAATCCGGCGTCGAGCTATCTTGCCGTGGATCTGTTTTTTGCTCTCAGCGGCTTCGTGCTGGCCCATGCCTACAGCAGGAAATTATACGAGGGCGCGATTACACCCGGCTTTTTCATGAAGGCACGGTTTGCGCGTCTTTATCCGCTCTACGTTCTGGCGCTGGTGCTGATGGCGGCCTATTTCATCTGCCTTTATGTGCTGGGCCTGCCGACGCCGATCGACGATCTGCATCGTCTCATCGATCCCGGCGAACTGGCTTTTGCCCTGGTGACCGGGTTGCTGTTCTTGCCCGCGCCCTTCACGCTGACCCTGAATGGCGCGCTGTTTCTCGTCAGCCCGGCATGGTCGCTTTTCAATGAGCTGGTGGTGAATGCGGTTTATGCCCGCTGGGGTGTCCGTGCGACGACAAGACAGACGGTGGTGGTGCTCTTCATAAGTGCCGTCGTGCTCATGGTGGCGGCCGCGGAATTCGGCAAGCTGCATGCCGGTTTCCGCTGGCATGAAATGTATGCCGGCATGGGCCGTGTGTTCTTCTCGTTCTTCGCCGGTGTGCTGATCTACCGTTTTCGCAATCGCGTGCCGGAATTAAAGCCGGTTCAGGCCGCTCTCTGTCTCGTGCTGGTCTGCTTCATCCTCGCCGTGCCCATGTCCGGCGGGCTTCGGCCGTATTTCGATCTCGTCGTGGTGCTGCTCGTCTGGCCGCTGCTGCTGTTCGTGGCCAGCAGGACGGTTCCGGGGCCGAAGGTCGGTGCTGTCTCGGCGTTCCTGGGCACGGCGTCCTATGCGGTCTATGTGCTGCACATTCCGCTTCTGGCCTGGACGGAGTTTTTGATCCCGGCGGCCACGCGGCAGGGCGTCGCCCTGCCGGCCGGCATCGCCTTCCTCGTCGCCACGACGTGCCTGTCATGGTGGCTGACGGTTTATTATGACCAGCCGGTTCAGACATGGCTGAAAAACCGCCTGAGAAAACACGCGCAAATCCGCCAGCCGGTCTAGTTCAGCGGGCCGGTGTGCGGATTTCAGTAATGGGCGAAGATCGGTGCCGTCAGCACGAAAGCCGCGACGAGGCTGATGATCGTCAGTTTCGCCGCTCGCATGCGGCGCATTCTGCGGCCGCTCCAGTCATACGTCATACTCACCCTCCACGCAGACGCAAAACGCATCGGATGGAGCCCGTCCGCACTTCTGCAGGCCGGGCACGGCAGTGCCGCGCATCCCATCCGCAAACCGCGTGCCACGCCTGATCCGTGCACGGCAGTTCCAATTTCAGTTTTGCCTGATATACGGCATTTGCCAAGCCGTTATTTTCATCGGTGATTTTGAAGGTCTCGGCCGCCTTACCGATAAAGCGGCGGCAGGCCCTGGATCGCATAACGCGGCAGGGGCTTCCAGGGCTTGACGCGCTCATGTTTGTGAACGCCGAAGAGAAAGAGCATTTCCTCCGAAAGATCGACAGGGTCGGTCAAGCCGTCCTGAAACAGCTGGATCACCTTGCGGGCTGCATTGGTGTAGAGAATGGCCTCATCATCGATGAGATCGTGGTCATAACCCAGACCTTCGAGTACCGACTGGAGCATTTTGAGGTCCTGCGACGAGATGATGCAATTGTCACATGCGGAAGACATGATGTCCTCCTTTCCTGTGGAGTGCGCAAAGCCGGAGCGCCAGACGTCCGCCCGGACGCCATGCGAGGGCGCTTCAACGTCTTGAATGACGGGCAACGCCAGAAACCGTATCCGGTGTCCCGGCTGATGCCGCCATGCATGTCGTGTAAAATCGCGAAACGGTCCTGTCGGTCAACGACATGCGCAGGACGGGCAGGGACGGCATGAAGCCTGGCGGCGATACGCCCTTTCATTACCGATGCCGGAGCGTGCGCCCTTTAAGGGGGATAGGCAAGTTAATTCCGTTGCAGGCGCCTGTGCGATGAAATTTGTGATCGCGGATATGACAGGCAACAAAAAAGGCCGGGGCAATATTGCACCGACCTTCCTCATATCGCTCTCAACACCAGTGCCAGTACATCCGTGGTCAAAAGTCTGAAGCGACTAGAGCAACTGCGAACGACGATTTCATTCGCGCTCACCAGCAGTTGCCATAGTGGTGATATAAGTGGGCATTGTGGCCAAAACAAGTCCGGCATCCCTGACAATGCTTCTGGTGTCGTGACTTTCCGCCTCATGCCCTGCATTGTTTCTTTGCCATCCGTGACACTGGCCAGCGAAACGGCATCGCCGCAAGGGGACGATTTTTTTTGCAGGAGGGCTCAAAGGCCCAAAACAAAAGGCCGGGCTTTAACCCGACCTCTCACAATCACTCGAACCTGCAGCCAGTACATCCGTGGTCTGCGGGGTCAAATGATGAATATCAAGCTGCCTGAAGGTTGTCGGCAGAGCTTTTTCCGGACCGGCGGTCCTGAACGATCTCGTAGCTGATCTTCTGGCCGTCGTTCAGCGAACGCATGCCTGCGCGCTCGACAGCGGAAATGTGAACGAAAACGTCCGTGCCGCCATTGTCAGGCTGAATGAAGCCGAAGCCCTTGGTGGCGTTGAACCATTTTACAGTACCAGTGTTCATAACGATTTTCTTTCCTGGAATCGTTGTGGTTCCCGCGATACCTTGCGGGATTGGATCGATTATTTGAGAGGAAATCCGACGGGGAACATGGTGTTCCGGAAACGACGTCACAAGCAATGGTCGATGGAGTTAATATAGGCACAATTTTTGATTTTGCAATGATCGCTTCGGGAAAATGGGTATTCCACGCCTCTTGATCGGTTAAGCTTCTGTTTCTAATCCTGAATATAATTCCTGCACGAGACTGCAGCGCAATCGGCGGTCAGCCGGCCCCGGGGGTCACATCCTTCGCGTCGTCGTCCGGCAGGCTGCCTGCGCCCGGCGTCTTGTCATGGTCGGTCAGAGAGGGTTTGGCGTGCGGGCCGGCGGGCGGGATATCACTTGCCTTGGAGGCTTTTCTGTCTTCCGTTTTCGGCTTCTGGGGCTGTGTCATCGGCGTTCTCCTTTGGAAAGGAAAACGCGGGGAAGAGGGTGAGGTTCCGCAGCCGCGCAAGGCGGAAACGGCCTTGAAACGTCAGCGGCGGGACCGCGGTTTCTTTTCTTCCCGGTTCATGTCGCGCCCCACCCATTTGAAGAAAATGAACAGGCTGACGCCGATGATGATGAGCGGAACGAAGGATTCAAAACTGGACATGATTCACTCTTTCTTCCCCCGGCCATCATCTTACCGGCATGGAAGAAACGCGTAATCTGCGGAATGTCGTCCGTTCTTTTTTGGCAATTGCGGCGCGCGGCCCGGCGCTCGAAAGGGCCGCGCGCCGAAGATTCTAGAGCGGCAGTGATTTCACGGCTTCGGAGCCGCCCTCGCGGGCGCTCTTCAATGCCGCCACGCCACAGAGAACCGACATGGCGCCGGCACGTGAACCCGCCCGCTGGCGCAGCCGGTCATTCGAGCCCGGTTTGAAGATCATGTCGCGCATGCGGTTGTCGCCACCGTAATGGCCGCCGGGCTCATGCGGCACCCAGATGTGCTCGACACCGCCGCCGAAGCTTTTGACCAGCAGGATTTCGTCTGCCGGCGGCTCCGTCCAGGGTTGCTTTTCATACTGGCGCATCTCGATGCGGCCCTTATGGCCGTTGAAGGCGATGTGGTGCCCCTCTATCGGCATATAGGTGTTGAGCGAATAGGATACCTGCACGCCGCTCGCATAACGGATCGACGCGCTCATCGTATCGGGGATGTCGATTTCCTCGCGGAAAACGCAGGCATCGCGCATATAGCCGTCAATGCTCGACGGGTCCTCATAGAGCGCATCGAGGAAGGGATCGGCACCGAGATCCATGAAATAATCGCACTCATTCTTGTGCGGACAGGTGCGACAGCGCGTTCCGCGGAACGGGCCGTTCTTGCCATAATGCAGCAACTGTCCGAAACCCTTCACTTCGACGGGATCGGAATCGAGATACCAGTTCAAGAGATCGAAATGGTGGGTGGCCTTGTGCACGAACAGGCTGCCGGAATGTTCGGTGAAGGCGTGCCAGCGGCGGAAATAGTCCGCGCCGTGCTGGTTGTCGAGATACCAGTGGAAATCGACTGACGTGACGGTGCCGATGGCGCCGTCGTCGATCAACTCCTTGATCCGCGCGGCGGTGGGAGAGAAACGGTAATTGAAGGACACGTCGACCCGGCGGCCGCTTTTGGCCTCCGCTGCGCGAATACGGTCGATCTTTTCCGGGGTGGTGGTCATGGGTTTTTCGCTGATGACATCGGCTCCGCCTTCCAGCGCGCGGATGATGATGTCGTCATGCGTATCGTCAGGCGTGCAGACGATCACCAGTTCCGGGCGCTGCTCCAGCATCATCCGGTCGAAATCGTCATAAAGCGGTGCGTTCGATCCCATCATGGCGCGGGCGCGTTCGGCGCGCATCAGGTTCAGGTCGCAAATGCCTACCAGCTCGACATAATCGCTCCAGCCGGCCAGAAGTTCGCGGCCCCACATGGTGGTGCCGCGATTGCCGGTGCCCACCAGCGCATAGCGTTTGCGTTTCACCCTTTCAGGCATTGTCTCTCTCCCGGATATCTCAACAAACAGTCTTGAAACGCTCGACCACCGTGGACAGAACCTCGTCCATTGGCCGTGCCTGCCAGCGATGCGAAAAGATTTCCACTTCCTGCGGGCCGTGGAAGCCGGCGGCCTCGATCATGGCGCGAAATGCCTTCAGGTCAATCACGCCGTCACCCATCATGCCGCGATCATTGAGCGGATCGGCGGTCGGTACCAGCCAGTCGCAGATGTGATGGGCAAGGATTTGCCCGTTCCTGCCGGCCCGCGCCACCTGTTCCTCCAGTTCCGGGTCCCACCAGACGTGGTAAACGTCGATGGCGACACCAGTGCCGGCCCCCAGCCGGTCGCAGAGATCGAGCGACTGTTTCAGTGTGTTGAAGCAGGCGCGCTCGGCGGCGTAAAAGGGGTGAAGCGGTTCGATGGCCAGCGGCACGCCGGCGTCCCGTGCATAGGGCAGAAGTTCGGCCATGCCGTCTTCCACCATCTGCCGCGCGCCTTTCAGATCGCGGGAGCCGGCGGGCAGGCCACCCACGACAAGCACGAGGCAATCGGCCTTCATGGCGGCCGCTTCATCGACGGCGCGTTTATTATCCTCGATGGCACGGCGGCGGCCTTCCGCATCGGGCGCGGGGAAAAAGCCGCCGCGGCAATGGCCGCTGAGGCGCAGGCCGTTCTGTTCGACAATGCGGGCGGCTTCCGCGAGCCCGACGCCGTGCACCTGTTCGCGCCAGGGCGAAATGGCGGTGATGCCATGGGCAAGGCAGGCATCAACGATGGCGCCAAAAGCACCGCCCTGGCGCACGGTGGCGAAATTGATGGAAAGGCCCTCAAGGCTCATATCGATATCTCCCCTGGTTCTGCTGCCTCAGCCAATGCCCCGGACCGAAAGAAACGCCTTCATGCGGTGCGTTGCGAGATCCGGTTCGGCAAGCACATTGGCCTTGTCCGCCAGCCGGAAAAGCTCGGCGAAATGCTGCGTGGAGCGGGTGCTTTCCTGCCCACCAACCATGGTGAAATGCTCCTGCAACCCGTTGAGATAGGCGAGAAACACCACGCCAGTCTTGTAGAAACGGGTGGGCGCCTTGAAGATATGGCGCGACAGTGCCACCGTCGGCTCCAGAATATGGAAGAACTCGTTGTCCGCGCCACGCTTCAGGCTGGCGAGAGCCTTGGAGGCGGCCGGCGCAATGGCGTCGAAAATGCCGAGCAGAGCGTCCGAGTGCCCCTGTTCGTCACCGGCGATCAATTCGGCATAGTTGAAGTCGTCGCCGGTATACATGCGCACACCAGCCGGCAGGCGGCGGCGCATGACGATTTCCTTTTCCTTGGAAAGAAGCGAAATCTTGATGCCGTCGATCTTGTCGGCATTTTCCTCGATCATGGCAAGGCAGGTTTCCATGGCCTGCATGTGGTCACCGGAACCCCAGTAACCCTCAAGCGCCGGGTCAAACATCTCACCCAGCCAGTGGATCACCACTTTCTGCTCGGCGCGGGAAAGCACCCTGGCATAAGCCTTGAGATAATCATCCGGCGAGCGGGCAGCAGCGGCCAGCGCGCGGCTTGCCATCAGGATAACGCGCCCGCCTTCTCCCTGAACAAAATCAAGCTGTTCCAGATAAGAGTCGATAATCTGGTTTAGATCATAACCGCCACTATCAAGATGGTCTGTGCCCACACCGCAGGCAATCAGCGCATCCTTGCGGCTGGCTGCTTCCCTCAGCGAACGGGAGATCAGTTCCTGCGCCTGCGGCCAGGCCAGCCCCATGCCGCGCTGCGCCGTATCCATGGCCTCGGCGACACCGAGGCCAAGGTCCCACAGACGGTGACGGAAGCGCAGCGTCGCGTCCCAGTCGATGGCGGGGGTCAACCACGGGTCATTATCGGCAAACGGATCGGCCACCACATGGGCGGCGGCGAAAGCGACGCGGTTGAAATCCGCAGCACTTCGTTTTTCAACCGCGACGGGCGTGCCGGACAATTTGTAGACCTCGATACTACGGTCGTCCTTCGGAAGCTTGAGTTCGCTCACGTCAGCCTCCTCAAGAGATTGCGGGAACGTCGAGCCAGCGGCGTTCCTTCCACGATCTCAGCCCCAGTTCGGCAAGCTGCACGCCCTTCACACCTTCCATCAGCCCGTAGGGCCATGGGTCATTGTCCACCAGATGGCGCACGAACATTTCCCATTGCGCCTTGAAGCCGTTGTCATAGACGACATTGTCAGGCACTTCCTGCCAGGTCTTGTAGAAATCGATGGTCTGCGGCTGGTCGGGGTTCCACACCGGTTTCGGTGTATTGGTGCGGTGCTGGGTGAAGCATTTGGTCAGGCCCGCCACCGCCGAACCATGGGTGCCATCCACCTGGAAGGTGACGAGATCGTCGCGGCGCACCCGCACCGCCCATGAGGAATTGATGTGGGCGATGGCGCCGCCTTCCAGTTCGAAAGTGGTATAGGCCGCGTCGTCCGCATCCGCCTTATAGGCTTTGCCCTGCTCATCGAAACGTTCCGGAATATGGGTGGCGCCGAGGCAGCTCACCGATTTCACCGGGCCGAACAGATTGTCGAGCACATAACGCCAGTGGCACAGCATATCGAGAATGATGCCGCCGCCATCCTTCAGGCGGTAGTTCCATGACGGGCGCTGCGCCGGCTGCCAGTCGCCTTCAAAAACCCAATAACCGAACTCGCCGCGCACCGAGAGGATTTTGCCGAAAAATCCGCTGTCCCGCAGCATGGCGAGCTTGCGCAGACCGGGCAGGAACAGCTTGTCCTGCACCACGCCGTGCTTGATACCGGCGCTTTCGGCGAGGCGGGCAATCGCCAGCGCCTCTTCCATGGTGTCGGAAATCGGCTTTTCGCAATAAACGTTCTTGCCGGCCTTGATGGCTTTCTCCAGCAGGCTGCCGCGCATCTGCGTCGTGCCGGCATCGAAGAACAGCGTATCGTCAGGGTTTGCAAGCGCCGCATCGATATCGGTCGTCCAGCGGGGAACATTATGCTTTTTCGCGATTTCCTCGATCTTTGCGCCGTTACGGCCGACCAGAATGGGGTCAAGCATGACCCTTTCGCCGTTCTTCAAAAGCACGCCGCCCTGATCGCGAATAGCGAGAACGGAGCGAACGAGATGCTGGTTGTAACCCATGCGGCCGGTGATGCCGTGCATGATGACGCCGATACGTTTCATGAATTTCCTCCCAAGGCGGCCTTTCCCCGAAAGCCGCTTCCGTCAAACATGGCAATTTGTAACCATTTGGTTATTTGTGGTCGTGAAGGATGCGATCTGTCAAGGTGTTTTTGGCGGACAAAATTCGAATTTCGAGAGAGGCCGTCGTTCGCCTTCTTCACCGCGCCGCAAAAGAAAACGACGCGCTTCGCGGATGCGAAAGCGCGTCGTCGCTGTTGTTAAACGGGAATTCGGTTCTACCGGCTCAGACTGGCCGCACTGCAGCAAGCAGCGTGTCGACGATGTGCTGGCCCCATCTTTCCAGTTCGGCAGGGTCGGTCAGGTCGCGCTGGAAGATCGTCGACAGCGTGAACCGGTTCGAAAGATAGAAAGCGCCGAGTGAAGCGATGGTCAGATAGACGTCGATCGGATCGAGACCGTCACGGAACTCGCCGGCGTCGCTGCCGCGCCGCAGCACCTCTTCCAGCTCCGAAATGAAATTCGAATGCATGGCGGCAATTGTCGGGGATTGCCTGAGATAGCGGGCTTTATTGAGGTTTTCGGTGGCGAGGATGCTCAGGAATTCGGGGTGATCGAGGAAATAATGCCAGGTGAAAAGCGCAAGCTCCCGCAAGCCCTCCGAAGGGGGCTTGCGGGTGAGGTCGAGTCGCCTTTCGGTGTGGCGAATATGCCGATAGGCGTCTTCCAGAACGGCGAGATAAAGCGCATCCTTGTCGCCGAAATAGTGATAGATCATCCGCTTGTTGGTGCCGGCGCGGCGGGCGACGACATCGATTCGAGCCCCCGCCAGCCCCTTGGCGGCCACCTCGCGGCGGGCGGCTTCAAGGATGGCGGCACGGGTTCTTTCAGGGTTTCGCACCTGTGCGGTGGCGCGTTTGCGCTTGGGCGCAGGCGCTTTTTCCGAAGCCGGATCGAGTGGCTGGTTTTTTGTCGTTTCTTCCATTTCAGCACCCGCTTGACAATGTTTGCGATCAGTGTTCCCATGTAACCAATTAGTTATAAAACGGCAAGTGTCGTTTACGTTCATCATCAATTGGCAGTCAATAGGGAGGAGTTGCCAATGCCCATGATGCTTCACAGGAGAGGTGTGCTTTCAGCAGGGCTTGCGGCCCTGTCGCTTGCAACATTGGGAGGAGGGTCGGCGCAGGCGCAGGCCGCGCGCCTTCGCATGTTGTGGTGGGGGTCGCAGGAACGCGCCGATCGCACCAACAAGGCGATATCGGCCTATAAGCAGGTCAAGCCGGATCTCGATATTGCCGGTGAATTTGCCGGCTGGAGTGATTACTGGCCGCGCCTTGCCACGCAGGTGGCGGGCCGCAACGCGCCTGACCTGATCCAGATGGATTATCGTTACATCTTCGAATATGGCCGTCGCGGCGCGCTTGCACCGCTCGATGAATATATCGGCAAGGGCCTGAAGATCGAAGATTTCGGCAAGATGAACATCGATTCCGGCCGGGTCGATGGCAAGCTTTACGGCATTAATCTCGGCGTCAATTCCAGCGCCGTTTTCTTCGATCAGGCGGCCTGGGAAAAATCCGGCGCGACGCCGCCGGCGACGGGGCAGACCTGGGAAGAATTCGCCGAAAACGCCGCCAAGCTCAGCAAGAACAAGCCGAAACCCGGTTATTATGCCACGGCCGATGCCAGCGGCGTGGAGCCGAGCTTCGAGAACTGGCTGCGGCAGAACGGTAAATCGCTTTATACGCAGGATGGCGGCATCGGCTTTGATCCGACGGATGCGACCAAGTGGTTCACCATGTGGGCGGATCTGCGCAAAAGCGGCGCCTGTGTGCCGGCCGATGTTCAGGCGCTGGACCAGCTCAATATCGAGACCAACCCGTTGACGACAGGCAAGGCGGCGACCGCTTTTGCCCATTCCAACCAGTTCGTGGGATATCAGGCGCTCAATAAGTCCAAACTGGCGATCAGCGCCTATCCGAAGAGCGCGAAGGATGGTCCGTCCGGCCATTATCTGAAACCCTCGATGCTCATCAGCGTTGCCAATGGCAGCGCCGGCATTGAACAGGCGGTCGGTTTCATCAACTTCCTCGTCGCCGAACCACAGGGCATCGATATCCTCGGTGTCGAACGCGGCGTTCCGGCCTCGGAGTCCATGCGTAACGCGCTTACCCCCAAGCTCGATGAGGTCAGCAAGAGCATGGTGGAATATATTGCCGAGATTACCCCCGGCGTCGGCGATCTGCCGCCAGCGCCGCCTCCGGGCGCAGGCGAGTTCGCCTTTGTCCTGAAACGCACGGCGGAGGAAGTCGGCTTCGGCAAGATTTCGCCTGAAGAGGGCGGTGACCGTCTCGTCAAGGAATCTGAAACCGTTATCAAACGGAAGTGATGGCGTATGGCCTTTCGATCTGAAACTCTTGTGGGGGAGAGCCGTGGCGCGGCTCTCCCGAAGCGGGGCAGCGTGAAGCGGATGTTCGACCGCAATATTCACGCCTACCTGTTTCTTCTGCCCTGGCTGATAGGCTTCTTCGGCCTCACGCTGGGCCCGGCGCTCGCGTCGCTTTACCTGTCTTTCACCAATTATGACCTGTTGCAGTCGCCGGACTGGGTGGGGGCGGCAAACTATGTGCGCATCGCCACCGATGATCCGAAATTTGCAGCGGCCATGCAGGTGACGTTTACCTATGTGCTGCTGTCGGTGCCGCTGAAGCTCATCTTCGCCCTGCTGGTGGCGCTTGCCTTCAATCGCGGCATCAAGGGTTTGACGCTCTACCGGGCGATCTTCTATCTTCCGTCGCTGCTGGGTTCCAGCGTGGCCATTGCCGTGCTCTGGCGCCAGCTTTTCGCCTCCGACGGCCTCGTCAACATGATCCTCTGGCAGGCTTTCGGTTATGAAGGACCGAGCTGGATTTCCAACCCGGATTATTCGATCTACACGCTGGTCATCCTGTCCGTCTGGCAGTTCGGTTCGCCGATGATCATCTTCCTCGCGGGTCTGAGACAAATCCCGCAGGATATGTATGAAGCCGCCGAAATCGACGGTGCAAGCAAGGTGCGGCAGTTCTTCCGCATTACCCTGCCGCTCCTGACGCCGGTGATCTTCTTCAACGCCGTGATCCAGACGATCGATGCCTTCAAGGCCTTCACACCCGCCTTCATCATTTCCGAAGGCACCGGCGGGCCGATCAACTCGACGCTGTTCTACACGCTCTACCTCTATCAGGAAGCCTTTGGTTTCTTCCGCATGGGCTATGCCTCGGCGCTTGCCTGGATTTTGGTGATCATCATCTCGCTGTTCACGGCCTTCTCGTTCCTCAGCGCGAAATACTGGGTGCATTACGATGACTGACGCTGTTACCGCCCCTCGGCCCGGACAAGGCCCGCAACGTACGCCGCTGAAATCGGTGATGCTCCACACCGCGCTGATCATCGCTTCCTTTGCGATGCTCTATCCGATCCTGTGGATGATTTCAGGTTCGTTCCGGCCACAGGATGAGCTGTTCGGTTCTTCCTCGCTCATTCCCTCGTCGGTCGATATCGGCGGTTATATCCGTGGCTGGACCGGGCTGCAGGTGAGTTTCGGGCAGTTCTTCTGGAACTCCTTCTTCATCTCGGTGCTCGCCACCATCGGCAATGTGGTCGGCTGCTCGCTCACCGCCTTCGCCTTTGCAAGGCTGCGGTTCGGTGGGCGCAATTTCTGGTTCGCGCTGATGCTTGGCACCTTGATGTTGCCCTATCACGTCGTGCTCATCCCGCAATATATCCTGTTTCTGGAAATGGGCTGGGTGAACACCTCGCTGCCGCTGATCGTGCCGAAATATCTGGCGACGGATGCCTTCTTCATCTTCCTGATGGTGCAGTTCTTCCGCGGTATCCCGCGTGAACTGGACGAGGCGGCTGTCATGGATGGCTGCTCGCCCTTCCGCATCTACTGGAAGATCATGTTGCCCCTGTCGCTGCCGGTGCTGGCGACGGCCGCCATCTTTTCCTTCATCTGGACCTGGGACGATTTCTTCGGTCCGCTGATCTATCTGAACGACATCAACACCTACACCGTGCAGCTCGGCCTCAGATCCTTCGTGGATTCCACCGGCAGCTCGGACTGGACCTCGCTTTTCGCCATGTCCAACCTGTCACTGGTGCCGGTCTTCCTGTTCTTCCTGTTTTTCCAGCGGCTGCTGATCGAAGGCATCGCCACGACGGGAATGAAACGCTGAACCGAGGGAACCGGACCGAGAACGCATTTTATAAGACCATCAACACTGTCGCGGCCGCCCTTGGCGCGGCGCGACAGTCGGGAGAAACAGCATGGCAAGCAGCATTACTCTGGAAAAAATCGTCAAGCGGTTCGGCGCTTTTCCGGTCGTTCACGGCATTGATCTCAAGATCGAGCCGGGTGAATTCACCGTTTTTGTCGGCCCCTCGGGCTGTGGCAAATCCACGCTTTTGCGCATGATTGCCGGGCTGGAGGAAATCTCCGAGGGTGATCTTCGCATCGACGGCGAAAGGGTCAACGAAACAGCCGCCTCCAAGCGCGGCATCGCCATGGTTTTCCAGTCCTATGCGCTCTATCCGCATATGAGTGTCTACAAGAACCTCGCCTTCGGGCTGGAAACCGCGGGCTACAAAAAACCGGAAGTCGAGGCGCGGGTGCAGAAGGCCGCCGATATCCTGCAGATCGGCCCGCTATTGCAGCGCAAGCCGAAGGCACTTTCGGGCGGCCAGCGCCAGCGTGTCGCCATCGGCCGGGCCATCGTGCGCGAGCCGAAAATCTTCCTCTTCGACGAGCCTCTGTCCAACCTCGATGCCGAACTGCGCGTGCAGATGCGCGTCGAAATCGCCAAGCTGCACCAGACGCTCGGCAGCACCATGATCTATGTGACGCATGACCAGGTGGAAGCCATGACCATGGCCGACAAGATCGTCGTCCTGCGTGACGGCCGCATCATGCAGGTCGGCCGCCCGCTCGATCTCTACAATAATCCCGCCAACCAGTTCGTGGCCGGCTTCATCGGCTCGCCGAAGATGAACTTCCTCTCCGCCAAAGTGGTTTCAGGCGACAGTTCCAATCGCACCATCGAGGTGGCCGGCCAGCGCATCGTGCTGGAAAAGCCGGTTGCTGCCGGCGAAGGCGAACCACTGACCTTCGGCGTGCGCCCCGAACACGTCAACCCGCAGGCGCAATCCTCGCTCGGCGAGGCTTCCATCCAGCTCGTGGAACATCTGGGCGGCTCGACGGTGGTTTACACCAACACCCCCGACGGCCAACCGGCCACCGTGCTGCTGGACGGCCAGCGCCCAATCTGCATCGGCGAGACCATTCCCTTTGCGTTTGATCTGGCGAAGACGCATCTGTTCGGGGCGGATGGGCGGCGGATATGAGAGTGGGTGGGTGAGAGCTGTCTCACCACAGGGCGGCTAACGAAGTCCGCAAAGCTTGCGTTTATCATCCTCGGGCCTGTCCCGAGGATTTTCAAAGTGTTGATTTTGTTCAACGTGATTAGATTCCCGGCGCAGGGCCGAGGATGACGTCGCGTGTGAAGTTGCAATCGTGCACTAATCGGTATGACCTGCGAGGATCGCGCGTAGCGTCACCGCATCTTCCGCAAACTGGCCGACATCGTCACCTTTGACGAATTCCAGCATTGCATAAGCCGGTTTCGTCCATTCGCTCTGCGGTAACGCCTCGATACACGACCGCCAATAATCGGCGCGGTCGGCAAGCGGCAGACGGCTGGTGTCGGCAAGCCATGCAAAGACGTGCAGATGGCAGATGCGTGAGCCGATTTCCGATATTTCAGCGAGAGCCTTTTCGAGCGGCAGGCCGGGTGCCGGCTGCCAGTAGAAAAAGAGGTTGGGCATGGCCAAATCCTGTGCCAGTTGCAGGGCCGAAGACAGGGTGTCCGTCAGTGAATTGGGGTGATATTCGAGGCCAATCGTCATGCCGTAATCTTGCGCATGGCGGGCGATTTCTGCCAGTGCCTCGGTGGCCCTGCGGCGCTCGGCGGGAGAGTAGTCCGTGGAGGGCCGTTTGCGTTGGCCCGGCCAGATGCGGATATGGCCGGTGCCGAGTGCTTTGGCGGTTTCGAGAACGGCGGTCAAATCTTGCCGCGTAAAGTCTGGCGCGAAGATGTAGGAGCCGTAAGAGGAGACAGTGAGGCCCGCATTTGCCGTCCGCTCGGCCACATCCCTTGCATTGTCGAGATCGCCTGCCGGCACATGGATATCCGCGCCCCACTCGATTGCCTTGATGCCGTTTGCGGCGGCAAGGTCGATGACGGCCTGCGGAGACAGGGAGCGGAAGGTGACGGAGCACAGGCCCGGCTCGAAGATTCTCATGCGATCAGTTCCAGATGTTCCGGCCGCACCTGCTGTTCAAGTGCCGCGCCCTGGCAAAAGCGTTCGATTTCCGCGATTGCCATGTCGCCCAGCCTGGCGCGTTCGAGGCCTACGGCGCCGGCGATGTGCGGTGTCAGGAAGACGTTGGGCAGGCTGTAGAAGGCAGAATCGGGTGGCGGCACTTCCGGATCGGTGACATCGATGACGGCTTCGATACGCCCGGTTTTCAGTTCCGCCAGCAGCGCCTCTTCATCGACGAGCGCACCACGTGCCGTGTTGATCAGGGTTGCGCCGTCCTTCATCCGGGCGAGCGCTTCCGCGCCGATCATATGCCGGGTCTGCGGCAGCGACGGCGCATGCAGCGAAATGACGTCGCTCATTGCCATCAGCGCATCAAGCGATACCAGCCGCACGCCAAGGCGCTCCGCCTCTGTTGCGCTCAAAAACGGGTCGAAAAGGATGATGTCGAGATCGAAGGGTTTTAGCAGATTGATGACCCGACGCCCGATGCGCGATGCGCCGACCACCCCGACCGTCCGTCCGAGATTGCCGATGGCCTGCGATTGCAGGCGATCGACGTTTTCCCGCCCGCGATCGTTTCCATAAAGCCGTCGGAAGCTGAATACGCGCTTGCCGGCAAGCAGGATCATCGCCTGCGTAAATTCGGCAACCGGCTGCGCATTGGCTTCCGCCGCGCTGCACACGGTGATGCCGCGCTCAAAGACCGCCTGCGAGAGGAAATATTTCACCGTGCCGGCGGCATGGGAAATCAGCTTGAGCCGTGGCATCAAAGCCAGTTCCCGCGCGCCGATATCGGGACAGCCCCAGCCGGTCAGGAGAATATCCGTCCGTTCCAGCTGGTCTTTTACCGATGGATCGTGAAAGTCGCGGATCCGGCTGATACCGATGATTTCAACGCTCTGCGACAGCCTTTCGAGCGCCTGTGGTGTCAGCACATGCTGTGTCCGCTCCGGGTCCATGGCAAGGCTGAGACGCGGAAGCGGGCTCGTCATCGTGGCTCTCCCGTCGCCGCCATGCTGCTGACCGGGACGCCGTGCTCTGCAAACAGGCGGTCGAGCGCCTTGATATCCGGGAGCGCTGGAACAGCTGCCAGGGCTTTTTTGCTTTCTGGCCCGGCCAGCCCCACAAAGACGGCGCAGGCAAGCAGAGTTTCGCCGGCTGGAATGTCCCCGCGCAATTGCGGCACCGTGGTTTTGGCATTGACGAGGTTAGTATTGGGCAGCGCCTTCAGTGCGATGCCCTGGCGGGATATGGCGGAGCCGAGATCGATGATCGCGGAAATGTCGGTGCCGCAATCCGCCGATGCATGGCCGGCTGTCTCGGTTACGGCATCGCTGTCGCCGTCGTTGCGATTGATGGCGAAGCCGCCTTCGGTCACGGAAAGCGGCCGGGCGGTGGTGATCCGATGCAGCCGGATGTGCCAGTCGCCGGCGGCAACCAGCGTCGTTTCAACCTCGACATCGGGGAATGGTTTCCATGTCGCCCGCAGATTGTCCCCGGCCAGCAGAACCTTTTCGTTGGTTTCGCGCACGCGGTAATGCAGGCCGTCGTCAGAGAAGGCCAGCATATTGTCAAAACCATTGGTCTTGAAGCCGCGCTCATCCACTTCCACACCAAAACCATAACGGGAGGAATAGGCGAATTTGGCATATTTCTCCGACCCGCCGCGCATGGACAGGGTTTCCTGCCCGCTGGAAAGTGCCGTGACGTTGCCTTTGGTCCGCATTATCACCATGCCGGGGTGAATGAGCGGCCGTGGTTTGGTGGAGGTTTCGGGCAGCTTTTCTTCCGCCTGCCAAAAGGGGTGGCTTTCCGGCAAGGCGAGCGGCAGGAAGGCCTTGAAGGCCCAATAGGGCGAACCGGCCGAATTGTAACTTTCCGACATGGTCAGCTGCGGATAGGCGTAACCGATGGAGAGAACGCCGTCGCGATCGGCGATCGGCTTTTGCGCCCACCAGCGCAGATGCTGCAGATAAAGGCCCTTGATCTCGCCCCAGGGCAGGGCCTCTTCACCGGCAAAGGCAAGGCCGGCCCAGAAGCCGCCGCAGGCGAAACGATAGGTCATGGACCGGCCGAAGGCGAGCGCCCCGCCATCCTCATCGAACCAGCTGGCAAAATCCCCGGCAAACAGGCGGGCGCGTTCACGGTAACGGTCGGCATAAGCATCGTCAGGCTTGCTGAGTTTCGCGTAGATCAGGCCGTAAAAATGCATGGCGAAGGCGATATAGTGGTCGATGCGGCGATAATCGCCGTCCCGATACCAGCCGTCAGCAATGTAGAAGCCGTCCAGCTCCGCCTTGAAGGTTTCCGTCAGGCCGCGGTCGAAATCTATGCCGAGATGATCGAGCGCCATGTCGACCATCACCCGGAAGAACTTCCAGTTATTGTCGGCATAATTGCGCTCGCGCGCCGTCAGCAGATAGCGGCGGACATTGTCTTTCTGCGTGTCGGAGAGGGGTTCCCAAAGATGTTGCGGTGCAAGCCGAAGCGCGAAGCCCAGAGCTGCAAGTTCCACCAGCCGCTGATCCTTCTGGCGCACGTCGCCCCAATAATCGGGATGGGCGGGATCGGTGCCGTTGGCGATGCCTTTCGCCAGAAGCGGCCAATGCTCAAAGCTGTCGCCGCTGAGCGCCAGCGGCGCGATGCCCCAGAGCGGCCGGGCAAATCCTTCCAGATCGGCCGCTGCCCGGTCAAAATGCGCGGCAGTGCCGCTAAGTGTCACCCTTGCGCCGCTTTGCGAAAAATAGGGCAGAAGCGGTGCGAAACTGTCATCCAGCGCCTTCCTGACATCGGCGCGGGTTTTAAGCGGATTACCATGGAGCGGATTGAAACGGGTCATCGGATCATTGTTTGCCGCATCATGCATTACGTATCGCCTTTCCCGTCTTTTTCGCCTGTCCGGCGGTCTGTCCTTCCACCAGCTGCACGCCCAGCTGCACCTGCCGGGCATTGGCGGAAGGTTCCGTCAGCCGGCGGCGCATCAGTTCCACGGCCTCGCGGGCAATTTCGCGGCGGTCGACGCGGATGGTGCTGAGGCGAGGGGTGGAGAGTTCGGCAAAGGGCAGATCATCGAAACCGATGATGGAAAGATCATCCGGTACGCCAAGGCCAAGCTCCTGTGCTGCCCCAAGCGCGCCGAGCGCAATCGCATCATTCATGCAGAAAATGCCTGTCAGATCGGGGTTTTTGGCCAGTAGCTGGCGAACCGCGTCGCCCGCCTGTCCAAAGCCGCTATCCACCGTCGTCAGCAGGAACTCCTCATAAATGGCTCCCTCCTGTTCGAGGATGGTGTGGCGGAAGCCGCGCATGCGCTCGCGTATGGTGTGGCGGTGGTGCGGGCCGATATAGGCGACCTTGCGGTGGCCGAGTTCCAGAAGCCGCCGCGCCGCCATCGCACCGCCGTAAAAATTGGAGGGCGAAACACAATCCAGCGTCATCGAGGGGTCGGCGCTGTTGACCAGAACCGGCTGCAGCACACCCTGTGTGATGCGGTGGATGATTTCCTCTTCAGGGTCGAGGCCGATGGCAAGAAGGCCGTCCGCCTCGCAGACCCGCTGTGTCAGCGCGTCATCCACCTGTTTCTGGTGCAGCAGCCGGATATCGAGTTCAAACCCGTCCGTCTGGGCGAGGCTGCGCAACATGTCGAAAATATCGTGATAAAAAGCGCCGATATCGCCGGTTGCCCTCTCGGCGGACATGAGGGCGAGAACCTTCTTGCCCTCCAGCGGCACGCCGCCGGCCTGGCTGATGACCGGCCGCAGCGGATAACCGAGTTCCGCCGCAACCCCCAGAACCTTTGTCTGGATCGAAGCGCTGATGCCTTTTTCCCCGGCGAGAACACGAGAGACGGTGCTGATGGAAACACCGGCGCGCTGGGCGATATCCGACTGGCGCGGGCGGCTGATGTCGGGCGTATCGTTCATGTCGTCTCCTGCGCTTGCAAAAAAATCTATTATGATGCAAATATTGCAAATACAGAAAATTTGCAAGAATTAAGTAGTCAGTGAAAAATTTGCAAAACGCGGGAGGAGCAGATGCAAACTATCGACAGACGTGGATTTTTGGTGACGGCGGCGCTGGCCGGTCTTGGGGTTGCGGCGGGCGGTTTTAGCGCGCTGGCGGCCGAGACACGGCTTCGTTGCGTGTGGTGGGGATCAGCCGATCGCAACAAGCGCACCAATGACGTTATCGCCCTTTACCAGAAGGCCGATTCGCAGACGGTGGTGAGCGGCGAAATGATCGCCGGCTCCGACTACTGGACAAAGCTTGCGACCTCGATGGCCGGACGCAATGTCGCCGATATCTTCCAGCTGGAACCATCCACCATCGCCGATTATTCCGGCCGTGGCGCCTGCATGGAACTGGACCAGTTCGTCGGCTCGGCGCTTGATCTTTCCAGCTTCGGCAAGAGCGAGATCGATCTTTGCCGCATTGACGGCAAGCTTTACGGCGTCGGTCTGGGGCTCAACTCCTTCTGCATGATGTACGATGCCGAGACGCTGAAGGAAGCCGGCGTTTCCATGCCGGAAGGGCAGATCACCTGGACGGCGCTTGCGGAACTGGCGCGCGATTTCAAGAAGAACGGCCCGGCGCGGCGCAATTACTGGGCGGTGCCCTATGGTGCGCGTTACCACTATGTCTTCGATGTCTGGCTTCGCCAGCGCGGCAAGCTGCTGTTTCAGGATGGCACCATCGGCTTCAACAAGGAAGACGCCAAGGAATGGTTCGCCTATTGGGAGAAGCTGCGCGAGGACAAGCTCTGCGTTTCCGCCGATATCCAGACACGTGATGACAACACCATCGAATCCAACGCCTTGACGCTTGGCAATTCCGCCATCGGTTTTGCCTATTCCAACCAGCTTGTGGGTTATCAGGCGCTGAACAAGAAGACGCTGTCCATCGGCATGCTGCCGGGTGAGGGGGCTGGCAAGCCGACCGGGCATTATTACCGGCCGGGGCTCATCTGGTGCATTTCGTCCACCTCCACCAATCCGGAAGCGGCGGCGAAGTTTATCAACTTCTTCGTCAATGATCTCGATGCCGGCAAGGTGCTGGGTGTCGAGCGCGGCGTGCCGCCGGCAAAGAAGGTGCGTGAGGCGGTGTTGCCAAGCCTTAACGAGACCGAACGCAAGACGGTGGATTATATCGAGAGCCTGTCCGGCAAACTCGATCCCTATCCCGAGCCCGCCCCCATCGGCGCCAATGAGTTCGACCGCGGCGTGATGCGTCCGATTGCCGATTCGCTCGCCTTCGGTCGCGCCAGCGTGGATGAAGCGGCGCAGAATCTTGTCGACACCGGCACGCGGACCCTGCGCAAGCGCGGTTGACGACAAAGGGGCGTCGCCACGTGGCCTCCAGGCTGCGTGGCGATGCCTTTTTCATGTCTTTAACCTTCGGATATGCCCGAACGATAAACAACACTGGACAAGTATAGGGTATTTAAGCCAGAAATCCTGATCTGGATCGATAAATCTGAAGATTAGAGAATGGCCCCCAATTTCCTCCTGGTTGATGCTGAAAAAGAATTCGATGTCCTGAAAGCGGCCGCATCTTTGATCCGCGTGCAGATATTGAAGCTGCTGCACGAGACGAGCGGTCTGAATGTCAACGAGATCGCGCAGCGGCTGGATCTGCCGCAATCCACCGTTTCCGCCGGTGTGGCCGTTCTTGAAGAGGCGGGGCTGCTGCGAACCGAGACGCGCAAGGCGCGCAAGGGCAGCCAGAAAGTCTGCTTTGCCACCTGCGACGAACTCATCGTTTCCTTCCGAAAACCCGAGACGCCGGCGGCCTCCAATTACATTGCGGTGGCCATGCCGCTTGGTCTTTACACCCAGAGTTCGGTAACGGCACCCTGCGGCATCTGTTCGCCGGAGGGCATAATCGGGCTTCTGGATGTGCCCGATACCTTCATGGACCCTGACCGCATGAAGACGGCGCTCTTATGGCTGACCTCCGGCTTCGTGGAATATCAATTCCCCAATAATGCCAAGATTCAGGGCCGAAATGTCGAGGAAATCGAGTTTTCGATGGAGGTCAGTTCCGAGGTGCCGGGAACACACAGCAACTGGCCGTCGGACATAACCCTATCCGTCAACGGCAGGGAAATCGGCGTGTGGACCTCGCCGGGCGACTTCGGGGACAAGCGGGGTGTGTTTACGCCCGATTGGTGGAAACTTTCCGGTTCCCAATATGGCATGCTCAAAACCTGGCGCATCACCGCGCAGGGAACCTATGTCGATGGCACCCGCATTTCGGATGTGACGCTGGCGGATATCGATCTGGTGAGCCATCGTTCCATCCGCCTGCGCATCGAGGTCAAGGCCGATGCGAAACATCCAGGCGGGCTGAATATCTTCGGCCGGGGTTTCGGAAATTACGATCAGGACATTGTCCTGCGCCTGCGCACGGCAGACTGAGCCTTCAAATTTTAAAAGTATGATTTTCGCGGTTGACAGGCGCGGATTCCCTCGGCAACTATATTATCAAATATGGTTTATATCATATTTTATGATGTAAATGCGCAGGGAGGAGAGCCTATGAAAGCGCGGGTTTCAGTCCACCGGGACTTCCGGATTGGGCGTATCGACGATCGCCTGTATTCCGCCTTCATCGAACATATGGGGCGTGCGATCTATGGCGGGATTTACGAGCCCGGCCATCCGCAGGCGGATGAGAACGGCTTTCGCAAGGATGTCCTGAAATTCGTGCAGGACCTGAAAATTCCTGCCATCCGTTATCCCGGCGGCAATTTCGTTTCGGCCTATCGCTGGGAAGACGGCATCGGCCCGCGCGACAAGCGGCCTATTCGTCTGGACCTCGCCTGGCGGTCGAAGGAAACCAACCAGATCGGCATCAATGAATTCGCAGACTGGGCCTCTATGGCCGGCATCGAGATGATGCTGGCCGTCAATCTCGGCTCCCGTGGTCTGGATGATGCCCGCAACTTCCTTGAATATGTGAATTTTCCAGGTGGTACCGAGCTTAGCGATCTGCGCCGCAGCCACGGCACCGAGAAACCGCATGGCGTGAAGATGTGGTGCCTCGGCAACGAGATGGACGGCCCCTGGCAGATCGGCCACAAGACGGCGGTGGAATATGGCCGGCTCGCCAATGAAACCGCCAAGGCTTTCAAGGGCTTCGACCCGACCATTGAAGCGATCGTCTGCGGCAGTTCGAATGACGGCATGCCGACCTATCCCGAATGGGAACGCGAGGTGCTGGAAGAATGCTACGAGAATGTCGATCATATCTCGCTGCACAAATATTTCGGCAATAACAGCCGCGACACGCTGAATTATTTCGGCAAGATCGAAGAGACCGGTCGTTATATCCAGACGATTGCCGGCGTCATCGATTATGTGAAGGCCAAGAAGCGCGCCAAAAACGATGTTTCCATCTGCTTTGACGAATGGAACGTCTGGTATCACATTCGCGAAGACGACAGCAAACGCATCAAGAGCTGGGACTGGCCGGAAGCGCCGGCCCTGCTGGAAGAGACCTATAATTTCGAGGATGCGCTCTTCGTTGCAGGTCTGCTGAATGAGTTCATTCGCCGCTCAGACCGGGTGCGCATCGCCTGCATCGCCCAGCTCGTCAACGTCATCGCCCCCATCCGGGCGGAAAAGAACGGGCCGGCCTGGCGCCAGACGATCTATTACCCCTATCAGTTCGCCTCGCTTTATGGCCGTGGCGTTGCGCTGAATGTCGCGGTCGATTGCCCGACCTACGATTGCAACGCGGCTGACGACGTCAAATATCTCGATGTTGCCGGGGTCTTCAGCGAGGAAGAAGGCGTGGTGACGCTGTTTGTCCTCAACCGTCATCTCACCGAGGCGGCGGAGATCAATGTCAGCCTCACCGGATTTTCATCCGCCACCCTCAGCCTGCATCTTGCCATGGCGGGATATGACCTGCGGGTCGGAAACGGCCCCGACCAGCCCGACCGCGTCGTGCCGGTGCCGGGCAGTGGCGTCGCTGTCGAGGATGGGGCGCTCAAAGGCTCCGTGCCGGCCCTGTCCTACCATGTGCTGCGCCTGAAGGTTCAGTGAGGCGGTGATGGGTGTCCGTCTCAACAATATCGCCAAGTCCTTCGGATCGTTCGCAGCGATCCGGGACGTCTCGATGGAAATCCCGACCGGCAGTTTCGCGGTGTTCGTGGGGCCTTCCGGTTGCGGAAAATCCACCCTGTTGCGCATGATTGCCGGGCTTGAGGAAACCAGTGGCGGCCGCATCGCCATTGACGACCGCGATGTCACCGCGGTCGAACCGGCGGATCGCGGCGTTGCCATGGTCTTCCAGAATTATGCGCTCTATCCGCATCTGACGGTGTTCGAGAACATGGCTTTCAGCCTGCGGCTTGCCCGCCGGCCGAAGGCGGAGGTGAATGAGAGGGTGGGTGAGGCCTCCCGTATCCTGCAGCTTGACGAGCATCTGCACAAAAGGCCCTCCCAGCTTTCAGGCGGCCAGAGGCAGCGTGTGGCCATCGGCCGCGCCATCGTGCGGCAGCCGAAGGTGTTCCTGTTCGATGAACCCCTGTCAAATCTGGACGCCGAGTTGCGCGTGCAGATGCGGCTGGAACTGACGCGACTGCACCGCAAGCTCGGCGCGACCATGATCTATGTCACGCATGATCAGGTGGAGGCGATGACGCTTGCCGACAGGATTTTCGTGCTGAAGGGCGGCATCGTGCAGCAGGCGGGCGCGCCGCTGACGCTTTATGACGATCCCGACAATCGTTTCGTGGCGGGTTTTATCGGATCGCCGGCGATGAATTTCCTGCAGGCCGATGTGGTGGAGCAGCGCGATGGCCGCGTGACGCTGGCGCTCGAAGGCGGCGAGCGGCCTCTCGAAGCGCGGTTGTCGCAACCGGTGTCACCCGGCCAGAGGCTGGAAATCGGCATCAGGCCGGAACATCTGGCGATCACGGATGAGGGCGTCTTGCCCGTCATCGTCGAGGTGGCCGAGGAGCTTGGCGATCTGTCTTACCTCTATACCCGCACCGGGGCGGGAAAGGAGCTAATCGTGCAGCGGCAGGGCTCTCGCGAGCAGCTGGATGGCCGGTCCGTCTCGCTCAACGCCTCGCCCGACCGGATTCTGGTTTTCGACAGCGACGGCAAAAGGTTGCGATAGGCGCGAGGAGGCGCCTTTCGATGCAGCAAACCATCCCCTGACGGGGTGTTTCAAGAAACGGGAGGAATGACGATGCGATTGATCAAGACATTGCTTATCGGCACGGTTCTGGGTTTGACCGCCATGCCGGCGCTTGCCAAGCAGGATATCATCTGGTGGGACTTTCTGGCCGGAGGTGACGGCGTGCGCATGAAAGCGCTGATCGAGGCCTTCAACAAGGAACATCCCGATATCCAGATCAAGGGCACGACGCTGGAATGGGGCGTTCCCTTTTACACCAAGGTCAGAACGGCCTCTGCGGTGGGTTCAGGGCCGGATATCATGACCTATCACCTGTCGCGCGCGCCGCTTGGCCTTGAAGAAAAAGTGCTGAGCGAAATCACCGCGAAGGATCTTGAGGATGCCGGGCTGAAGACGGAAGACTTCTTCAGCGCGCCGGTGGAGGCGGCCACCCAGGATGGCAAGCTTTATGCCGTGCCGTTCGATATTCACGCCCTTGTCCTTTATTACAATGCCGATCTTCTGAAGGGCTCTCCCTATCTCGATGCCGAAGGCAAGCTGACGGGCATCAAGACGATCGAGGATTTCGAAAAGGCGCTCGCCTGGGCGAAGGAAAATGGCGTTGAGACGCCGATCACCTATCAGTCGGGCGGTGAAGGCGGAGTGTGGCGGGTGTTTTACACGCTGCTGTCGCAGCAGGGTGGCGAACTCGTCACCGGCAAGGAGGTTCTGGCCGGCGACAATGCCGAAAAGGCCGCAAAAGCCATCGACACCATGTCCAGATGGCGGGAAAACGGCTGGGCGCCGGAACAGGCGGAATATGAGGCCTCGGTGGCGCTGTTTTCCGCCGGCAAATCCGCTTTCCAATTGAATGGCGTCTGGGAAGTGCCGACTTACAAGGATCTGGAAAAGAACGGCAAGCTCGGTTTCAAATGGAGCGCGGTGGAAGTGCCGCCTTTGATGGGCAAACGCGCCACCTGGGCGGATTCCCACGCTTTTGCCATCCCCAATGAAGGCGACAAGACGGTTTCCGGCGAAAAACGCGCCGCCGTCATGACGGTGATCGGCTGGATGGAAAAACACGCCATCAGCTGGGCCGATGCCGGGCATATTCCAGCCTATAAATCGATCACCGAAAGTCCCGAATATAAGGCCATGCAGCCCAACGCCACCTATGCCACGCTGGCGGAGGCGGCGGTGTTTGACCCCAAGACCACGATTACCGGGGTTGCCTCTCCGGCCTATGACGCGGCACTCAACGTCATCGCACCGGCCATCCAGGGTTTTGTCGGCAGCGCGGAGGCCGTCGAGCAGATCCAGTCCGAACTTCAGGGCAAACTCAAATAATCCACGACTGCCCTCCGGCCCCAATGGCTGGAGGGCATCGCGCAATGCGCACAGGCCCGGAGGCATTCCATGGCAATGATTGAAAACCGGCGGAAGAAATCGCTGATCGCGCTGTCGATGGTGACGCCATTCATCGTCGTCTTCGCCACCTTCTTCCTTTATCCGCTGATCGAGATGGTGCGCATCAGCTTTACCGATGCGCCGCTGATCGGTGAGGGAAACTGGGTCGGGTTTGAAAACTACGCGAAACTGCTGGGCGACCGGCTGTTTGTCACCTCGCTGAAGAACAACGGTTATTTCGTTCTCTTGACCGTGGTGCCGACCACCGTCATCGCGCTGATGATTTCGCTTGCCGTCAGCCGGCTGTCGGGCATCGGGCAGACAATCGCCATGAGCCTGTTTTTCCTGCCTTACGTGCTGCCGGTTTCTGTGGTGACGGAGATCTGGGCCTGGATGCTCGATCTGCAGTTCGGTGTTCTGCAGCCGGTCATTTCGCTGCTGGCGGGCAAGCCGGTCGCCGTCTTCAAGAACCCCTATTGGGTGATGCCGATGGTCGCTGTCGTCACCATCTGGTGGACGAACGGTTTTAACGTGCTGCTGTTCATTGCCGGCCTGCGCAATATTCCGGCCGAGCTTTATGAAGCGGCGGCGCTGGATGGCGCCACCACCTGGCAACGCTTCCGCCGCGTCACCTGGCCGCTTCTGTGGCCCGTGACGGCCCTTGTCCTGACGTTGCAACTGATCCTGCAGCTGAAGATATTCGACCAGATTTATCTTCTAAGCGGCGGCGGCCCGTTCAATTCCAGCTTCGTGCTTCTCCTCAAGGTCTACCGGGAAGCGTTTCAGATGAACAATGGCGGTTATGCCTCGGCCGTCGCGACTGTGCTTTTCCTGTTGATCGTTATCGTTTCCGTTCTTCAGTTCCAGCTGCTGCGCATCCGGAGGAACTCATGAGCCCGACCCGAAAACTCGAGAATATTGTTCTCACCCTTTTGACCTTTTCGGCGGCGCTGGTGTGGATTTTTCCGCTTTACTGGAGTTTCGTCACGTCGCTTCGTTCCGATGAGAATGTTGCCGGCAACACATCGCTGCTGCCGGATGAGTTTCAGCTGGGCGCCTATGTGAACGCCATCTTCAACACGCGGCTGCTGACCTGGTATGTCAATTCCATCGGCACCGCCGTCATCGTCACGGTCTCCGTTCTGTTCATTTCCATGCTGTGCGCCTATGCGCTGTCGCAGATCCGCTTTCCGGGACGGCGGCTGCTCTATGGCATCGTGCTGGCAAGTTTCATGGTGCCGGCACAGACACTTGTCGTCACGCAATTCATCCTGATGAAGAACCTCAATCTCATCAACACCTGGGCCGGCATCATCCTGCCGCAACTCATCACCCCCATCGTCATCATCGTCTACAAGCAGTTCTTCGACAGCGTGCCGAAGGAGATGCGCGAGGCGGTGGTGCTGGATGGCGGCGGCGAATACACGATCCTGTTCCGGGTCTATCTGCCGCTCAACTGGGGGATCACGACCGCCATGGCGATCGTGACCTTCATTTCGGTGTGGAACGCCTTCTTCTGGCCTTTCCTCGTCGTCACCTCGGAAAACATGATGACGATCCCCGTCGGCATCACCCAGGTCAACGACGCCTTCGGTGTCGCTTATGCGCGCCTGATGGCTGTTGCGATGCTCGCAGCACTACCGGTCATCATCGCTTACGTCATCTTCCAGCGCCGTGTGACGGAGGCCATCATGATTTCGTCAGGCGTGAAGGGGTAAGCCGAAAGTCCTTGTCTTTTAGACCGCCAGCAATGCCTCCTTGCCGACGTTATTGGTCTCGGCTGCTCCTTCCGTTTCGATCCGCCTGCCGGTGGCCGGGTCGAAGAAATGCAGGTGCGCGGGTGGCATGGTGAGGTGGATGCGCTGGCCGGGTTTGACCGAAAGGTCTTCGCCGATTGCGGCGGAGAAGGTTTCGCCGGTGATCTCGGCATGCACGATGCGGCCGGAGCCGAGTTCTTCGACGAAATCGACGATTGCCGGTACGCCCGTGCCTTCTTCCGTGCTGACAAGGCACTGTTCCGGGCGAATGCCCACCGTCACGTCGCGGCCGCGCAGTTCAAGGCCGGTCTCCGGGAAGAGCTTGACCGCTGCGCCGCCCAGCATCACGGCAGGTGATTCAACTTCGACCCTTGTCGTGAACAGGTTCATCGCCGGGGAGCCGATGAAGGATGCGACGAAGGTGGTGGCCGGGCGATGATAGATATCGAGCGGATGGCCGACCTGTTCGACATTGCCCTTGTTCATCACCACCAGCCGGTCGGCCAGCGTCATCGCTTCCACCTGGTCATGGGTGACGAAAACGGAGGTGGCGGACAGGCGCTGGTGCAGCTTGCGAATTTCGGCACGCATTGTGACACGCAGCTTGGCGTCGAGGTTGGAGAGCGGCTCGTCGAACAGGAACACCTGCGGTTCGCGGATGATCGCGCGGGCCATGGCGACGCGCTGGCGCTGGCCACCGGAAAGGGCGGCGGGTTTGCGCTCCAGATAGTCGGAAAGGCCGACGATCTTTGCGGTTTCTTCGATGCGGCGCAGGCGCTCGGCCTTGGCCACACCGGCAACCTTCAGCGCATAACCGATATTGCCGGCGACCGACATATGCGGATAAAGCGCATAATTCTGGAACACCATGGCGCAGCCGCGTTCACGCGGTTCGAGCCTGTTGACGACGCGCCCGCCAATGACGATTTCACCTGATGTAATGTCTTCCAGCCCGGCGATCATGCGCAGAAGCGTGGATTTGCCGCAGCCCGAGGGGCCGAGGATGACGACGAATTCGCCGGATTGGAAAGAGAGATCCACGCCATGCAGGGTGGGTGTCTTGCCGTAGGATTTGCGGACCTGGCGGATATCGATCTGAGCCATGATGGGAAACCTTGTTGTTGAAAACCGCGCGCCGTCACTTCTCGGACGAAACGAGACCGCGGACGAACCAGCGTTGCAGGAAGGCCACGACGAGAAGCGGCGGTGTGATGATGATGAGCGAGCCGGCGAGCGTGACGTTCCAGTCCGGTGTGCCGTCTTCGGCGGGCAACAGCGCCCGCAGCGACATCATTACCGTCTTGTAGGAAGGGTCGGTGACCATCAGCAGCGGCCAGAGATACTGGTTCCAGGCATAAACGAACATGATGGTGGTGAGCGCCGCCATGTTGGTGCGTGACAATGGCAGGAGCATTTCCACGAAGAAACGTATCGCGCCCGAACCATCCATGCGCGCGGCCTCCGCCAGCTCGTCCGGGATGGTCATGAAGAACTGCCGGTAGAGGAAGGTGCCGGTGGCGGTGGCGACCAGCGGCAGGGTGAGCCCGGCATAGGAGTTGAGAAGGTTCCACTCCACCGTCACCTCGATGCCGAACAGGCCGAGAATGGAACGGAACGGCTGGAACAGATCGGCGGCCACCGAATAGGTCGGCACGACGCGCACTTCGAGCGGCAACATCAGGGTGATGAACACCGTCCAGAAGAACAGATGTTTGAGCGGCGAACGGAAGAAGACGATGGCGAAGGCGGTACACGCCGAAAGGGCTACCTTGCCGATCGTGACGAGCGTTGCCATGATCATGCTGTTCCACAACGCGTTGCCGAGATTGGCACGTTTCCAGGCCGTCTCGGCATTGGCGAAAAATTCGCCCTGCGGCATGAAGTTGAACGGTACGCTGTTGACCTGGGTTATCGTCTGGCTCGCTCCGGCGATGATGACGACGAAGGGGCCGATGAGCAGAAGGAAACCGGCGACCATCAGGATATAGGTCAGTGCGTCGGCATAGGGGGTGCGCTGGATCATCGCCGCCTCACTTGTAATGGACCTGCCGCTCGACAAAGCGGAACTGGATGAAGGTGAAAACCATGATGAGGCCGATGAGGACGAGGCTCTGCGCCGAGGCGCCGGAATAGTTCAGCCCCTCGAAGGCTTCGCTGACGATGCGGTAGACCATCACTTCCGTCGCGCGGTTGGGGCCGCCTTCGGTAGTGGTGGCGACGATGCCGAACGTATCCGCCCCGACAAAGCCTTCGGTCATCATGATGACGGTCAGAAAGAATAGTGTGGGCGCGAGCAGCGGCACCTGGATGTCGATAGCGCGACGGATGGGGCCCGAACCGTCCATGGCGGCGGCTTCCGTCAGCGAGCGCGGCACGGATTGCAGGCCAGCAAACAGGAAGATGAAGGTGTATCCCGCCCATTTCCAGATGAAGATGACGATGACGAGGATCAGCGCATGTTCGCCGTATTTGGCCGGGTTCCAGATATCCGGCCACCAGGCGTTGAGGGAGGCGGCAAGGCCGCGCTCGGGCGACAGGATGAAGCGGAAGGCCATGCCGGCGGCAGGACCCGCGATGGCATAGGGCAGGATATAAAGCACCCGGAAGAAACCGGAGCCGGGCAGGGCGCGATCGACGCACAGCGCCAGCACGAGGCCGATGAGGATGGTGAAGAACGGGCCGGCAACGGCGAAAACCATGCTGACCAGCACGGATTGCCAGTAAAGCGGATCGAGGAAGGTTTCCTCGAAATTGGCAAGGCCGACAAATTCCGCAGCGCCGCCGAAGGGTGGTTCGAGCGTGAAGGCCCAGTTGATGACCGCTGCCACGGGCCAATAGAAGAACAGGAAGATCAGCAGAAGCTGCGGCAGGGCGAACAGCACGGGCAACCACGTGCTTTTGAAGACGGCGCGCTTTTCCATGAAAAAACCGGCAATACTGGAGAGATGGGCGAACTTGCCCGCAATGCGCGAGGCGGTGCGGGCAAGTCCTTCGAAGGCGACGCGAGCTTAGTTCAGCTTGGCACCGGCATAGGTCTTTTCGAAGCGGCGCAGGCCGGCGTTGGAGCGCTCGACAGCCTTGTCGAGTTCAGCCTGGACGTCGGCATTCTGCATGAAGATGGCTTCGAGCGAGGTGGCGACTTCCTTGCGGATCTGCGTGAAGCCGCCAAGGCGGATACCGCGGGTATATTCCGAAGGCGGCGTGAAGGTCAGGCTTTCGATCGCCTTTTCGCGGCCCTTATAGGGAGCCTTGTCATAGAAGCCATTGGCTTTCATGGCGTCGAAGCCGGTCTTGGTGACCGGAATGTAACCGGTGACCGTAGACCACCACTGAACCATCTCCGGCTGGGCGATGAAGTTCAGAAACGCGGCTGCACCCTTGTATTCGGCATCCGGACGACCGGCCATGACCCACAGCGACGCACCGCCGACCAGCGAATTGTGGCGCTCGGTGCCTTTCCAGACCGGCAGCATCGCAACGTCCCACTTCACGCCTTCCGGCATGGTCTTGGCGACGGTGCCGTGATTGGCGATCGAGGTCATGAACATCTGGCAGGTCTGCGAGGTGAAGGCGGGCAGGATGTCCATGCCGAGCTGCTTGGTCTTGACGACGAACAGCTTCTCGTCCTGCATCTTCTTGAAGAATTTCACGTGATCGACGAATTTCGTCTTGTTGATCGTCAGTTCGGCGTCGAGGCCCTGGTAACCGTTGCCCTTGGTGGCGATCGGCTGGTTATGGATGGCGGAGAACTGCTCCATCAGCATCCAGGTGTCGAAGTTGAAGGCCAGCGGGCATTCAAAGCCGGCGGCCTTGAGCTTCGTGGCGGCTTCCTGAACCTCTTCCCAGGTGTCCGGCTTGAAGGTGATGCCGGCCTTCTCGAAAGCGTCGACATTATAATAGAACATCGCGGTGGAGGAGTTATAGGGGAAGGAGTTCAGCTCGCCCGCAGCGGTGGCATAATAATTGGCGATGCCGGGGAAATAATTGTCCCAGTCGATCTTGTAGCCGTTGTCGGCCATCAGCTTCTTGGCGGGAACGAAAGCCTTGGACAGCATCATGTCCAGCGTGCCGGCGTCGTAGATCTGGGTGATGGCGGGCTGCTTCTTGGCGCGGTAAGCGGCAATGGTGTTCTGCAGCGTGGCGTCGTAATCATTCTGCGAGGTGCAGACGATCTCGAATTCGGCCTGCGAGTCGTTGAACTTCTTGCAGGTATCCTGAACGCGGTCGCCAAGGTCGCCGGAAAGGCCGTACCAGAATTCGAACTTGGTCTTTTCTGCGTGGGCGGCTGTTGCGCCGAGAGCGGCGGCAATGGCGACGCCGGCCGCGAAAGAAGTCAGAGCGGAAGATTTCATGAGTTGAGCCCCGTTGATGGAATGATGGCCTGACCGGCAGGGACGTCATATCCTCAGCACGAAGCCACGGGCTCTGCTAACAGCCGTCTTTGACGGATGGCTTACACTTTGTTGAACGTTTTATGATGACTGGCCGCGCAGGACGATCTGCGCGGCAAAGCGAAAGGCAGAAAGGCTGCGAACCGGAATTTCCCGTTATCTTTCAGGTTATTACGGGGTCACGACCGTTTCTCTACTTGCTGCTGAACAGCTTGCCCGCATCAACCCCGACGTGCTGCCTCGATGGTGGCGACGTCGATCTTCTTCATGTCCATCATCGCGTCGAAGGCGCGTTTGGCCTCCGCGCCGCCGGCCGCCATGGCGTCCATCAGCACGCGCGGGGTGATCTGCCAGGAGACACCCCACTTGTCCTTGCACCAGCCGCAGGCGCTTTCCTCTCCGCCATTGCCGACGATGGCGTTCCAGTAACGGTCGGTTTCTTCCTGGTCTTCGGTCGATATCTGGAACGAGAAAGCCTCGGTCTGCTTGAAGACCGGGCCGCCATTGAGGCCGATGCACGACACGCCGGCAACAGTGAACTGCACCGTCAGCACATCGCCCTTCTTGCCGGAGGGATAGTCGCTCGGCGCGTGGTGAACCGCGGTCACGGCGCTGTCGGGAAAGGTCTCGGCGTAGAATCTGGCGGCGGCCTCGGCGTCCTTGTCGTACCAGATACAGATCGTGTTCTTTTTCATCTGCGTGCTCCTCCACGTTGGAACTGATTTTCGTATTGCCCCCGAAAGGGCAAGAAAATTCGCCAGCCACGGCCGGCCCCCCATCCGGCATAAAATGCCTGCGGGGGATGAATGTTCCGAAAAAGCCGAAGAGCCGCGGTCGGTCCCGGTCAGACGGCCGCTACAGCCAGCGCCTCACCCTGCGCCGATAGGCGTCATATTCCGGGCCAAGCTCTTTCGTCAGCACCCGTTCTTCAATAGTCACCTGCAGCGACACCGCGATGACAAGGGCGATGGCGACGGCAAGCTGCAGAATTGATGGAAACACCAGCACCAGCCCGGCAAACAGCACGATCTGGCCGACAAAGACCGGATTTCTGGAGAAGCCGAAAGGACCGCTATCCACGATCGTGCCGAGATGGCCCTCGGCCGCCCCGATGCGCCATGACCTGCCCATATGGTTCTGCGCATAAAGTGCGATCAGGCCGCCCGCCAGCACCATTACCATGCCGCCGATACGGATTGTCGCGCCGGGATTGCCGCGGCTCAGAAGCCAGACCGTCTCCTGTGGCTCCAGCCACAGGGTAACGAGAGGCAGAAGAGCGCCGAGCAGAAAGGCAAGGCGAAAGAGCGTGGCGGGCAGGGTTTGCCGCTCGCGGCCTTTTGCGAAAAGCCAGATCGGCTCTCCCGTCTTTCTTGCCAGCCGCGCCGTCAGAAACAGAAATCCGGCAATATAGGTCCATACGGCAAGCGCGGTTACGGCATCAATCATGGTTCCTCCCGAAGATGACGACAGGCCGGATCGTCTCGGCGAAGGACAGCCCTATCCGATTCGTCCGGCGTCTGAAGTATAAACAGCAATAATGCGTGATTGTTACGTTGCGTCTTCGCGCTTTATGCCGGACGGATAAAACTGCGAAAAGAAATGCAATACGGTTTGATGCTGGCACTCGCCTGTCGAACAAGTTTTCGAATGTCAACTTTATCATTAAATATTGTTTAACGATGTAATCGTAATATTATTGAATGATTTTCAACAGAAATCATTTATCTGTCATCGGAGAATTGCTCGTGAGTTTCATTGATCGTGGTGCCAATGCTTTCGCGGTTCTTACCGCGCTTTCCAAGTCGCAAGCCATCATAGAATTTGACCTTTCGGGGAAAATTCTCACCGCCAACGAGAATTTCTGTCGCGCACTCGGTTATGAGCTTTCGGAAATCGTCGGCAGGCATCACAGCATGTTCGTTGAACCTGCTGTTGTGTCTTCGCAGGATTACAAGGCCTTCTGGGCAAAGCTTTCGGCCGGTCAGTTCGACCAGCAGCAATACAAGCGCATCGGCAAGGGCGGCAGGGAAGTCTGGATCGAGGCTTCCTATAATCCGGTATTTCGCCGTGGCAAGCCGGTAAAGGTCATCAAGATCGCCACCGATATCACCGGGCGCAAACTGAAGGCGGCGGAAGATGCGGGCAAGATCGACGCCCTCTCGCGGGCGCAGGCCATCATTGAATTTTCTCCCAATGGCGAGGTCCTGACGGCCAACGAGAATTTTCTGGCGGCGCTGGGTTATTCGCTGGCGGAAGTGCAGGGCAGGCACCATTCGATGTTCTGCGAACCGGCCTATACGCAGTCCGTGCAATACAGGCAGTTCTGGGAAAGGCTCGCCGGCGGCGATCTCGTGGCAGATGAATTCATGCGTCTGGGCAAGGGCGGCCGCAAGGTCTTCATCCAGGCCTCCTACAATCCGATCTTCGATCTCAACGGCAGGGTGTTCAAGGTCGTCAAATTCGCGACAGATGTGACCGGCCGTGTCGAGAATGTCGAGAAGCTCGCGCAATGCCTCACCGATCTCGCCGAGGGTGATCTGTCGCAGAGCATCGACAAGCCATTCATCCCCTCGCTTGAGAGATTGCGGACGGATTTCAACGCGGCCTCGGAAAAGCTGAAGAGAGCGATGACGCTGGTATCGGAAAATGCCGGCGCGATTTCCTCCGGCTCGAACGAGATACGCTCCGCTGCCGATGATCTCGCCAAACGCACGGAACAGCAGGCCTCCTCGATCGAGGAGACGGCCGCCGCGCTGGAGGAAATCACCACGGCCGTCAACGATTCCAGCCGGCGTGCGGAAGAGGCCGGCAAGATCGTCGCCCGGGCCCGCGACCATGCCGAACATTCGGGCCAGGTGGTGCGCGATGCGATTGGCGCCATGGACCAGATCGAAAAATCATCGCGGGAAATCTCCAGCATCATCGGCGTGATCGACGAGATCGCCTTCCAGACCAACCTTCTGGCGCTGAATGCCGGCGTGGAAGCGGCGCGAGCCGGCGAGGCGGGCAAGGGCTTTGCCGTCGTGGCGCAGGAAGTACGCGAACTGGCGCAGCGTTCGGCAACGGCAGCGAAGGAAATCAAGAGCCTCATCAACGCCTCGGGGTCGCAGGTGGAAAACGGCGTCGGTCTGGTCACCAGAGCGGGATCGGCCCTGCAGGAAATCGCGGAGCAGGTGCGAGATATCAACACTAATGTCGTGGCGATCGTCGAAGCCGCGCGTGAGCAGTCCACGGCGCTTGCGGAAATCAATCAGGCGGTCAACACGGTCGATCAGGGCACGCAGCAGAATGCTGCGATGGTGGAGGAGCAGACCGCCGCCAGCCACAGCCTTGCCCGGGAAGCCACCGCCCTGTTCGAGCTTCTGGGGCAATTCAGGTTCGATGAGGCGCCGCGTTCGGCTTCGTCTTCGCGAAGCGTCCCGGAGGCGCGGCCGGCGCCGGTCCATCCGCGCCGTCCGGTATCCCGCCCCGTCGCGTCGCGTGGATCCGCCGCGCTGGCGGTCAATCATGACGAGTGGCAGGAATTCTAGAAGATTTCCTGTTAAAGCGGGTAAACCAGAGCTTCCAGCCAGTCCGGTAGCCGGGCTGGCTGGTTTTCTGTGACGAGCCCTACAATCGGTGCGGATGTCCGTTGATGGCGCCCGAAACAGAAACTTCCATTGAACAAGACCGAAGGTGCGGGCATATTTTCGCAATTGCCCGATAATCGGTGCTTCGCGTCAGGAATTTGCGGGGGTCGTTCGCTTGGCAGGGATATGGACAGGCCGTGTCGCTCTTGCCTTCTGCCTGCTGGCGACAGCCGGCGGCGGCGCTCGGGCCGGGGAGCCGGCGGAGGCGAAAAACGCCTGTGCCTACAGCCATGCCATTGCGCCGGAACTGTGCATTCGGGCGGACAGCTACAATAGTGACCTGTGCCGCGCGATCGAGGTTCTGGCCGCCCGCCATTCCGTTCCGCCGGATTATTTCGCCCGGCTCATCTGGCGCGAAAGCCTGTTCCGGGCCGATGCGGTCAGTCCCAAGGGTGCCGAAGGCATCGCCCAGTTCATGCCCGGAACGGCAAGGTTGCGTGGCCTCGAAGACAGCTTCAACATCATTGCCGCCCTTGAGGCATCGTCGCGTTATCTTTCCGAGCTGAATGCCCGGTTCGGCAATTTCGGCCTTGCCGCCGCAGCCTATAATGCCGGCGAGGCGGGCTTGCGGACGTTCATCGCCACCGGCCGCCTGCCAATGGAAACCCGCGATTACGTGTTTGCCATCACCGGATATCCCGTTGAAAACTGGAAGGACAATCCGCCGGAAAAGGCCGCCCCGGCGCTGGATGACAGCCGGTCCTTCATCGATGCCTGTCTGCGTCTGGCAGACACCCGCACCATGAACGATCCGGTCCTCGTCTCCTCGGCCGACTGGGCACCCTGGGGTGTGCAGCTTGCCGCGCACTACAATCCGGCGGTGGCGAACCGGCTGTTTACCCGCGCGATCGGCGGGTTATCGGAGCCGCTCAATGCGGAGCGGGCCCTCATCATCAGGCAAAGAGGCGGGAATTTCGGTTCACGCCCGCGTTATGCCGCCCGCATCGGCCGCGAGACCCGCGCCGAAGCCAACCGGCTTTGCGGGGAGATCCGGCAGGCGGGCGTGCCGTGCACGGTGTTCCGCAACCGGTAGCGGAGGGCCAATGTCCGGCGTGGACCACCACCGCCCCGTGCAAGCCGATCATAACAAGTTGATCGGCATTTCGTTCGCCGCTTCTTTCGGCGCAAAACGATCATGCCTAGATTTGCACTTTCGTGACGGCCGCAACGCCTGTGGCCGGCAATCTTTATGAGGGGATGACGTGGCATGAAATGGGTTGAAACTGGGTGTCTGGCTGCCGTGCTTGGCATTGTTGCGGCGTGCACCAGCGTTGGGGAAACCGAGATTTCCCGCACGGTCGCCGGCTTTGTGGGCCAGCCCCGTGATGCCGCCATCGCAAGGCTCGGCCGCCCCAACAAGGTCATCATCGAAAACGGCGCGACCGAATCCTACTGGCTGAAGGTCGATGTGGAGACTTATGCCGGCCTCAGCAACCGGCGCGAATACAAGACGGTGAACGGCGAGACCCGCATGACGGAAACGGAGGGCATGAAAATCAAGGAGCATCGCCGCGATTGCATCATCAAGATCACCGCGGATACGGGCTCCATCATCAGGACGAGCGAGATCATCGGCAATCCCGCGAGTTGCGAAACTATTCTCAATCGTCCGGCTTCGTGAGCGACCTTATGTGCCTGTGGGACACGAGCCGCGCACCCGGCAGGCGCACGGCTCGAAAGATTGCGGAGATTGTCCTTAGAACCGATAGTTCAGCCCGACCTTGATGGCATGCAGGTTCAGCGAGTTGGAAGCGTTGCGGCCATTGGTAATTCCGGAAGTCCCGACATGATCGACATATTCGTAGATCGGCGATTCATAGGGCTCGCAGACTTCCGGCATGGAATCGCAAAGCCAGGCCATGTTCGGATCGCCCTTTAAACCGGGATCGACCATCTCCGTGCCCGTCTGCTCACTGGTGCGATAATCCTTGCCGGTGCCGGCGCGGGCGTCCTTGAACTTGAACGATTTGGCACGGAAATGGCTGTAGCTGTAATCCGCACGGATCGACCAATTGTCGTTCAGCGCATATTCCGCACCGAGGCCGATGGTGAAGCCGGCACGGGTTCCGGAAGCCTTTTCCACGAAGAATGCCGTCGTTTCGGAGCCGAGAGGATTGGTCGCGCTCGCGCCGTCTGAAATATACTGGTCGCGCCACTGGGTTTCTTTCGCCAGCGCCAGGCCGGCGGTAGAGTAAACGAGCAGCCTGTCATTCACGGCATAACCGAGCTTCGCCCGCAGACCGGCCGTCCAGTCGATATCGTAGCTGGTCGTTGCGTCCACGTGGCCGCTCTTTGCCAGCACCGGATCGGTGGAACCGAACTTTTCGAGGCCACGAAGATAGGTCTTGGTGTAATCGGCCTCGACGCCGACGACAAAGCCGTTTTCCAGCTGCCGGTCATAACCGGCCTGCAGTCCGAACGCACCGCCCCGCAGGTTGAAATCGGCCGATTCCCGTGCGGCGGCATCGTTGAATGTGCCATCCAGCGAGGTCGTATTTCCGGCAAAATTCAGGAAATCGCCGCCGGCATGGGCACCCACATGGAAGCCGGTCCAGTCGCGCACGAAGGATGCGTCCGTCGGGCTGCTGAAGGGGGAAAGGCCGGGCAGGGCCTCGCCGCCGCCGATCGTCGCGGTAAGGCTGGCATAGATGGTGCGGCCGGGACCGGGCTGCGTGACGAGGCCGAGCGGATCGACATAAAAACGGTCGAACAGGTTCTCCACCCGCAGGCTCGCGGTCATGTTGTCGTTGATCTTGTATTCGGTAAACAGATCGACCAGCGTATAGGGCTCCCAGTCGACAAGTGCGATGAATTGCGACGCGCCCTGCGCGGTGACGTCGCCGTGGCCGATGGCGCGCGGGCCGACATAGGAGACGCGGCCGCCGACCGTCAGCCGGTCCTCGAGGAATTTCTGCGAAAGCGTCAGGTCGACCGTATATTCCGGCTGAACATGGTTCGTCGCGTAGTCGCCATAGAGAGACTTGCTGTCGCAGGTCTGGGTCGTGCGGCAATATTCGACATTCAGGAAGTAGTTGGCGGAAAGATCTGCCGAAAATCCGCCATTGGTATAACGGCCGGAAAGTTCGAGACCGGAAAATTTGGCGCGCGGAATATTGCCGATATTCAGGGTCAGCTGCGGTTCGGTCACGACGGTGCGCGAGATGTAATTCTTCACATCCCAGTTGAAATAACCGAACTTGATCATGGCGGTATCATCGTCGGAGAAGATGCTGTCGCGAATGATGTTGGTGCCGATTTCCCAGTTGCTGGAGCGCTCCGGCAGGACGCCGGCATTCGCGATGACGCTGTTGAAAGCCGAGACGGATTCAATGATGGATGGCGAGCGCAGCGTATTCGAATAATTGACGTAGAACTGGGTGTTGTCGAACGGTTCCAGCGTCACTCCGGCAGATGGGCTGAACCCGCCGTCATCCACTTTCAGGCCAACCGGCTTGTCCCGCGCCTGATAACGCTCATAGGGATCAAATCGGTCTTCTACCCAGTAATGGGAATATCGCAGGCCGCCATTAAGGGTAAGCCAGTCCACCGGCTTGTAAGCTGCCTTGGCAAAGGCTGCACCTTCATGGCGAATGGCGTCGCGCGGGGTCAGCCAGCCCTCCAGAACGGCGGTATGGTCGCTGCCCTTGGTGTCTTCGGCGCGGTAGGAAAATCCGTAATTCAGGTCGAAATCGCCGTAATCCAGGCTGAACTGCGAGCGGTTGGTAATCTCCGCTCCCCACATATTGGTATCGGTGCCGACCCGGAAGCCTGATGGCAGGCCGATCTTCTCCGGCGTCAGGCCACGCCCGCCGCGCACGGGGTTGCGGACTTCGAGATGGTTGAAATAGAAATTCGACTTGAAGTCGATGAGTTCGTTGTCTTCGGGGTTCCAGTTGTATCTGGCGGTAAATGTGTCGAGGCTGGTGCTGACGGTCTGTTCCTGCTGCTGCGCCTGTCCGGTATTCGAGGTCAGCCGCGAGGCAAGCCTGTCGCCGGCCTCGCTTCTGTATCCCATGTAACCGATCTGGAATGTCTGGTCGTCTGAGAGACGCGCCGTGACCTTCGCCAGAAGCGATTGCGTTTCCAGCTCGGTATTGAGGATTTCCTCGCCGCCGCGATAATTGGCCAGACCTTCATTGATCATCGTGTTGGGCAGAGTGCCGCCCCAATATTTCGTGTCGCCGATGTTTTTCGGGGACGCGACAGGACCATGACTGCCGGCGTGATAATTGCCCTGACGGCGATGCGCATATCCGGCGACGACATCGATATCCTCGCCCTTGTAAGCGCCGATGACGCTGCCGGAACCGGTCGTCGGTTTGAGGAAGGCGGGTCTGTCCATGCCATCGGCAGACGGGGTCGCGGTGCCTGCGCCAGACTGGTAGCTGTAGCCGCTCAATGCGCCTTCCGTCGGACTTGATGAATTGGTGCCGAAGCCGCCCTTGACCTTCAGCCCCCATTTCTCGCCCGGCTTGACGATGTCGTCGGCGCCGACCGTTCGCATCGCCACCGATCCGGCATTGCCGAAGGAAGCGGCATCGGCCCCCTTGGTAATGTCGACACCGGCGATGAAATCGGGATCGACATAGGTGCGGTTTGAGACGCCCTGATAACCCTGATAGACCGTCACGGAATTTTCGGCGCCGTCGACCGTCGTGGCGACGCGGCCCATTCCCTGCATGCCGCGAATGTTGACGTCGATGGCGCCGGCGCCGTTTCGCGCTTCGCCGGACATCACGCCGGCCGTGCCGCGAAACATGTCGGCCGGGCTTGAGCCGCGGAAGCGCTCGATATCCTCGCCCGAAATGAAGGCGGTCGGGGCATCGTTGCCATAAGGTGCGTCCGGGCTGCCATATCGTCCGGTCTTGCCGGTGACGGTGATTGTTTCGAGAACCAGCGAGCCATCCGCAGAGGTTGCTTCCGGTACCTGTGAGGCGTTGGAAACCGTCACGCGATCGGGCGCGGTGAAGCGGAAGCTGAGGCCGGTGCCGTCAAGCAGCCTGCCGAGCGCTTCCCGCGGCGGCAGGGAGCCGGCTGCGCCGGAGGTCTTGAGCCCTCTCGTCAAGGATGCGTCGTAGAAAATCTGTATGCCGCTTGCGGCGCCAAAGCGCGTCAGCGCCACATCGAGGGACCCGGCTGGAATGGAAAACTGGCGCAGCTCCTGCGCAACGGCCTGGGTATGGGCAACCAAGGATACGGAGCAGGCCAGTGATGCGCAGAATGCTGCAAGCCTCAAACGCCGTTCGCGACCACCGGATTTATGTCCCGTCGCCAATAAAGTCATCCCCGTATTCCCTTCCATTTCGCCGCCTTGCTGCGGCCTCTGATAGGGAAGACGACCGAGGCGCATGAACCCGAAAAGATTTGTGGAGTTTTTTTGTAATATTTTCGGATCGTCCGGAATCCAGCGCTGTCTCCGGTTCGAAAGACTTCAGACGAGCAGCAGGATTCCGCCTGCGCCGACCGCATGAAGATGCAGGGTTTCTTCAAGATGGGCGATAATGTCCTGCGGCCGGTTGAGCTGAAAGACGCCCGAGACGTGCAGGGAGCGCAGGCTTTGACGGGTAATGATGATCCTGCCGCGCCGGTGGCGGTTCAGGCTCGCAACGATGTCTTCCAGCGGACGGTTGTTGAAGACCAGCATGCCTTCACGCCATGCCGATGCCGTTTCGAGGTCGATCGCGGATTTTTCCCCAAGGCCAGCGTCCGAATAGACGATTGCCTCTCCGGGAAGCAGCTGCGCATCGCCGAGACAGTGGACGCTGAGCGGGCCGGACAGGCATTCCACGGTTACGCCGCTGGCATTATGGGTGACGCTGAAGGCACCGCCGGAGGCCTGCACGCGGCCATTGCCGGCTTTGACCACAAAAGGACTGTTCGCCGCCTGCTGGACGGTGAAGACCGCAGCACCTGCGGTGAGATCGAACTGCCGTTCGCCGCGCTCCAGCGACAGGGCGGAGCCGCCATCGAGAAAAGCGGTCGATCCATCCGGCAGGCTGACATTCTGCTGCTCGCCGACACCAGTTGAAAAATCCGCAAGCATTGCGCCGATGGAGGGCAGGTAACCGAGTTCCGGCAGCGCGACGGCAATACCGGCAAGGCCGGCGGCAAGGCTGCCGCCCACCAGAAAGGATCGTCTGGATGTGGCTTTGGCGCGGGTCTGCGCCTGCGCTTCCAGGGCGGGGCCAAGATCGCGCCAGAGCGCCGACGCCTCGACGAAGGCGCGTTCGTGATCGGCGCTGAGGCTGCGCCAGTGGCGGAGCGCCTCCGTATCCTCAACCGTGGCCGCGCCGGAGCGCAGCCTGACGATAAAGGTCGTGGCCTTTCTTCTGAGCGCATCGGATCCTTCGTTCAACACGCAACCCCTATCAAAAAAACCGTCTGGATGCCGGAATTTCACATGAACCTCATTAGCTCTAACGATCACAAACGGTAAATCCGAAAATTATCTGCGCCGCTCATGTCCCATTTTCTCGATGCAGTAGTTGAGGGCGCGATTGATCTCCATTTCCACCGTGCGGGTGGAGACATGGAACTCTTCCGCGATCTCGGCATAGGGACGAAATTCCAGCCGCGCCGCGACCAGCATCTTTCTCTGTCGATCCGGCAGCTCACCGATGACCCGCATGAGCTGCCGGATCTGGTCACGGTCGATCACCTGCTGGTCCGGACCCGGGCGCTCGTCGCGAATGGAAAGGGCATCCTCGATCTGTTCGGTCGTGGCGCGGTGCCTGCGGCCCCGCCCGTGATCGATGGCCAGCGACCTGGCGATGCGCTTGAGATAAGGCACCGGCGCGGCGGATGCGTTCGAGCTGTTTCTCGCCAGCTTGATCCATGCCTCATGGGCAAGATCCTCGGCATCCTCGCGCGAGCCCGTCATCCGCGTCAGGTATCGCTTGATATCCGACTGGGTTTTCAGGAATGCCGAAAGGAATTTGTCGTCGCGCTGCGTCATGACCGACCTGGAGATTGGACTTCAGGCGATACCCCGTGGCAGATGCGAATTCAATACTTAACTTAAATAATCATGTTAAGGCGCATGATCGATGATGGCGGCAGCGTGATGATACCGATGCCCATGCGGGGCGACGGGTCGCCCCCGGCTTCGGAATGCGTCACAGCTGCATCTTGATCGTCAGCATATATTCGGTGCCCTTTGCCCGGTCGCGGGTGCGGGACACTTCCAGGGTGATCTTTTCCAGCTTGTGTTCGAGGCTTTCCTTGATCGTTCCGCCGGGCGTGTCCTCACGGCGCAACGAGGTGTCGCCATAACCAAGGCCGATTTTGCGCGTGATGGCGTTTTCCGTATAGGTTCTTCCGAACATGGCTGAGGCCTGTCCGCTGCGGACGGTGGCTTCGAAACCACGGGTATCGATATCCCGGTAGGCCGAGCCGCTGATCGAATTGTCCGACTGGCTATAGCTGCCGCCCGCGCTTATTCTGGCAAGCCGGTGTCCGTCGTGCTCAAGCGAGACATTGCCGTCGGCCGAAGGTCCGAAAAGCCCGCCATTCATGCTGTCCTTGTAGGTGAAGCGGAAGCGGCCGCTGCGGGCATCGACCTGATAATTGTAGGAGGCGTCGCCGCTGCGCACCTGAATACCCGGGGCCGGTTCGCTGCCGAGGATCGGCGAAACCTTGTCGGCGAAATTAAAGAGGGGTCTGGTGACCTGTTCGAATTCCGTCTGCGACAGCTGCACGGTCTTGCCTTCCGCATCGAAACCGCCGACGGCGAGGCATGGGCGCTGATTGATGACGCTTTTCAGGGCAAACAGCGTGCAATTGTCGCTGGTCATGCCGGCAATGGCGGCGTGGACGGAGTTGCGCAGCGTATAGCTGCCGCAGCAGGAGAAGGCGTCGTTGTCCGCGCTCGCATCCCTCGTATAGCCGGTGAAAACGATGCCGCTCGCCCCGGTGGAGATATTTACATTGGCGAATTGCGGGCCGCTTTGCAGCGGAAACAGCTTCAACCGGCTCTGGTCAGCAAGCGTCTTCGGGTTGGAAAGCGATGGAATCGGCATTCTTCTTCTCTCCTGAAACACGGAACGGTATTTCCCTTCTATCATCGCAACGTGAAGGTGCAACCCGCAACCTGTGTGGGTCAGTTTCTGTGGATGAGAGCAACCGCTGTTGTTACCGTGAGCCTCTGCACATATGCTGGAGTACTTAAATCTCGATTTCCGGGCACGACGGACAGGCGCATAATGACCTCCCAGTTGGATTTTTTCGCTTCCGCGACAGCACGGCTTCCCCAGGGTGAACGCGGGCGAAAAGCGGCTGGTCGCGATACGGCAAAGACGAGTGTTGCGGATGACGAGACGCTTGCCGGGTATCTTGAATCCACAGGCAATTACCGCGTCTTACGCAGGCTCATGCCACGACCGGTCATCGAGCGGCCGCGGCCGGAGTTCCCCCGTCAGGGCATTATCCTCGATACCGAAACCACGGGCCTCAATCATCGGACCGACGAGATCATCGAGATCGGCGTCATCGCCTTCACATTCGACGATCACGGCGCGATCGGCGATGTTACCGGCGTTTATGGCGGCCTGCGGCAACCCGGTGTCGCCATCCCGGAAGAGATCACACACCTGACCGGGATTACCGACGAGATGGTCGCCGGACAGGCAATAGACATGGACCGGCTGAGCGCGCTTGTTGGCCGGGCGGATCTGATCATCGCCCATAATGCCGGCTTTGACCGCCCGTTCTGCGAGGCTTTTTCACCGATTTTCCGCGAGAAGGCATGGGCCTGTTCAGTGTCCGAGATCGACTGGCGGGCACGGGGTTTTGAGGGCAGCAAACTTGCCTATCTGATCGGGCAGTCCGGCTATTTTCACGACGGCCATCGCGCTGTCGACGATTGTTTCGCTCTTCTGGAGGTGCTGGGGCACGCGCGCCCGGGGCAGGGCGAAGCGCCCTTCGCGGAACTGCATCAGGCCAGCCAGCGCTCCCGGGCTCGCATTTATGCGGAAAACAGCCCCTTCGATATGAAGGATCACCTGAAAAAACGCGGTTACCGCTGGTCGGATGGTTCCGATGGCCGGCCAAAAGCCTGGTGGGTGGAAATACCGGAGGAAAAGCTGGACGAGGAACTGCATTTCCTGCGGACCGAGATTTACCGCTGGGAGGCTGATCCCCCGGTCAAGCACCTTACGGCCTTTGACCGGTTCAGGGCCAGCTGATCTGCCCGTATCGGGCCGGTGACGACAACAGGCGCCGTCTTACGTCGACATGCGGTGACTAAATGGTCACGATAGCGGTGTCAGAGCATTTTTCAGGCTGACGCCCTGCTTCGGCTGCAGGTCGAGATCGGCCTCGATATGGTCGAGATGATGGAGCATGAGGTCTGAGGCGCTTTTCGCGTCGCCCTTTGCGACGAGCTCGAGAATGGCGAGGTGCTCGTTGTGGCCGCAGCTCGAAACGCCTGAGCGGCCATAAAGGGCCACGACCAGTGAAGAGCGGGCGACCAGTTCGTCCATGAAACGCTGGAGGATGACATTGCCGGACAGCGCCGCCAGCATGAGATGGAAATCGCCCGAGGCCTTGATTTCCGCCCGGCGCGCGGCCGGCCCGCGCTCATTCATATATTGCGCTTCTTCGACCAGATGGTCCCGGAACCGCGCAATATCGGCAGGCGTGATGCGCCCTACCGCCGCTGCGATGATGCCCGGCTCGATCAGGCGGCGCGACGCGAAAATCTGGCGCGCCTCTTCCGGCGAAGGTGTGGAAACGAAGGCGCCACGGTTGCGCTCGGTCTTCACCAGCCCCTCGAAGGCGAGGATTTGCAAAGCGGCGCGCGCCACCGTGCGGCTGACATTAAAGAGCGCACCAACCTCGGCTTCCGACAGTTTGGTTCCCGGCGCCAGCCGCCGGTCGATGATGGCATTGCGCAGGGATTCTCGGATCACAAGCGAACGATCTTCGATTGTGGCATCCACGGCGGCAGAGGTTGTTTCTAGCAAGGTCATGTCACGGATCCGGTGTCGCTTCTTCTAACCCGGCGACGCCCATTTTCCTAGGGCGATATTTCGCAATCGATTGTTTAGATCGCATACAATTTGGCCAATAAATCGAAAACAATCGATGTAAATTTGAGCAGCTGTTTGCTGCCTTTCGCAAGCGTTTCAAAAATACTCTTTTATATCAATGGTAAAGCCGATTGGCACGCCGCCTGCATGACAAAGTCGTCGCAGGAGAGTGTTCATGAGCAAAGCCGCAGCAATCGACATCGCTTCCGTTTCCAAGGTTTATGGCGCCACCACCGCCGTCCATGCCATAAGCCTCAAGATACCGGCGGGAAGCTATTGCTGCCTGCTCGGCCCTTCGGGTTGTGGCAAGACTTCAACACTCAGAATGATTGCCGGCCACGAGAGCATTTCCAGCGGTGATATCAGGCTTGGCAATCTGGTGGTTACCGATCTGCCGCCTGCAAAACGCGGCACGGCGATGATGTTCCAGTCCTATGCCCTGTTTCCGCATCTCGATCTCATCGACAACGTCGCTTTCAGCCTCAAGATGAAGGGCGTGGACAAGGAAGCGCGCCGCGCCAAGGCGCTTGAGATGCTGCAACTGATGCAGCTTGAGCCCTATGCCAGCCGTCGTCCCGCCCAGCTTTCCGGCGGGCAGCAGCAGCGTGTGGCGCTGGCGCGCGCTTTGATTACCGATCCCGAAGCCCTTTTGCTGGATGAGCCGCTGTCGGCGCTCGATCCCTTTCTCAAGATTCGTATGCGCGCCGAGTTGAAGAAGCTGCAGACGTCGCTGGGCATCACCTTCGTTCACGTCACCCACAGCCAGGAAGAGGCCATGGCGCTGGCTGACGTCATCGTCGTCATGAATGACGGCCGCATCGAACAGGCGGCGACGCCGCGTGAGGTTTTCGAACGCCCGGCCACCGCTTTCGTTGCCCGTTTCATGGGTGACCACAATGTCATTTCCGGACGCTACCGGGAAAAGTCGGGGGGTCTCGTTACGCTGGAAGTGGCGGGCGGTGGCACCTTCACCGCAAGTGGCGATGCTCCCGATGACGGTGCGGTCGATATTGCGGTGCGCACCGACCGTGTGCGGGTGGGCGAGGCGGATCAGCCGGGGCTCGGTTTCACCGGCATCGTCTCGAATGTCGAATATCGCGGCGCGAGCGTGAAAATCGCCGTGACCGGCGCGGGCATCGAGGATTTCAACGTCATTCTCAGCGACGCCGCCTTTTTTGAAAGGCCGGTCAAAACCGGTGACGCCATACCGCTTTCATGGAATGCGGCCGATGCCATCGTGCTCGGCCGGGTAGAGAAGTGACCCCAAAATAACCAGAGGAGAACTTTGCAATGACCGATAACTCCAAGAACATGAAGGGCCTGTCCCGCCGTGGCCTGCTAAAAGCCGGCGCGGCCGCCACGGGCGCGGCGATAGGTTCCGGCCTCATCACCGGTTTCCCGACCATCTGGGCGCAGAACCCGATCACCATCCGCCAGTTCGGCACCGGTGTTTCGAACCTCAACGCCATTGCCGAAAAGTGCAAGGCCGACCTCGGCATCACGCTGGAGATGACGGCGACGGATTCCGATGCCGCCGCCCAGCGTGCCGTGACCCAGCCGAATTCCTACGATATCGCCGACATCGAATACTGGATCCTGAAGAAGGTCTATCCGGCGGGCGTCATCCAGCCGATGGAAATCAAGAAGCTCAAATATTACGACAAGATCGTGCCGCTGTTTAAAAACGGCAAGCTGACGCCTGACAGCGTCGTGGCGCAGGGCACCGCCCCGCATACGGTCGGTTTCGTCGAAAAGCCCGGCGACAAGACATTTGCGAAGGGCGAGACCGATTATTTCACCATGGTTCCGACCATCTATAACGCCGATACGCTCGGCATCCGCCCCGATCTCGTCGGCCGCGACATCACCAGCTGGGCCGATATCATGGACCCCAAGTTCAAGGGCAAGACCTCGATCCTCAACATCCCGTCCATCGGCATCATGGATGCGGCGATGATCATGGAAGCCATGGGCAACATCAAATATGCCGACAAGGGCAACATGACCAAGGAGGAGATCGACAAGACCATCGACTTCCTCATCAAGGCCAAGAAAGACGGCCAGTTCCGTGCTTTCTGGAAGAGCTTCGACGAAAGCGTCAACCTCATGGCCTCGGGTGAAGTCATCATCCAGTCCATGTGGTCGCCCGCCGTTGCCGCCGTCCGTTCCAAGGGCATCGCCTGCAAATACCAGCCGCTGAAGGAAGGTTATCGCTCCTGGGGCGGTGGCCTTGGCCTTGCCAAGCACCTTTCCGGCGCCAAGCTCGATGCGGCCTACGAGTACATCAACTGGTACACCTCCGGCTGGGTCGGCGCCTACCTCAACCGGCAGGGCTATTACTCCGCCGCCATGGAAACGGCGAAGGAACATATGTCCGCCGACGAGTGGGGTTACTGGGTCGAAGGCAAGCCCGCGCAGGGCGATATCATCGCTCCGGATGGCAAGATCATGGAAAAGGCCGGCGCGGTGCGTGATGGCGGCTCCTTCGAGGAGCGCATGGGCAAGGTCGCGTGCTGGAACTCCGTCATGGACGAAGACCGCTACATGGTTCGCCGCTGGAACGAATTCATCGCGGCCTGATGTCTCACGGACAAAACCGGCGGCCTTTGCCGCCGGTGCTTCAGCAAATCCAGCGAAAGGCATAACCATGGTGACGGTCAGACTCATCGGCGTCAGCGACAAAAAGGACAGGCCGCCCCGCAGCTTCGCGCTGCCGCAAAAGCTCGTATCCTATGTTCAGGCCACGCCGCTTTTCCTGATCTTCGGCTTTTTCTTGGCTCTGCCGATCGTCATGATCGCCATCGTCAGTTTCTGGGATTATGACTTCGCCCAGATGTATCCTGATTTCGTGACCTTCAACTATCTGGAAACGCTCGGTTCCTGGGTCACGTGGCAAACTTATGTCAATACCCTGAAATACGCCGCCATCGTCTGGGCGATCACGCTGTTCTGCGGTTTCTGGGTCGCCTATTTCCTGGCTTTCCATATTCGCACCACGACAATGCAGATGATCCTGTTTCTCGTCTGCACCGTGCCGTTCCTGACATCGAACATCATCCGCATGATTTCGTGGATACCGGTTCTGGGGCGCAACGGGCTGGTCAACGGCGCGCTGGTCAATGCCGGCATCGTGCCCGCGCCCGTCGAGTGGCTGCTCTACTCGGATTTCGCCGTGGTGCTGGCCATGGTGCATCTCTACACGCTGTTCATGGTGACGCCGATCTTCAACACGCTGATGCGTATCGATAAATCGCTGATCGAGGCGGCGCGCGACGCTGGCGCGACGGGCTGGCAGACGCTCTCAAACGTCATCATTCCGCTTGCCAAGCCCGGCATGGCCATCGGCAGCATTTTCGTGGTGACGCTGGTCATGGCCGATTTCTCCACCGTTCAGGTGATGTCCGGCGGGCAGAGCGCTTCCGTGGCGCTGATGATGAAGAACCAGATGTCGCTGCTGCAATATCCGGCGGCCGCCGCAAATGCGGTCATCCTGCTCATCCTCGTTCTTCTGATGGTCGCGGGCATCCTGCGCATCGTCGATATTCGCAAGGAGTTGTGAGCCATGCATCAGGAAAAACGCGGCCGCGAATTCTACGTCCTCGCCTTCTTTTTTCTTCTCTTCGTGCTGTTCCTTTACGGGCCGCTGTCGGCGATCCTCATCCTTGCGTTTCAGGGGCCGAATGGCGGGCTGACCTTTCCGCTGAACGGCGTTTCGCTACATTGGTTCGGCAATCTTTTCGAACAGCAGGCGGTGGGTGATTTCGGCGGATCGTTCCGCCGCTCTTTCGGGCTCGGCCTGATGGTCATGGCGGTCACCGTCATCGTTTCGCTGCTGGCCGGCCTTGCCTTCCGGCGAAAATTCATCGGTGCGACGCCGCTATTTTATCTCTCGGTTGCCAGCCTCGTGGTGCCGTCGATTATCATATCGCTCGGCATTGGTGTTCTTTTTCAGCAGCTTGGGCTTGAACCCTCATGGTATACATCAGCTTTCGGGGCGCATCTCACCTGGACATTGCCCTTCGGCGTGCTGATCATGCTGGCCGTTTTCAATCGCTTTTCACCTTCCTACGAGGAGGCGGCCCGCGATCTCGGCGCATCGTCCTGGCAGACCTTCGCCCATGTGGTACTGCCGATGATTGCGCCAAGCCTCATCGGTGTCGGCCTGTTCGGTTTCACGCTCTCCTATGACGAGTTCGCCCGCACTTTGATGACGGCGGGCACCTACAACACCCTGCCGCTGGAAATCTACGGCATGACCACCAATGTCACGACGCCGGTGCTTTATGCGCTCGGGGCTGTGACGACCCTGTTTTCCTTCCTGGTGATCGCGGCCACGCTTGGCCTGATCGTTACCCTGAACCGCCGCCATTCCCGCGGCTGAAGAAGCTGAACATGCGCATCCTCATCATCAATCCCAATACGACGCAATCCATGACGGCAACCATTGCCGATGCCGCAACACGGGTGGCCAACGCCGATACGCAAATCCTCGCCGTCACCTCGTCCATGGGTCCCGTCTCCATCGAAGGATATTACGATGAGGTTTTCGCTGTGCCCGGCCTTCTGCTGGAACTTGCCAAGGCCCCGGCGCTTGGCGCAGATGCCGCGGTCATCGCCTGTTTCGACGATACCGGGCTCGATGCCGCCCGGGCGCTCGCCGATATTCCTGTCATCGGCCTCTGCGAGGCTGGGGTTTCGAGCGCCGCTTTCATCGCGCAGAAGTTCACCATCGTGACGACCATGGAACGGTCGCGCCTGCCGCTGGAGCATCTCGTCCATCGTTATGGCATGTCCGCCCGCTGCAATGTGCGGGCCGCCGATATTCCCGTTCTGTCACTGGAAGATCCCGCTTCGAATGCCGGTGAAAGGCTGCGTGAGGAAATCTCGATGGCGCTGAGGCAGGATCGCGCCGAGGCGATCGTGCTCGGCTGTGCCGGCATGGCGGATCTTGCCGCCGAGCTTGGCGACGAATTCGGCGTGCCCGTCATCGACGGCGTCGCGGCCGCCGTGAAACAGGCCGAGTCGCTGGTGAGGATGGGGCTTTCGACCGCCAAACGCGGCGCTTATGCCGCGCCACTCTCCAAGCCCTATCGTGGATTGCTGGAAGCGTTCCAACCGGACAGGCTTGCCGGGGCATCCGCAAGTCCCTGATCCCGTCAGGTCCTCAAAGCCTCCAGCCACAGGACGACAAATGCCAGCTGGCAGGCCAGATCACGCGCACATTGTGAAGCGCGACCTCACTTGGAATTATCCTCGATCCGTTTCTCCTGGGGATATCCAGCCGCTCGGCCCTGGCCAATATGCCCGTGGCGTGCGCGCGACTGACCCCATAGGTCCGCGCGGCCGCTTTGCGGGAAAACTCGACAATCGCCGCATCGACGTCGCTGGTTTTGACCGCAAACACCCGCCCACAGCCCCGATGAGGCCCCTTATCGCGATGCACGCTTGCTCCGGCCCATCCGCTGCCGGCTTCTCCGGCGGCACAGGTGAGCGGGGATGGATATCCCATTTCTCTGAATTGCTGCCTCTAAAATAAGCTGTTCCCGTCGCATCACAGCGCGCCGGAAAGTCAGAACGACCATCTGGCGTTCATGCAGCCAGCCCCTTCATATCCCTGTCGTAATAGTGTCTGATATCGAGATCGTTTTTCGAGGCATATGTGTTGACGAACAGCCGTTGCACGCTCAGGGAGTTTGTCGTGAAGCCGTCAACGCAGGCGATAGGGACTGAAGTGGAAAACCGCGGGAACGGCACGCCGGGGGAAGTCTTTGCCGCCTTCCTGAAGCTCGGCGTCACCTCGTTCGGCGGTCCCATCGCCCATCTCGGTTATTTTCGCGATGAGCTTGTCGTGCGGCGCAAATGGATCGATGAGGCCGGTTACGCCGATCTCGTGGCGCTGTGCCAGTTTCTTCCCGGCCCGGCTTCCAGCCAGGTGGGGTTTGCGCTGGGGCTCCTGAGGGCGGGGCCGCTTGGCGCTCTGGCGGCCTGGACGGCTTTTACCCTGCCATCCGCCATTTTGCTTTTGCTGTTCGCCACCGTTGCCGCTTCGATCGAGGGGCCGGTCGGTACCGGACTGCTGCATGGCCTCAAGATCGTCGCCGTCGCTGTGGTGGCGCAGGCGGTCTGGGGCATGGCGAAAAGCCTTGCGCCGGATCGGCAGCGGGCCAGCATCGCACTTGCCGGCATTGTCTGCGTGGTTTTTCTGGCCGGAGCATTCGGACAAATCCTGGCGCTTGCCGTCGGTGCCATCGCCGGGCTTGTCTTCTGTCGCGACGGTACGGCGCGGGAATCTGCCCATCTTCAGTTTCGGGTGCCAAAAAACGTCGGATATATCGCACTCGCGGCCTTCATCCTGCTTCTCGGCCTGCTGCCGTTGCTTGCGGCGGTGGCGGGATCGCAGGGCCTCTCCTTGTTCGATGCGTTTTATCGTGCCGGCGCACTGGTCTTAGGCGGCGGGCATGTGGTCCTGCCGCTGCTGCAATCCGAAGTCGTCGCCACTGGCTGGGTGACGGAGGATGCATTTATCGCTGGCTACGGCGCGACACAGGCCGTTCCCGGCCCGCTATTCACTTTCGCCGCCTATCTCGGCGCGGTGGTGGGGCCGCAGCCGAACGGCGTTTTCGGTGCGGCCATCGCCCTTGTCGCGATCTTCCTGCCGGGCATGTTGCTTCTCGTCGGCGCCCTTCCTTTCTGGGAAGGGTTTCGCCGTCATCTTCCGGCGCAGGCCGCCATGCGCGGTGCAAATGCCGCCGTCGTCGGCATTCTTGGCGCCGCACTTTATGACCCGGTGTGGACGAGCGCCATCTTCACGTCGAAGGATTTCACGCTGGCGCTTGCGGGTTTCATCCTGTTGACGGTGTGGAAGACGCCGCCATGGGTCGTGGTGGTGATCTGTGCTGCCGGCGGCGTTCTGCTGGCGCTGTTTTAAGCCAATTCAGGCAGAGTCCGCATGGGCAAAAATCCAGTCCGAGAAGGCCTGCATGGCGGATGTCTGCGGTTTTGATTGCAGCCGGGTCAGCCAGTAGCTTCCAAGCGATATGGTGACGGGGAAGGGCTGAATGATTGCCCCGGACGCCAGATGCCGCGAAAACATCGACGGCGGTGCCAGCGCCACGCCCAGCCCCTGCAGCGCGGCCTCCATCATGCCAAGCGAGGTGTCGAAAACGATCCCGGCATTCACCTGCGCTGACGGTGTCACGCCGGCGGCCGCAAACCATGTGCTCCATTCGTCGGACCTGTAGCTGCGCAAAAGCGTCGCCTCGACAAGATCGGCGGGCGTTTTCAAAGTCTCCGCCAGTTTGGGCGTGCAAAGGGGTGAAAGCGGCGCATCGAAAAGCCGGAAGGCATCGGTGCCGTGCCACGAGCCCTGACCGAAACGAATGGCGAAATCCAGCCCTTCGGCCGCCATGTCCACCCGGTTATTGTTGGTGGAAACCCTGATATCGATGAAGGGATGCTGCTTTTGAAACTCCTGCAATCGCGGCAGGAGCCAGCCGACGGCAAATGTGCCGACGACCCCCAGAAACAGCAATTCGCGCACCTGTCCGGCCTCGATCCTGTCGAGCGTGGTCGCCATCTGGTCGAAGGAACTGGTGACGGTGGGCAGAAGCGCTTCACCCTCGGCAGTGATTTTCAGCCCGCGTGGAAGCCGTTGAAACAGCGAGACGCCCAGCCGCTTTTCCAGCACCTTCACCTGCTGGCTCACCGCCGCCTGCGTGACGCAGAGTTCGATGGCCGCGCGCGTGAAGCTCAGGTGTCTTGCCGATGCCTCGAAGGCCCGAAGACCGTTCAGGGGAAGAAATTGCCGAACCATTTGAGACCTAGATTTTCTTGTATCTCTTCCGAGATATCATGGTTTGTTCGTGCAATGTAGGGCAGCTAAAGCTCTTTCGCTGGGGACGGCGCAAATGCCGGTCATCTACCTGAGGTTTTGGAGAATGCGAAAGATGAAACTCAATCACGGACATATCGCCCTTGCGGCACTGCTCTCGGCCGGCCTGTTCACACAGGCTTCTGCCGCCGATGAAGCGAAGCTGAAGGCGATAACGGATGCCGCGATAAAGCCAGTCATGCAGAAAAACGGCATTCCGGGTCTTGCCGTCGCCATCAGTGTTAATGGTGAAAACCACGTCTTCACCTATGGCGTCATGTCCAAAAGCACCGGCCAGCCCGTTACACCACAGACCTTGTTCGAGCTTGGCTCGATCAGCAAGACATTCACGGTTGCGCTCAGCACCTATGCCGAGATGAACGGCCAGCTGTCGCTGTCCGGCAAGGTCGCGGATTATCTTCCGTCGATGAAAGGCAGGCCGTTCGGCGATGTCGCGCTGATGCATCTCGGCACGCACACCGCAGGCGGATTCCCGTTGCAGGTGCCGGACAACGTCAAGACGGAACAGCAGCTGCTCACCTATCTCAAGGCCTGGAAGCCTTCATACAAGGCCGGAACCCACCGCACCTATGCCAATCCCAGCATCGGAATGCTCGGTTACGTCACCGCAAAGGCCATGGGCCAGAGTTTTGATGACGCGATGCAAGGCACGCTGCTGCCCGGGCTGGGGCTGAAGAACACCTTCACCGTGGTGCCCAAGGCAAAGATGGCGGATTATGCCCAGGGCTATAAAAGAAATGGCGACCCGGCCCGCGTGACACCGGCCATCCTTTCTTCGGAGGCTTACGGCGTCAAATCATCGGCAAGCGACATGATCCGTTTCGTCAACGCCAATATGGGCCTTGAGACACTGGACGGAAAAATGCAGCAGGCGCTTCTCAATACCCATACGGGCTATTTCAGTGTCGGCGCGATGGTGCAGGATATGGTCTGGGAACAATATGCCTATCCGGTTGCCCTGAAGACGCTGGTGGATATGAACTCCGGCGCCCTTTTGAAGACGGTACCGGTCTCCGAAATCACGCCGCCGATGAAGCCGCGTCAGGATGTCCTCATCAACAAGACGGGCTCCACCAATGGTTTCGGGGCCTATGTCGCCTTCATACCGAAGCAGAAACGCGGCGTCGTCCTTCTGGCCAATAAAAACTATCCCAATGAGGATCGTGTCGCCCTGGCCTATGAGATTTTGACGGCGCTCGACAAGGCGGAATAATACCCGTCGGCCGGTCTGCTGTCCGCCACCCCGACGTGGGAGCTGAATTGCTCCCGCGTCAAGGCGGAGTACGCTTTCGTCGAAAACGCCCGCCGGCCCCGGGAACCATGCGTTAACCGACCCATCCGAAATTCCGGGTGTGGTAACTGCGGTGAAACGTGGCGTGTCGAAAATGACATCCGACAAATAATCGGAACATAAAATGACGACGCGCTTCACCCAACTCAGGCTTGCCGGACCTGCCGCAGTGCTTATCGCCATATTGCTGGCGGGGCTGGCGGCCATTCCCTATTACGGCGTTGCGCGTCTTGATGCTGAAATCCGCCTGCGACAGGAAACGCTGGTCGGCCGCAACATCTCGATATGGATATCGGATGTGGAATTTGCGCTGACCGCGTGGACGATCTGGGATGAATCCATCGCGAAGATTGACAATTCATTCGATCTGGAATGGACCGACCGGAACATCGGACGGTCGCTCATCGGCACTTCGCGCACGCGTTTCGTCAGCATTCTCAACGGCGACGGTGATCTCATCTATTCGAAGACGGATGACGAGGTACTGCAACGCCCGTTTTTTGCCCGAAAGGCAGAGGTGATTGCGCAGGACGCTCGCTCACTCGTGGATGCCGTTCGCGAAAAGGAACGTGGCGAAAGGCCAGAGGGTATTCCGCAGCCGATCGCCTTCAGCAAGATTGAGGTGATCGGTGACGATGCTGTCCTTCTGACGGCAAGCCTTTTTCAGCCCGATTTCAGGACGGCAATGCCTCGCGGTGAACGCGCGCCGGTACTGGTTTCCGCAATCCCCATTGCTGGCAGCCTGCAGGAATTCCTCGGAAACCGCTTCCTTCTGGACGATGCTTCCGTTGGGCCGGCCGGCAGCGTTCCGGCAGACCGCGCAAGGGTGGAAATTGCCATGGGGCCGAATGGTCAGACACAGGCGCTGTCCTGGCAGCCGCTGACCCCGGCGCGGGATCTGCTCCGTCAGTCCATGCCGCTTGCCGTCACGGTTCTTGTCGTGCTCATAGCCGGTGGCATCTTCGCGGTGCGGATTTCCCGCCGCGCGGTTCATTCGCTTGTCGAGGCCGAAAGACAGATGCGGCACGCTGCCACCCATGATTTCCTCACCGGGCTGGCCAACAGGTCGCTCGTCGCATCCGAATTCACCCGGTTGTCGCAGCAGGGAGACCTGACTGTCGCCTGTCTTGATCTCGACGGTTTCAAGGCCATCAATGACAGCCACGGACACGCCGCCGGGGATGCCTTGCTCAAGGCGGTTGCCACCCGCCTTCGCGCAGCCTGTCAGGACCGCGACGTGGCGTTCCGCTTGGGCGGGGACGAGTTTGCAGTGCTGATGCCCGCCATTTCCCTTGCCGAAGCCGAGATGCGCTGCCGGCAGCTGTGCCTGCTTCTCTCCGAGCCCTATGTTGTCGATGACAGCATGATGATCATCGGTGCGTCCTTCGGGTTGAGCAGCGTCATCGGGGCGGAAACGTCCTGCGATGAGGCCTTCCGCTGCGCTGACGAAGCGCTTTACCGCGCCAAGGGTGAAGGGCGCGGCAAGGTGATGACATCGATCTGTGAGATTGAACCCGTTCGCCGGTTTGGCTGAACTGAGGGGTGGGTAACCCCTTGATGCCCGATGACAGCAGTCGGCAATCGCGCTACCGAAGACAGGATGCGCCGCCACCGATTCGGCCCGGAACGACGGTCGCATATCACATAAAGACAAATCTTTTATGCGGCTGCGATCTGCAACGGGGACGTTCGCCAAATCGCGCCGGCCGCTTTCTGGGGGACAGACGACGATGAGCGATACAGGTGGCTATTTTCCGCGCTGGCGACTGAAAACCGAAGGGCGCATCATGCCGGATGAGCGGTTGCCCGCCGGGCAGACCGCGGTTCTCGGTCTGCAGCATGTTGTCGCCATGTTCGGCTCCACGGTGCTTGCGCCACTGATCATGGGGTTCGATCCGAACGTCTCCATCCTGTTTTCCGGCATCTCGACGCTGATCTTCTTTATCGCCGTCGGTGGCCGCGTGCCGAGCTATCTCGGTTCGTCCTTCGCTTTCATCGGTCCCGTGCTGGTGGCAACCGGTGCCGCAGCCGGTGCGGCGAGCCCTAATATCGCGCTTGCGCTTGGCGGCATCATTGCCGCAGGCGTGCTTTATGCCCTGATCGGCGTCATCGTCATGATTGCCGGCCATAACTGGATTGAACGGCTGATGCCGCCGGTCCTGACCGGTGCCATCGTTGCGGCAATCGGTCTGGTGCTTGCGCCGATTGCCATTGCCAGCGCCTCCGGCACCGGCCCCGGTAATCCCGATGGTGACCAGCTGTCGCGCTGGATTGCGATTTTGACGGTCACGTCCGTCGGTGCAATCGCGGTCTATGCGCCCGGCATGGCGCGGCGTCTACCGATCCTTCTCGGTGGCGCCATTGCCTACATCGCCTATCTGGTGCTGGCCAACGGCCTCGGTCTCGGCAAGCCCGTGGATTTTTCAGGCGTTGCGGCCGCATCCTGGTTTGGACTGCCGACATTTACCACACCGGTATTCTCCGCTTCGGCAATCGCGCTGATCGCGCCTGTCGTCGTCATTCTGGTGGCGGAAAATCTCGGGCATATCAAGGCGATCGGCGCGATGACCGGCCGCAACCTCGATCCCTATCTCGGCCGCGCCTTCATTGGTGATGGCATCGCCACCATCTTTTCCGGCGCGTTTGGCGGAACCGGGATGACGACCTATGCCGAAAACATGGGCGTCATGGCGATTACCCGCATTTTCTCGACGCTGGTTTTCATCGTTGCGGCGCTGGTTGCCATCATTCTCGGCTTCTCGCCAAAATTCGGCGCGCTGATCCAGACGATACCGGGGCCCGTCATCGGCGGCCTGTCCGTCGTGGTGTTCGGCCTGATCGCGGCGACCGCCGGGCGCATCTGGGTCGAGAACAAGGTCGATTTTTCCGAGCCGCGCAATCTCATCACCGTGGGCATCGCGCTGGTGCTGGGTGCCGGCAACTTCAAGCTCAATGTCGGCGGTTTCACGCTGGATGGCATCGGCACGGCGACGATCGGCGCCATCGTCTTTTATCATCTCCTCAGCCTCGGCGCTCCGGCCCAGGGGAAATCCCGCTAAAGACTGAGGCCCGGAAGAACCGCACGAATGTGATCGCCAAGCGCCCTGGCCGCCGATGATGTCTGGGGATCGGAAAATGCGATGGCTATTCCGATCGTCGGCAGCGGCGGCAGGCCATCTTTGACGATATGAAGGTCGGGCGGAACGGCTGTTTTCGTCAGCACGCTGATGGCGTGGCCGGAGCGGGCGATGGCGATGAGGCCGGCAAGGCTGGTGCTGGCAAAGGCGACACGGTAGCGGCGATTGGCGCTTTCCATGGCGTCGCAGGCCGCGCGGTGATCCAGCGTCGCCGGTGCCGAGAGCGCCAGCGGCAACACGTCCTTGGCCAGCAGGTCGGGTTCCGGTCTGTCCGCCACCCAGACGAAACTCTCCCTTCGCAGAACCTCGGGATGATCAGGATCGGCCTGTGAGACCAGCGCCATGTCGATCTGGCGGCGGCGCAGCAGCGGATGCAGCTCTATGGTCGGCGCGCAGACCATCCGCAGGTCGACTTTCGGGTAGGTTGCGCAGAAGCCCCGCAGCAGTTCCGGCAGGAAGGCGATGGAATAATCCTCCGGGCATCCAAGGCTGACGGTCCCCTGAAGGATCGCCTCGCTCATATCCGCAAGGATTTCATCGTGCCGGGCAAGCAGCGCATTGGCATGCGCAAGCAGCTTTTCTCCCGCCGCAGTCACCCGCACCCCGGAACCCGTTCGTTGCAGCAGGCTGTGGCCCACCTGGTCTTCCAGCCGCTGCATCTGTGTGCTGAGTGCCGATTGCGTGCGCCCGACCTGCATGGCGGCGACGCTGATGGAGCCGGCGCGGGCGACGATGACGAAGTTCTTGAGAAGCGTAAGGTCGAGCATATAGATATCAAAATTATCGATATCTGCTTCAGATACTATCAATTGGACTGCCTGCGCAAGGGCCTGTTACCGTTCTTCAGGATCACCTCTTTGGGGAACGTGCCATGGACAACATTTCGAAAAACGCCATTTCGCTGAACGATGAACCGGCCTTCTGGGCCGCCGCCAACAAACACCTGACCCGCTATGGGCCGGCCTTCGAAGACATCATCGTCGAACGCGCCGCGGGAAGTTTCGTTTATGATGCGGATGACCGCGCCATTCTCGATTTCACCTCCGGGCAGATGAGCGCCCTGATCGGCCACACCCACCCGGATATCGTCGCCACCGTCAACCGGCAGATGGCCTCGGTTGCGCATCTCTTCTCCGGCATGCTGTCGCGCCCCGTCGTCGAACTTGCGGCACGGCTGGCGGCGCTGGCGCCCGGTCTCGACCGTGTGCAATTGCTGACGACAGGGGCGGAATCCAATGAAGCGGCGATCCGCATGGCAAAGCTTGTCACCGGCGGCCATGAGGTCGTGGCGTTTGCCCAGAGCTGGCATGGCATGACCGGCGCTGCGGCGTCTGCCACCTATAGTGCCGGCCGCAGGGGTTATGGCCCGGCAACGGCCGGTTCGCTCGTCATTCCGGCCCCGAATGCCTATCGCCCACGCTTCCGCAACCCGGATGGATCGAATGACTGGCAGGCCGAGCTTGACGATGCCTTCGAACTGATCGATCGCCAGTCGACCGGCAATCTCGCCGCCTTCATTGCCGAGCCTATCCTCTCAAGCGGCGGTATTCTCGAATTGCCGCCCGGTTATCTCGCCGCCCTGAAGAAGAAATGCGAGGAGCGCGGCATGCTGCTCATCCTCGACGAGGCCCAGACCGGCGTTGGCCGGACGGGGCACATGTTCGCCTTCCAGCGCGATGGCGTGACGCCCGACATCATGACGCTCTCCAAGACGCTCGGCGCCGGCCTGCCGCTCGCAGCCGTGCTGACAAGCGCCGAGGTGGAGCAAAAGGCCTTCGAGAGGGGTTTCCTGTTCTATACGACGCATGTGTCCGATCCGCTGCCGGCGGCTGTCGGTGTGACGGTCCTTGACGTGGTTGCGCGTGACGGTCTTGTGGAACAGGCGATTACCCGCGGAAACCGCCTGAAGGACGGGCTTTTATCCCTGCAGCAGCGGTTTGAATGCGTCGGCGACGTGCGCGGTCGCGGGCTGCTGCTGGGGCTGGAAGTCGTGGCCGACCGGCATACGAAGGCTCCGGGTTTCGAACTCGGTGCGCGCATCATGCAGGAAGCGATGCTGCGCGGCATGAGCATGAATATCGTCAAGCTGCCCGGCATGGGCGGCGTTTTCCGCATCGCTCCGGCGCTGACCGTGTCGGATGCCGAAATCGACCTTGGGCTGGATATTCTGGCGGATTCCATCAAATCCGCGCAGGCCGTGCGATAGGCCGTGATGCGCGCCTGACGGTCAGATTTCAGGCGAGCGGGTGGGGCGTGATCCACTCCTTTCAGAAGTGAACGCCATCCGATATCCCCACGGAAAAATCGGGGCTACGGATAGTCCGCAGCCCAGCCAATCGGCTCAGGACGTTACGACGATGATGGGGCCAATCTTGTATGTCTGAACCTTGAGGGCGGTGCGCAGGAAGTTCAGCGCCCCCTCCGTATCGGTAACGAAGAGCGTGCCGCTGACGACCCGTCGAGCGGTCGCTTCATCTCCTATGACGATGCGCCCGCGGAAATGCCGCTGTATTTCCTCGATAACATAGGAAAGTGGCACGTTGTCCACGGTGAGCTGGCCGCGACGCCAGGCGAGAGCAGTCACGGCATCGGTTTTCCGGATCGTGCTTTCGCCTGTCTCGTTCAGGTGAAGCATTTCTTCACCTTCCGCGATTTTCACCGGGGTACTGCCCTCTGTCTTGAACTCTACCCTTACGGAATGTTCCGTCACGGCAACACGCGTGTCCGTCGCGCTTTGGCGAACATCGAAAGCCGTGCCGAGTGCTGTGACCAGCGTATCCTCGGTGCTGACGGAGAACGGACGTTTTTCATCCGGAGCCACCTGGAAGAACGCCTGCCCGCGCAGGAGCCGAACCGTCCTTCGACTGCCGGTGAAATCGAGTGCGATTGCCGACGATGCGTTCAACTGGACCCGTGAACCATCTTCCAGCGTGACTTCCGGCATTTCGCCGGCGCCGGACATGACATCCGCGCTCAGACGCATGGGGCCATCCAGGGCAATGAAGAGTGCACCGGCCGAAATGATTGCCACGATTGAAGAGATGATCGCGTTGCGCCCGCGTGGTGAGGTCTCAACCGGCATGTCACGAAGCCCGGCATCGGAGCGGATCGCAGTTCTCGCTTCGCCGAGAATGCGCTTCGCGGCCGTGTAGGCCCGACAGTTCTCCGGGTCCTGCTCCATCCAGCGACGGAACTCCGCCCGCTCCGTTTCGGGCTGCTCTGGGTCGCGGTTGCGAAAGACCCAGTCGGCCGCATCTCTGTTTCGCTTGCGCTGGTCGCGCGTCAGACGTCTACGTTGCACGGAACGCTCCAATTATGCTCTCCAATGTGTAGACGAATGAACTGCGTGGATTGGGATGTTTACTCCATTTCGAAAAGGCGGTCGAGGCAATGGCTGAGCGCACGCCTGAGGTGCCGGTCGACCATATTGCGCGAAATTTTCAGCTTTGCGGCAATCTGGTCCGGTGAAAGATGATGCAGCCTGTGCAGCACGAATGCCGTCCGCCGTTTTTCGGGCAGGTCGGCAATGGCCTGTTTCAGGATCGCCAGCCGCGCCTCGACCGCCAGTCCCTGATCGGGAGCGCTGTCCATCGCGACGACTGCCCTTGCATCTTCATCGGAGCCGGAGAAAAGCCGGGACTCGAACTGCTCGCGTCTGATCCTGTCAATCCGCATATTGGATGCGGCGCGGCACAGAAATGCTTTTATCGACCGTTTGCCGGAGAGCGCGTCCGGCTGCAATGCCAGTTTTACATAGAGATCGTGGACGATTTCCCGCGCGGCCCCGTCTGACCGGCTGCGTCCGCCCACTGCCTTGATGATGTCGCCGTAATGCTCGACGATCGCCCTGTTCAGCAGGTCGGTTCCGTCACTTTCATTGAGGCTGGCCGTCGACGTCCGCATCGCTTTCCTGATCCTCCGCAAGCTGCAATCTGCGACAACTGAAGGGGCGAACAAGGAGCGCAAACCGCAGCTCTCCAAGGCCTTCGTCCGACCCAAGTCATCATCCGGCAGCAGAGTTTTGACCCATCATCGCCGTGGAGGAATTTCTACTGGTGGGTAAAAAGCGATGCAAGTGCAATGATTTACGGTTTGTGCCGAGAAAAAATCCTTCGCCGCACAAAAGAGGATATTTTTTATCATGTTTATGTCTGGATTCATTACATCTTTTGGCCTTGCGGAGGAAGGCGTGGGGATGCGTGAGGCAGGATTGTAATTTACGAAAAAGCCAACCAATGTTGCGAGGCCGCCACAGGTCGCAGCTCGCCTCAGCCGCGGGACGGGACGGGGACACACATCGGCGTTCCCGAAAGCGGATCCGGCATGATGACGGCGTTGACGCCGAAGACATCGAGAACATTCCTATCCGTAATGACGGCGCTTGGCGTTCCGGCGTCAAATATCTTGCCATCCCTGATGAGAACAATCTCATCGGCGTAACGGGCAGCCTGATTGAGATCATGGAGCACCGCGACGATGGTGCGACCCCGATCATGAACAAGCTGCCGGATCAGATCCAGTATCTCGATCTGGTGGGCGAGATCGAGGAACGTCGTCGGTTCATCGAGAAGAAGAATGTCCGTTTCCTGGGCGAGCGCCATGGCGATCCATGCGCGTTGTCGCTGGCCGCCTGACAGGGATTCCACCTGTCGGCCGGAGAGCGACGTCATGTTGGTCAGATCAAGGGCATGGGCGCAGGCATCCTCATCACGGCTGGACCATCGTTCGAAAAGCCTGCGATGCGGATAACGCCCCTGACGGACCAGCTCGGCGACCGTCAACCCTTCCGGGGCCTGCGGCCCTTGCGTGAGGACGCCGATCTGTTTTGCCCGTTCCCGTGATGGCATTTTGCGTGTCGGCCTGCCATCGAGAAATATCTCTCCCTTCATCGGGGCGAGAAGCCCGGCAAGCGCGCGCAGTATCGTGGATTTGCCGCAGCCATTTTGGCCGACGAGAACGGTGAAGCGCCCGGATGGGATTTCCAGGTTCAGGTCGTCGACGATGACGGAGCCGTTATATCCAAGGGAAAGCGCTCGTGTCGCGAGGCGATAGTGTTCAGACATGCCTGCGGCCCTTCAGAAGATAGGCAAAAAACGGAGCACCCAGCAGGGCCGTGACGATACCGGCCGGTAGCTGCGCCGGTGCGATGACCGTGCGGCCGACAATATCGGCAATCAACAGCAGAAGACCGCCCGTCAGCCCGGCAACGGGAATGAGGGCTCGATGGGAATGGCCGGCGATCCGCCTTGCAATATGCGGGGCGATCAGTCCGACAAAACCCACAAGCCCGACCATGGCGACGGTCGCTCCCGATATCAACGTGCAGAGCAGTATCAGGAATGCCCGCATGAGATTGACCCTCTGTCCCAAGCCCGTTGCCACATCGTCGCCGAAACGGATGAGATCCAGTTGCCGGCAGGAGAACCAGCTCAGCGCGAGCGGAGCGGCGAGCCAGATCAGGAGACTTTGGACCTTGCTCCAGTCGGCGCCGTAGACACTGCCCGAAAGCCAGATCATCGCGCGCTGAACATCAACGACATTGCCGAATGCGGTCAGAAAGCTGGTTCCCGCGCCGGCGAGCGCGCTTAAGCCGATGCCGACAAGGATGATCCGCAGAGAGGAGGTTCCGCGTTTACAGGACAGGGCGTAAACCGCCGCCGCCATGGTGACGGCCCCCGCAAAGCCGGCCCACGGCAGAACGGCTGGTGAAACATCGGTAAAAACGATGATCACCACGCTTGCGAAAAGCGCTGCGCCGGCATTGATGCCGAGAACGCCGGGTTCCGCCAGGGGATTGCGCATGACGGTTTGCGAAATCGTTCCCGCAACGGCAAGGCCTGCCCCCGCAAGCAGGGCCAGAATAGCCCTCGATAGCCGGAATTCGATGACGATCATCTGCAGGTCGGGTGAGGCCCCACCGATGACTGCATTGGCAACGTCACTCCAGGCAATCGATTGGTCGCCCCACATCATTGCAGCAACCACGGCCAGCAGGTTGAGAATGATCAGAACAGTTATCGCGCGTGTCACGGCTTGTCTGCCCCCGTGCGATAACGCGCCAGCCAGAGGAAAAACGGCGCTCCAATCAGCGCCATCGTGACGCCAACAGGAAAACTCTGGTTGGCGAGGATGATCCGTCCGGCGAGATCGGCGACGACCACGATGATCGCTCCGATGACGGCGCTGAAGGGAACGACCCAGCGGTAATCGACGCTGATTGCCAGGCGCACGATGTGCGGCACAACGAGACCGACGAAGCCGACCGGTCCGGCAAGTGCGACGGCGCTGCCGGACAGGAGAATGACGACGACGACCGACAGGCTGCGCCATAGGGCCGGGTTCTGGCCAAGCGCGGTGGCGACATCGGTTCCAAGGCTCAAGGTCGTCAGATGTCGGGCAAGGACAAGTGATCCGAACAGTCCGGCAAGCGAGTAAGGCATGACGGTGAAGACCTGATCCATCGTCCGGCCGCTCAAGGAACCGACGGTCCACAGGCGCACCGCATCGAGTGTCGTCTGGTCGAAGATCAGAATTGCCGTGGTAAGCGAGGTGAGGAATGTTGCGACCACCGCCCCGGCCAGCACCATCGCTAGCGGGGTCGCGCCGATGCGGCCAACGGAACCGATGAAGAAAACACACAGTGCTGCCAGTGCCGCACCGGCAAAAGCATACCAGACCTGCGCATTGCCACCCGAAGTGCCAAGGATCGTCAGGCTGGCGACGACCGCGAAGGCTGCACCGGCATTGATGCCAAGAAGACCCGGCGACGCCAGAGGGTTTCTTGTTACCGCCTGCATGATTGCGCCTGATACTGCAAGGCCGGCTCCGGCGATCATCGCCGCTGCAACGCGGGGCAGGCGCAGCAATGTCACGACGAGATGATCGCGCGAGCCGTCAAAGCGGAAGATTGCAGAAAGCACCGTTGACGGCGACATGGGGTTTGGCCCGGCCGTTATGGCCACGACCGCAGAAACCAGCAGGCATGCGATTGCAAGAATGAGCAGTGCCGCACAGGAAAACTCTGCACGGCGGGAATGGATCGGTGTGTCTGCTCCTGACGGTCTGCGAAACGGTATCACGGTTTGCCCGGCAGATATTGCTCGATGTCATCGAGAACCCTGTTTGCGGAGCCGATGCCGTTGAAGCCCATCCATGTTTCGCGCGTGACCCGGTGGGCGTTTCCAGAGGCGACCGCCGGCAACATTTGCCAGAACGGGTTGCTGGTCGTGCGCGCGGCAAGCGCATCGTCCTGGTTCGCGTCATATCCGGCGGCAACGACGTAAAGGAGGATGTCGCCGTCGAGAAGGGCGAGGTCTTCCCATTCGGGCCGCTTGAAGACGGTATTATCCTGCGTCGTTTCATAAGCGCTTCGCTTGACGCCGGCATCACGCAGAACCGCATAGGGCGCATAGGCGGCCGGGCCGTCGAGATAGAGATGAAAGCCGCTCGGCGTTACCCGCAGAACCGACATCGTGCGGGAGCCTGTCTTGGTTCTGATGGCGGCGACCCGTTGTTCGTAGCCCGCCAGCATTCGGGTCGCATCGTCGCTTTTTCCGGTAATCAACGCCAGGGTGCTGAAATGTTCCTTCCAGTCCTTTGCGTCGATGAGGGCGGTCGGCGCGATCTTGGCGAAGTTCTGGTAGGATTGGCCATGCAGCGTTGCGTCGCCGATGATGAGATCGGGTTTGAGGGCGACGATGCGTTCCAGGCTCGGCTGACGTGCGTCGCCTATATCGGAAACGGAGGCTTCCTCGGCCTTTTTCTTTAGATCGCGGTCCTGAACGGTCAAAAGCGGCGCGCCGACCAGCGGCAGGCCCAGCTCTAGCGCCATTCCCAGATTGTAGAACGGATCAAGCGCGACGATCCTGCGTGGTGCATCCGGCACACAGAGGGGGGCGTCATAAACCCCTGATGTAACCGACTTGCCCGGACATTGCGCCGAGGCACCGGAGGCAAAAAGCCCGATCAGCAAGATGACAAACGATCGCAGGATCATTCTTTACTCCAGAAATGGAAGCCTGCGCGGCGTGGAAACCGCGCAGGAAATGGATCAGAATTTGACCTTCAGGTTCAGACCGACGCTGCGGCGCTCGCCGAGCGTGGCGGCGACATCATTGTCGTTGTAGACAAAATATTCCTCGTCCAGAAGGTTTTGTGCGAAGGCGTTGAGTTCCCACCGCTCGGTCTTGTAGCCGGCCTGCAGGTTCACGATCCAGCGGCTGTCGAGATAGTCGTGCGGCAGGCTGCCCAGCCGCGCCAGATAGCTCGACGTATATTTCGCGTCCGCGCCGACATAGACGCCATTATCGAAGGTGTAGCGGGCGCCAAGGCCGAGTGACCACTCAGGCGCTTCCGGGAAGGGCAGGCCGGACAGATTGCCGTAGGCAAGGTCGTTGAAGTCCTTGAACTCGGTATGGACATAACCGAGCGAGGCGAAGGTCTCGAGATTGTCGGTTACCTTGAACGATGGCTCGAACTCGAAGCCCCATGCTTCCGACGATGCGGCATTGATGATGCGGCGGGTCGTTGCGTCCGTGGGATCGAGCTGCATCTGGACCTGCTGGTCCGAATATTTGGTGTAGAAGATGTTGGAGTTCAGGGTCAGCCGGTCGTCCAGGAATGTTCCCTTGTAGAAGAGTTCATAGGTGGAGGCCGTTTCGGGTTCGTAGGTGTAGGAGGTGCGCCGGAAGGAATCATAGCTGGCGCCACCTGTCCGGAACCCCTGGGAATAGGTCACCCCGACAGTCTGGGTGTCCGTCAGTTCCTTCGACAGACCGATTTTCGGTACGAAGTTGGTTTCGTGGAAGGATGCCGCATAGTCCGTCAGAACCGTCCGGGTGCCGCCAAGCGGCTGCGTCCGCAGAAGATACTGCGTTATGTCCTGATCCGTATAGTCCAGGCGTCCGCCAAGGGTGATTTTCCACGTCGGAACAAATTCATATGTCGCCTCTCCGAACAGGGCGGCATTGAACGATTTCTGCGTGTTGCGCTGGAACTGGTTGCGGTTGACGGTGGCGCTTAGCGGAATGGTACGGTCGTAGAAATTCTTCTCGTCTTCATAGGAAAAATAGACGCCGCCGACCCAGTCCCATCTGTCGCCTTCATAGTTGAGGCGCAGCTCCTGCGAGGCGATAAATTCCTTGTAGTATCCATGATAGGTGTTGATTTCGCCCGCGGTCCCATAGTTGGGCGAGAAGCGGTCGGTGTCAGAATAGCTGAAGGTTGAAAGGGAGGTCAGCTTCAACTCGTCTGAAAAATCATGCGTGATTTCCAGTCCGACATTATGCACTTCGGTCGGGCGATATTCTATGTAGGCAGGGATTTGATAATCGCCGCGTTTCTCATCGAAACGGAAGCGTGACGCGCCTGCCGGGCCGCCAATGTCGCGGACATAGGGGTCGTCATGGGAGAATGAGTAACTGAAGAGAGCGCGTGTTTCCGGCATTTCCGCCGGTTCGAACAGCACCTTGCCGCGGATCTGGTAATAGAGGTCGTGCGTGAAATCGTTATATCGATCGTAACCCACAAAGGTCGGATAGTTGATGTCGTTTTCGCTTCTCTGGATTTCGCCGGAGATGCGAACGGCAAGCTGGTCGTCCATCAGCGGCGTATTGACCATGAATGCGGTGCCGTAGAGATTGCCGGTGCCGATCGTGGCCGAAACCTCGGCTTCCTTCTCGAAGGTCGGATCCTTGGTCTTGATGTAGACTGCACCGGCCATGGCGGCGCGTCCCGAAAGGGTCGACTGCGGGCCACGATAGACCTCGACCTGCTCGACGTCGAATAGTCCGCGCGCGCCACGCCGTGCGCCGCGCACCGTCTGCTGAACGCCATCGACGTAAAGCGATGCCAGCGGCGCTCCGCCGGGAACCAGGCCTTCCGAATTGACGCCACGAATGATGAAGCCGCCATCCACCCAGTCGGCATCCATCACGTTCGCCATGCGCCGGAAGCTGTCGCGAAAACTGTGTATCTGTCCATCGGCAATTTCCTGCGCGGTGACGATACCGATGCTCGAAGACGTGCTGGCCAGCGTCGTGGCATTGCGGGCGCCATAAATCGTAATCGCCTGCAGCACCGTCGTGCCGTCGCTGCCGACCGCATCGGTATTATTTGCGGCAACGCTGAGGACGATCTGATTTTGACCGGCGAAACGCGACTGGACGCCGGTGCCGGCAAGCACTGCGTCAAGCGCCTGCGACGGCGTGAGATTGCCGGAGGCACCACGGGACCTTTTGCCATTGGCAACCGATCCGTCAAACATGATCTGCAGGCCGGTTTGTGTGGCAAGCTGATTGAGGGCGGAGGTGAGCGGCCCGGCGGCAATCGAAATCTGTCGCGGCGAAGCGCTTGCCTGGCCGGTGCCCTGCGCTGCGGCCGGCACATGCATGGCCAGAGCAGAAACCGAAGTTGCGAGCAGCATCGCCACCCATCCAGCCAGACCGGTTCGAGCCGTTCTGCCGTTAATTCCCTTGCATTCCATTGAAGCCCCCGCTCCCGCGCGCTCGATAAGCTATTCAGACAAAAGGCGGCAATATCCGCCCACTCATGCTGAAGACGAACAGGGAAGGGGCTATGGGACTCTCAAGTCGAAATAAATTTATGAAAAATAATAATTCTACTTCAGGCAGAAATGGGCACGCATTTCCTGCAGCAGACAGGCGTCCCGTTCATCGCTCGACTTCAATACGCAGGTCGGGCACTTTTCCGCACCCTCAACGGTATAGTACCGGCAGCATCCACCCCGCGCGCGAAACGTGTAGGTGAATGGTTCCTTCAATGCGGTGTCATGCAGGGTAAGGTCAAAATACCCCAGCTGACGGTTGTTCAGCGGCGACCCCTGTACCTTGACGATCGCCATTGCCGTCGACAGTGCATCGGCGAGACAGCCGAACCGTCTTCCGACGTCAAGAAATCTGCCGGCGATGGCGTCTCCCACCAGCCGCCACTGCGCATTCTTCGAAAAGCCGGTTCTTTTTGCCAATGCTTCCACTAGCGGATGGAAATGTTGCTCGACGCCCATCCTGAATTGCTCGCAGAGGCCTGCGTGGTCCGTGACCGTCGAATGCGGCCCGTCATCCCGATCCGCAAAGATCTGCGGTGACAACAGCCTGACGCGGGCCCGCCGCACTGTCATCGGCTCTCCGTCATGCTCGCCATGATGGGTGTAGAACTGCAGCGAAAAGGCATCAGGCGACATATCAGGCACGATGCCGCGGCCAACCAGCAACGGCACGGTGGCCATGAAGAAGATGTAGCAATAGTCGCTCATCAGAAATGCGGCGCGGCTTTTGAGGTCGACGCCGGGATCGAACGACCCTTCATAATCCAGGAACTCCTGCAATGCCGAAGGGTTGGAAAACAATTCGGCAGCGGTTGTCCAGCCGGGAAGCATTGCGCCGGTGCTGCACGGCACTTCGGGCCACATGGACTGCTGGAGAACGGTCGCTTCCGTCAGAATATCGCTGGCTTCGGGGACGCCGGCAGTTTCATGATGTCTCATTGTCTGCCGCATCCGTCAGATTCGCATCTCAAATCAGGCTCATGCCTCTCTCGCTGAAACAGCCCCTGCCTGCATCGCATCGTTTTGCCACAGCTGGCCCAGTTTGCCGATGAGGTGCGCAAACGCTTGCGGAGCAAGCATATGCGCCCCTTCGATCCGATGCATGGTGACATCCTGACCGATACAGCTTTCCCACGCACGCGCCGCATTCCAGCTGACCAGATGGTCGGCATCGGCCACGAATACATGTACCCGAAGCGTAACAGGGACATGCGGGGGCGTAAATTCATAAGTCTCGCAAATACGAAAATCGTTGCGCAGAACGGGTTCGAACAGGGCCATCGCCTCGGTGTCGCGTAATATCTCGTCCGGCGTACCGCCGATTTCGACCAGCGACTGGTGAAAATCCTCGCGCGTCATGACGTGAATGGGCTCACGCCCTTCGAGAACACGGTCGGGCGCGTTCGAGCCCAGAATGTAGAGTGCTTCCGGGAGCGGCAGGCCCCGGATGGAGAGGTGCCGAAGCAGCTCATAGGCCACCACAGCGCCCATGGAGTAACCGAACAGGGCATAGGGAGCCTGAAGCAGCCCGGAGATTTCGTGTCCCACATGTTCCGCAAGGCTCTGGATATCGCGCGGCAGCGGCTTGGTGAAATGCGCTTCGCGACCCGGCAGGGCGACTGGGGTGACGTCAAAGACGCTCTCAGAATGAACCCATGACCGGAACAGGCTCGGGCCGGCGCCGGCTGGCGGAAGGCAGATCAACCTGGGACGAACTGTCATTGTGTGTCCTTGTATCATATTTCAATCGCATTGTGTTCGCCCACGGGCGCGGCGGTTGCTTTCAGCGCGTCGATGAATGCTGCAAATGCCGCAAGGACCGGACGGTCGAACAGGACTTTTACGGGAAAATTGATCGCAAATTCTCGCCGCACCCGGTTGACGACCCGGGCAGCCAGAAGCGAGTGGCCACCGAGGTCGAAGAAATTATCGCTATTGCGCTCGGCCTCGACTTTGAGAACCTCTGCCCATATCCGGGCAATCCTTTCTTCCGTGTCCGTCCAGGCGGTAGCGGAAGGGGGGTGATCATTGCGTGTTTCCGCCGAAGGCTGCGCAGGCCTGTCGATATGCACCGGCCTTGCATCCGTATCGGATACGTGCGGAACCGTTGGAGTGCCGCTGGCCATCTCGCCGATTGTCGCCCCCAGCTCATTCAGGAAAGCCCCTACCTCCTGCACGGCAATGCGGCGTCTGTCGTATCGGGCGGAAATCGCGATCTTCGTGGCGTCGGCAGCGGCAAACAGGGTAAGGGGATAGTGGGTCCATTCATCGACGTCGACGCCGGTCACGGCGAACGTCGCTTCCGCCGATATGTCTCGGGGCACGGGATAGTTTTCAAAGACCAGCAGGCAGTCGAAAAGATCGCCCCGCCCGGCCTGTATCTCGCGCAACGGCAGATAGTCATGCTCCGCACAGGCGGACTGGCGTTTCTGCAATGTCTGCAGCCATGGGGCAAGGTTGCCCTTTTCAACGTCGATGCACACCGGCAGCGTGTTGATGAACAGGCCGACCATGTGTTCCACACCCTGTAGCTCGGGCGGACGCCCGGCCGTTGTCGCACCGAAGACGACATGTCTGTTGCCGGTTTTTCGGGCCATGACGATGGCAAGTGCGGCCTGCAGCAGGGTATTGGGGGTAATCCCCATGTCCCTGCACAGTTTTGCCGCCTGCGTGGAAACTGCGGGATCGCAGGTGAGGTTATGACTGGAGAAATCCGCCTCGCCGCCGGTAGCGTCGCGGGTAATCCTGCACGGTCCGTCGATGCTGGCAGTGTAGTCCGTCCAGAACGCACGCGTCGCCTCACGTTTCCTGCTTTTCAACCAGGCAATATAATTCACATAGGGCCGTGGTGCGGGTAGCGGCGGACGTGATGAGCCGCACCGTCTCTGATAGGTCCTGAAAGCGTCTTCGACGATGCGGCCCGCCGACCATCCGTCGAGAATAATATGATGATACTGAAGTACCAGACGCGAATTTCCCCCGCCATAGTCGATCCATTGCAGGCGGACCAGCGGAGCATTTTTCAGATCGAAAGCCTGCCGCCGGTTGGTGGACAGAAGCGCGCCGAGGCGGCTTTGCTGCTCCTCTACATCAAGACCGGACCAATCCAGTTGCGACCAGGCAAGGCTGGCATCGCTGTGGACCACCTGAAAGGGTTCGTCTCTTTCTTCCCAGTGAAATGTCGTGCGCAAAACGGCATGGCGCGACACCATCTCGCTCCAGCAGTCATGCATGATTTGCGGATCGACGGCGCCTTTCAGTTGCAGGACGATCTGCGGCACGTAGACGCCTTCGTCAGGCGTGGCGATGGAGTGGAACAGCAATCCTTCCTGCATCGGTGACAGCGGATAGATGTTTTCGATAGCCGGGCGACGGCGGCTTTCAAGCGGGCGATTGTCCATTGTGTCACAAGCTCTTTAGCAGATTGTCGAGTTCGTCCTGGCCGAGATCCATCAGCGGGAAATCAGAAATGCTGTAACCAGCACCTGAACCATCAAGGCAATGCTGGATCAGCGTTTCAAGATTGTCCCGGAAATGGCCAGCCAGCATCTTGATGGTGTCCCCGGAATGCAGCCGCGCGCCATAGACCCATTGCAATTGCAATTCGCCGCGCACCACCATGGCATTGATCTCGAGGATCGTATCGCGCGGGTTGCCGGGGCCGTACATCGGACCGGAGGTGATGCCGGAGGGAGCAAACAGGCTGTCGGCCCCGAACATGGCATCCATCTGGCCGAGATAGTTGAAGCGGACCTGCGGTTGGCCGTAGTCCAAATGCTCACCCCTGTTGCGAAGATATTTCAGAACACCGAAACCCACGCCATTATTGGGAATTCGCCGCAGAGTGTCCTTGACGTCGAGAAGCAGGCGGTCTGGCGTAGCGTCATCGGGCGTATCGAACAATACGGGATAAAGCGCGGTCAGCCATCCCACCGTTTCGGAAACGTCGATATCCTCGAACAGATGCGGTCTGCCGTGGCTTTCCATTTCGAGGCGCAGGCGTGGCTTTCCACTCCATTGCCGCAGCGCCAGATAAAGGGCTGCGACCAGAACTTCGTTCGAGGCGATGCTGAAGCATTCCGGCACATCCCGGAGCAGTTGCCTTGTTGTTTCGGCATCGATCGTCTGCCGGTACGTCACCGCATCCGATTGAGTATTGCTGCCACTCTGGTTGTCGAGCGGCAGCGCCTGCACGTCTTCTTCGCAGATGCCGCGCCAATATGCCTCCTCTCCATCGAAAAGCACCGACCGCGAAAGCCGGCTGTTCCAGCCGCCCGCCGCGACCGCGCCGGAGCGGATGGTGCCAGTTTCCAGATAATGCCGCTCGATATCCGCGACGATCATTCGCCAGGACACGCCATCGACGATGAGGTGGTGGGCCGCGAGGATGAGGCGCCCGGAACCATCGGGCAATGTCGCGAAAATCGCGCCGAAAAGAGGCCCGGCACCAAGGTCGAAGCCGGCGTGGAGCTTTTTGGCAAAATCCGTGACGTCGTTCTCATCCGTGGCGGCCAGTCGCTGCATAAGGGGCATCGCCGAAATTGGGGTGAATTTCTGTTGCCATTGCCCGTTTTCACGCAAAAATCTGGCGCGAAGCGACTGATGTTCATCGAGAACTCTGGCGATCGCCTTTTCGAGCCGGTCGAGATCGAGAGATCGGGTGGGTTTCAGGATCAGTCCCTGGTTCCAGTGGGAGAGATCGGGCAGGTCCTGATCCAGCAGCCAGCGCTGAATCGCACCGAGCGTAGCTTCGCCATCGGCATTACCGTTTTCGGCCGTCGCAGTGCTTTCCGTGCATGTCGCTTCTGCGAGCGATGCGAGCGTGGGGTAGAGGAATACGTCGCGCGGGGTCATCCTCAACCCCTTCTGGCGGGCCTGTGAAACCAGCTGGATGGCAAGGATGGAATCGCCGCCGAGCGAGAAGAAATTGTCGTTTCGCCGGATGTCTCCGCAGCCGAGCAAGCCTTGCCATATCTGCGCCAGCACGTCTTCCTGGTCATTGAGCGGACTTGCAATTTCAGCGGAGCGGTCACCGTGGGCTGCCGGGTCCGGCAGCGCGGATCTATCCAGCTTGCCGTTCGGCAGGCGTGGAAGCGCGTCGAGCCTGGTCGCAAGCACGGGAATGAAATGCTCGGGCAGGCGTTGCCGGAGAATTGCGACAAGTTTGGCGATTTCGAGGGCAGGATCGCCGGCAATCCACATTGCCAGGCGCGGATGATTGGAGGCGTCGCGCCAGAGCCCGGCAACGGCCTCGTGCACCCCTTCCTGCTGAAGCAATACGGCCTCAATTTCACCCGGTTCGATACGAAAGCCGTTGAGCTTCAACTGCCGGTCGCCGCGCCCCATGTAATCGAGGCCACCATCATCACGTCTGCGCACGATATCGCCGGTCTGATACATGACGCGGTGTTCGCTGCAATCGGCAAAAGGATTGGGCAGAAAACGCTCGGCGGTCTGGCCGGGCCGGTTCCAGTAGCCACGCGCCAGCCCGCTGCCGGACAGGAACAATTCGCCGGGAACTCCAACCGGCACCTCGTTTAACTCGCCGTCGAGCACATAGGCGCGGGTATTGGCAATCGGCACGCCGATGCCGAACCATTCTCCCGATTTGGGCACCGGCGCCACCGTCGAATACGTCGTGTCTTCCGAGGGGCCGTACAGGTTATAGAGTCCTTCGACATGGTCGTTGGCGTAAATCCGCGCGACAAGTTCACGCGGTAGCGGCTCTCCCGCCAGGCAAACCGTTTTCACGCTCTCCGGCAGGGGCCCGAGTTTAAGCAATTCGGACATCGGCGTCGGAACGGTGTTCACCAGCGTTACTTCACCTGAAAACGGTAAGCTCGGGAACGCGAAGAGATCGTCCACCATGAAGATGCGTCCACCCGCTGCAAGTGTCGCAAATATTTCGAAGATCGAAAGATCAAAGCAGATCGAGGTGGAGGCGAGCACGCCGGACAGCTGGTCGCCGGTGAAGCTGTGCAGGCACCATTGCACGAAAGCAACGGCGTTGCGATGTTCGATGGCCACGCCCTTCGGCCTGCCGGTCGAGCCTGATGTGTAGATGATATAGGCAAGATCGGAGCCTGACGTCGCCGGCGCCGGCACGACTCCGCCTGCCAGACTTTCCACCATATCCGGTGTCATGCATCGGAAATTCTGTCCGGAAGTCGAAATATCATCCTCTGTCGTGACCAGAATGAGCGCCAGATCGGCGTCCGCGGCGATGAATTCTATGCGGTCGGCAGGATAACGCGGGTCGAGCGGCACATAGGCCGCGCCGGTGCGAAGAACGGCCAATATGGCGACCACCAGCCCCACGCTTCTTTCCAGGCGAATGCCGACGCGTTTCCCACTGCTTATGCCGGCTGCGGTCAGCCCGCTGGCGAGCCGGTCGGCTCTTCGGTCAAGTTCGGCATAGGACAGGCTCCGGTCCTGATCAGTGACTGCTATTGCCTGCGGATTGGCGTCGGCACTCGCTTTCACGAAGTCGTGCAGGCAGCGCTGCTGCGGCTGAAATGCCGCCTCCGTCTCGTTCCATTGTCGCAGCCTTTTCTGCTGGCTGCCCGATAGCAGGGAGAGCCTGTCGAGTGGCACATCAGGATGTTCGACAATCTTTTCAAGCAGGGCGACCAGCGCATCACCGAGGGATTCCATGGTTGAGCGGCGGAAAAGATCGCTGCGATATTCCAGACGGCATGAAAGTTCGTCCGCCGTTTCATGGATGAACAATGTCAGGTCCACACGCGACGACGTGTCGGGAAGCACCAGTCTTTCCCAATCCATGCCGGCAAGCGAAATGGCTTCGCGCCGGGTTTCGACGGTCGAGACGAGCATGGCCTGGAACAGCGGGTTGTGGCTCCATGTCCGGGGAAGTGAGAGCGCATCAACCACTTTCTCAAACGGCGCGGCCTGGTTGGCGAAAGCGCTTAATGCCGTGTCGCGGGTTGCCTTCAGTGCTTCGTTGAAGCTCTCGCCGCCCTGGGTCTGCAATCGGATCGCCAGCGTATTGGCAAACATCCCGATGATGTTTTCCAGATCGGGGTGGAACCGCTCGGATATCGGTGTCCCGATGACGATATCGCGCATGCCGCTGGCGCGCTGGAGCAGCGTCGAGAATGCTGTCAGCATTCCCATGAAAAGGGTAGCGCCTTCGCGGTCGCAGAGTTTTCGCAATCCTGCGAGCAAAACTGCATTGAGCGAAAAGCGAATGCTGTCACCCGAGAAGCCCTGTATGGCGGGCCGCACAAAATCCGTCGGCAACTCCAGCAGCGGCGGAGCGCCGGCAAGCGTTTTATGCCAGTAATCGACCTCGCCCTTCGTATCCTGTTCCCGCTGCCAGATTGCAAAATCCGCATATTGCAGCGACAGCGCCCCGTTTGGCGGTGCGGTTTTCTTTAAGAGGGACCCGTAAAACTCGGCAACGTCGTTGAGCAGAATTTCCGCTGAAAGGGCGTCACCGATGATGTGGTGCAATATGAAAAGCAGAACATGGTCCTGCGGGCCGGTGCAGAAGGCGTGAATGCGCAGCAGCGGCGCAACGGCAAGATCGAATGGCCGGCGCGCGCAATCGAGCAGGGCAGCCTCGAGTTCCCTATCGCCGATCTCTTCCGGCACGATCCGGAATATCATCTCGGGGTCAGTCTCGACGAATGGCTTGCCATCGACGGAGACGAACCGGCTGCGCAGGATATCCTGTCTCTGCGCCGTCAGTTCCAGCGCATGCGAGAGGATTGCAAAATCGAGCGGTCCCCTGATCTTCAGGGCAAACGGAATATTATAAAGCGGGCTGTCCGGTTCAAGCTGCGCCAGCGCCCATTGTCTGTTCTGTGCATGCGACAGCGGTGTTCGACCGGTATGGTTCCGCTTTACCAGTCCGGATGAACCCGGTTCCGATCCGCGTCCGGTGATGGCCACCAGCGCATCGACAGCACCGGCAAATTCCGCAAGTCTGGGTTTCTCAAAAATGGTGCGCAGCGGCAGGTCAACGGTAAATGACGTCCGCAAACGCGCCAGCATTCGCGTCGCCAGCAGGGAATGGCCGCCAACCGTGAAAAAATTGTCTTCGCGGCCGATCTTTTCGGCGCCGAGCAATTCACGCCATATGGCCGCAACCATCTGCTCGGTGCCGTCGCGCGGAGCGGCATAGGCGGCTGACGAGATTATCTGTTTCGGTCGTTCAAGCCGCTTGCGATCGATCTTGCCATTGGCGTTTAATGGAAAACTGTCCATCCAGACATAGGCTGAGGGAAGCATGTAGGAGGGAAGCTGTGACGCGAGCGCTGTGCGGATCGCTTCCTCGTCGACGACGCCAGTCCCGCGGCGGCAATAGGCGACGAGGGTACCCGAGCCTTCCTCATCCTGCCAAAGGGTAACGACGGCTTGCTCGATGGATGGCTGCGAGGCAAGGATCGCCTCGATCTCGCTGAGTTCGATGCGGAAACCGCGAAGCTTGACCTGAAAATCGGCGCGGCCAACATAAAGAAGGTGCCCGGCGGCGGAACGCCGCATCAGGTCACCGGTTCGGTATAGCCTTGACGTTTCAGGCCGACCGTTCGGGCCTGCGGCTGGGCCTTGAACGAATGCGCGCGACGTCAGATCGTCCCGGTTGAAATAGCCGGGACTCAGACCTTCGCCACCGATATACAGTTCTCCGACAACGCCTGCGGGTACTGGCATCAGCGCGTCATCGAGCAAATGCAGCTGCGTGTTGGCGATCGGTCCGCCGATCGGCAGGGCAGGAAGCTCCAGATGTTCGGGGGTTATGCGAGTGCAGGTGGACCAGATCGTCGTTTCGGTCGGGCCGTAGAGATTCCACAATTCGCCGCCGGTCTCCAGCAGGCGGCGGGCAAGGCCCGGTTCGAGCGCTTCGCCGCCGCAAAACATCCTGAAACCCGCCGGAGCCTTCCAGTCGGAATCGGCCATCAGTCGCCATGTCGCGGGTGTCGCCTGCATCATCGTCGCGCCATGGTTCCGGATAAGCTCCGAAAGGGCCATATCGTCATAGACATCATCGGCTTCGGCGATGATCAGCAGGCCGCCGACCATGAGCGGCATCAAAAGCTCGAGGGTAGCAATGTCAAAGGCCGGCGTGGTGACGGCGAGGAGCCGGTCTTCAGCGGTCATGCCCGGCCGTCTCGCCATGCTGGTCAGAAGATTGACCAGGCTTTTCTGCCGGATCGGCACGCCTTTCGGCCTGCCCGTCGAACCCGATGTGTAGATGATATAGGCCAGATCGTCAGGCAACATCTCGCGGCGCGGATTGCTGAAGGAGCCGGTTGCGCGCAGCAGAGGTTCAATCGCCATGCAATTGCATGGATATGCCGCTTTCGCAGCGTCATCGTCAGCCTCGCTGACGAGAATGATGTCAGGTCTGCAGTCATCGAGAATGAGTGAGCGCCGTTCCGCCGGGTGCCCGGGGTCGAGAGGCACATAATGGCCGCCGAGTTTCAGCACCGCGAGGATGGCGATGACGAGGTTTTCGGAACGCGGCAGGCAGATGGCGATACGGGGATGGGATTTACCTTTGCCGATGCGATCAAGCAAACCGGACGCCACGCGGTTGGCGGCATCATTGATATCACTATGGGAGTATTGCCGGGCACTGCAGCGCACGGCCGCAAACGAGCCGCGTGCCTTCGCCGTCTCTTCCAGCAGCGCTGCGACATCTCTCAATGGAAAGGCAATGGTCGTCCGGTTGGCAGCCGCTATGGCCGCATGCTCTGTCTCGTCCAGCAGGTCGATTTCGGCGATGCGACCGCCGAGATTTGACACGAGGTCGCCAAGCAGTCTCATGAAATAGTCTGAGAAGCGCGCCACCGTCTCAGGCAGGAAAAGTTCGGTATTGAACTCGAAAATGCCGCTGAAACCTTCGTTGCCTCGTCCCTCATGCATGTCGAGGCTGAGATCGAAACGCGACGCGCCTGAATCGAGCGCGATCGGCGTGACCTTGACATCGCCGAGGTCGAAAGCCGCATTCGACGCGTTGTGAAGCACGAAAGTCGACTGGAACAGGGCGTTATGGCCGATGTCACGCTCGACATTCAGCGCATCCACCACCTGCTCAAAGGGGACATCCTGGTTGGACAGGGCTTGAAGCGTCGTATCCCGAACCCGTTCGAGCAGCGCATCGAAAGTGTCATTCGGTTGCAGGCGGGTCCGCATGACGAGATTGTTGACGAACAGCCCGATGAGATTGCGGGTCTGCGCCCTGTTGCGGTTCGATGCCGTCGTGCCGATGCAGATGTCGTCGGATCTCGAAAGGCGGGCGAGCAGAATTTGATAGGCCGCCAGCAGCACCATGAATGTCGTCAGTTTCCGGCTTTTCGCCAGATCCTTGATGGCGGCGGAGAGCTTTGGCCCAAGGTGGAATTTGTGCCGGGCACCGCGAAACGCCTGCGTCACCGGCCGGGCGAAATCGAACGGAAGTTGAAGCAGCAGCGGTGCATCACGAAGCTGTTCGCGCCAGTAATCGACCTGGCCGGAAAGCGCCGCAGTGCCGTTGCGCTGCCATTCGGCATAGTCGCGATACTGTATATCGAGTGCCGGAAGCTGGCCGGTGGAAGGAGATCCGGACGCGCTATAGAGCCTGTGGACCTCGTCGATGAGGATCTGCAACGAGGCGTAGTCGGAAATGATGTGATGGATGACCATGACGAGGATATGCTCGTCAGGTGCGACGGAAAACAGGCCAACGCGAAACAGCGGACCTTGCGAGAGCTCGAACGGCTCCCGCGCGAAGCGGCCTATGGCGGCATCGCGTGCGGTCTCGTCATCGCCCGGTTGGTGAAAGCTGAAGTCTGCCGTTGACCGGGAGGAAATGACCTGGAACGGCTCGCCGTCAATAACCTTAAAAACCGTCCGCAGGCTTTCATGGCGCTCTACGACGATATCGAAGCAGGTCTTCAGCCTGTCGCGGTCGAGCGGACCTTTCAGCCTGATGGCCAGAGGTATCGAATATGCGCCTGAGCCGGGCTGCATCTGCTCGACGAACCAGATACGTTCCTGAGCATGGCTCAGGCGGAAATTCTTTTTTTCGGATGCCTGCTGTCCGGCCATCATGCGCTGCAGAAGCTGGCGCTTTTCATCTGCGGTCAGTCGGGAAATATCCATTGTGTTCACGTCTACTGGTCCTTTTGGCCGGAGAGCAGCTGCTCCAGCATTTTATCCACGTCATCATCGGAAAGGTCGCTTACGGATGTCTGCGCGGCGATCGGGGAAATTCCCGCATCCACGCCGCCCGGCAGGGACGGTGAAAGAGAGCCGAGCAATTCCGACTGGGCTTTGACGGTGGTGGCCCCGAAGAGCTGAGCGAGCGTCAGGTGCACCGAAAACTCCTGCCTTATGCGCGACAGCAGCTGCATGATCGTCAGGGAATCGCCGCCCGCTTCGAAGAAGTTGTCCTCTACGCCGGCGCTGTTACCGGACAGGAGCTCATGCCAGATCGCCAGCAATGCGGCCTCGTTTTCGGTTGCCGGAGCAACGCTGTGGCGTGCCCTCGCGCCCGGTGCGGGCAGGGCCTTTCGGTCAACCTTGCCGTTGGCGCTGAGAGGCAGCCGCTCCATGATCACGAATTCGCGCGGGACCATATAGGCGGGAAGTTTTGCGGCAAGAAAGGCGCGCAGCCGCTCAGAGAGGGTTTCACCCCGCATTTGCGCGGATGCCTGCCACTGTGTGCTCCATGCGGGATCGATGGACCCTCCGGCGAGCACGTAAAGCGGCTCCTCGTCTTCTTCGGTTGCCAGTGCCGATGCGATGGCGGTCAGATCGACGCCGCCGGCCGCGCACAGGCCGATATCGAGACGCGGTGCATGCAGCATCATCACCTGCGCCATATGGCCGGCTTCCAGCAGGCAGAAGTCTCTGGCCTTTTGCCCGTAGCTGCGCGCCATGGCCGCCTTGAGGCCGGTGAAAACCACGAGGAAAGCGCTTTGCCTGACGATATCGTCGCTTTTACCGGCGATTGCCGCGATCTGTTCCTGCGAAACGGCTGCCAGAAATTCCAGCCGGTGTTCGGCGGAATGATGACGATACCAGCCGGCGGACAGCCCGTCGATCCGGCCGTCCTGGACCAGAATATGGGTCTGAACCGGATAAAGTCCTCCCGCTGACGGGTAAAGCGCCTTTTTTAGCGGTGTGCCGGGGACATCGAAGGCCCTTATGCTGGCGAGCAGATGGCCGATGCTCTGAAGCTCGGCGGGAGCGCTCAAAAACCGGCGATGACTTTGCCGGGCGATCGCTTCATGGAACAGGCCGTCCGGCGTGGCTAAATCGATGGTTCTTCCGGCATCGCCTAATCTGCCGTCGGCCAAGCCGCCATCGCCTGACCGGCCGGCCTTCGCTTCCAGTTTGCCGATGAGGCTGCCTTGGGTATCCGGAACGATATAGGCAACGAGGGCAGGTGGCTGGCCTGTCGTCGTTACCACGGCTTCGGCGACATTTTCATTTTGCAGCAGCGCGGTCTCGATTTCCCCGAGCTCGATCCTGAAGCCGTTGACCTTCACCTGGAAATCTTCGCGCCCGAGAAACTCCAGCAGTCCCTCCGGCCGCAGCCGTCCGAGATCGCCGGTTTCGTAAAGCAGCAGCGCGCCGTTTCCAGCCTCTTCTTCGTCCGCGAAATTGTCGGGAATGAAGCGTTCGGCGGTCAGCTGCGGCCGCCCCCAGTAACCACGCGCAACACCGATGCCGCCGATAAACAGCCGGCCCGTGACCCATGGCGGGCAGGGCCGCCCCTGATCGTCGAGGACATACCAGCGCTGGTTCGCCAGCGGCTGGCCATAGGGGATACTCGTCCAGTCCCGCAGTGCTTCCCCGATCGGGTGGAAAATCGACCAGATGGAAGCTTCGGTTGCCCCGCCGAGGCTGATGAGATCGGCATCTGGCAATTGTGCTTTCAGGGAAGGAGGCAGGCTGACGGGAATCCAGTCTCCGCTCATCATGATCAGGCGCAGGGGTGGTTTTTCCCTGAGCGCTGGCAGCTCGGCCAGCAGCAATTGCGCAAGGGCTGGCACCGAGTTCCATACCGTCACCCGATGTTGCAGCAGAAGCTTCATCCAGCGGGCATTATCCGACACTTCCTCGCGCACGGGAACGACGATGGCGCCGCCAACCGCAAGCGGACCGAATATATCATAGACCGAAAGATCGAAGCTCAGAGACGAGAGCGCGAAAACCCGGTCCTCAGTGGAAACGCCAAAGCGGCGATTGATGTCGAGGATCGTATTCAGCGCTCCGCGATGATCGATCATCACGCCCTTCGGTTTGCCGGTCGAACCCGAGGTGAAGATGATATAGGCAAGATCCGATGGTTTGGTCACTGAGGGTGAAGGTCTGGCTCCGCCATCTTCGGGAACCGCGATCACGGTTACCCGCTGCGGCCAGTCACCTCCTTCGGCGATGACGAGATCGGCCGCCGTGTCCTCCACAAGCTCGAAACGCCGCCCCGCAGGCAGGTCGGGGTCAACAGGCACATAGGCCGCGCCGCTTGCCAGAATGCCGAGGCAGGCGATCACCTGACCTGCGCCCTTCGGCAGAGAAACGGCAACCCGGTCGTTCGGACCTGCTCCGGCCTTCTGCAGATCAGCCGCCAGCGCCAGCGCCCGTTGGGCCACCTGTCCGTAGGTCAGTTCGATGCCGCCTGCGCAGACGGCGATCTTGTCAGGGCTTTCCGCAGCTCTCTCGAAAAATGCCTCATGCAGGAGCTGCGTGTCGTCGGGAAGCGCGATTTTCGCCCTGTCGTTCAGCGTTTTGAACGCCTGGCAATCAACGATGTCAGGCTCGGTCTGCCATGCCGCGTCGTCGCTGGCCAGCGCCCGCAGCAGGGTCTCATAGGCGGCAAACATCATGTCCAGCATCGCAGGCGGAAAAAGTTCCTCGACCGCATCCCAGTTATAGACGAGCTCGCCCTGATCTTCGGAAACCTGATGGTCGAGATATACCTGCGGCGTCTGGCTGACGCTGTCCACCAGTCGTGTATCGAGACGCGGAGCATTGTCGTCTCTCGATGACTGGCCCAGAACGCTGGTGAAAACCACGGGCATCAGGGCGCCGCCGGAGCGCCCGTTCTGTTTCGCAAGTTCGCGAAGCACGGAAACGCCGCTGAAAAGCCGGTGTTCCAGATCTTCCATCAGGCGCAGCTGAACCTGACGGGCACGCGTGGTGAAGTCGGCGCGGGCCGAAAAATCGAGCCCCAGCAGGAGTGACGCCGTGAAGTCGCCGACGATCTTTTCCACGTCCTGATGAACCGGCTCACGATTGAAGACGGTGAGATTGAGGGTGAAATCCTGACGCCTGCTCCAGCGCGCCAGAACCTCCGCAAAGATTGTCATGATCGCGGCTGTCGGGGTGAGGCCGGCGCTCTGGGCCAGTTCCTTGAAGCGTGACCAGTCTTTCGCGGCAAGCCGGCCCCGGCGACGCGTGAAGCGCGGATGCTCGATCTGCGATGGGTTGCATGCCAGCGGCAAATCCGGTGAGGCTGGCAGGGCGGCTATCCGGGCAGACCAGTGCTCCCGCGCCCGCTCATAGGCTGCACTGTTATGGGCGGATTTCTCAAACAGAACATAATCCCGGAATGTCAGTCCGATTTCGGGAAGCGCGCGTTTCTGCATGAGCGCCGCGAGCTCGGTGCCCATCAATTTCAGCGACCAGGCGTCACCGATGAGAACATCGAAACTGACGAATAGCCTCGTTGTTTTTTCATCGAGCCGGGCAGCTTCGATGTGAAACAGCGGCCAGCGGTCCGCCTTGAAAATATTGTGAGACAGCCTGTTTCTGATGTCCATCAGGCACGTGGCGCGATCGGCCGCATCACGCAGGTCCACCACCGGCAACGCGTAATGGGGAACGTCTGCCAGCACGCGCTGCCGCCCGTCGGCATCAACGATCGCGCGCAGCATGTCGTGGCGCGCGACAAGACCGTTTATGGCGTTTTCCAGCGCACCCGTATCGAGATTGTCGATATCGAATTCCCGATAGCCGTGGGAACCGACGCTGCCGAGCTCAAAACCCTGGTTGCGGCCGATCCAGTATGCATGCTGGATATCCGTCAGCGGAAACGGCTCATGGCGGTCTTCAGGATTATGGACCACTGCAAAGCCGTCGACGTTGAGGGCGTCTGCGGCCTCATTATCAAGCCGGTTTGCCAGCCCAGCGATTGTTGGTGTCTCGAAAATTGCTTTCAGCGGCAGTGAAACCCCGAAATCGGCCTTGATACGGGCAATGATCCTGATGGCGAGCAGCGAATGTCCGCCCATCTCGAAGAAGCTGCGCTCGACATCGATCATGCTGGTCTGAAGGACGTCCTGCCATATGGCTACAAGCCGTTCCTCGATTTGGTTTCGCGGTGCGGTACCGCAGCCCTCTGGCGTCTTTATTTCAAGTGCGCGCAGGGCACTCCGGTCGATCTTTCCGTTCGGCAGATGCGGCATGGCCGGCAGGATGGTCCATAAGGCCGGGACGAGGTGGGAGGGCAGCTGCCTTGCCAGTGCAGAGCGGATGTCGTCCACCGTCAGCTGTCGTCCAGCATCGAGTGAAATATAGGCGGCCAGCTGGCGTTCCGGGCTTGCTTCATCGCCGATGACTGCAATGACGGCCTCGTTGACGCCGTCGATATCCTCGAGCCGGTGCTCGATCTCGCCGGTCTCGATCCGCAGGCCCCTGATCTTGACCTGATTATCGAGACGTCCGTGGAATTCCAGCGTGCCATCCGCGCGGCGCCTGACCCGGTCGCCGGTGCGGTAGAGATAGGCGCACGACCTGCCGGAAAAAGCGTCCGGAACGAAACGCTCGGCCGTCTGGCCCGGGCGTCGCAGATATCCGCGGGTGACGCCGGCTCCGCCTAGATAAAGTTCGCCCGCAAGACCGTCAGGCCGGAGACGTCCGGCCCGGTCGAGGACATAGGCTTCCGTTCCGGGCAGGGGTGCGCCGATGGAAACCGTTTTTTCCCCGTTGACGGCGCAAACCATCGCACCTGTCGAATAGGTCGTATCTTCCGAAGGCCCGTAGAGATTGTGTATGCGCGCCTGCGGTGCCTTCTTCGCCAGTTCTTCAAGCAGGACCGGAGGCAGCGGTTCCCCGGCGAGATTGATGGTGCGAACGGATGTCGGAAGCGTGTCGTGGCGCAGATATTCGCGCAGCAAACTCGGAACGGTGTTGATCAGGCTGACCTCGGCGACATGCTGCAAACGCGGCAGATCGAAGAGCGTGTTGGCCAGAACCAACTGACCGCCGCAGGAAAGCGTGCCGAAAATCTCGAATATCGAGAGATCGAAGCACACTGAGGTCGATGCCAGGACACCTGCCAGCTCGTCACCGGTGAAATTGCTGCCGGTCCACTGCATGCGGGCGGCGGCATTGCCATGCGTGATCGCCACGCCCTTCGGTCGTCCCGTCGAGCCTGATGTATAGATGATATAGGCGAGATCGGCTGGATCGCAGGCGTGAGCTGCGGAAAAGACCGCATCGGGAAGTTTACCGACCTCAAGGAGGGTCAGTTCATCCGTGGCGTCGAATGCCAGCCGATCGCTATCCGTCAGGACGACCCTGATGGCCGCATCCCGTGCAATGAAGGCAAGCCTCTCGGACGGATAGTCCGGGTCGAGCGGCACATAGGCCGCGCCGGCTTTCAACACACCGAACAGGGCCGCGATGAGATCCGGCGTGCGCTGCATGCAGACGCCGACGATGGAGCCACGGCCAAACCCGCGGGCGGCGAGCGCAGCGGCGATCGCATCACTTCGTTGATCTAGCTCCCGGTAGGTGAGGCTGCCATGTTCGCTGGCCACTGCGGATTTTTCCGGTGTGCGCGCCGCCTGCGCCGTCAGCATCTCGTGCAGGCAAAGTCCGTTGGGTGTCAGAGCTTGACCGGCAGACCGGCGGATCTGCTCCTGCTGCTCCTCGTCGCAAAGAAGGGAGAATTCCGATATCCGGCGGGCGGGGTCTTCGGCGATCGTGCGCAATACATGTTCGAAACGCCGCCAGATCGTGGCGACCGTCTCCTCATTGAAGAGATCGGTTGCATATTCGATCTTGCCGCCGATGTCGGGGTCATTGTCCTCGAGGTTGAAGCGGATTTCGTTTTTTGCAGCACCATCGGGCAGGCGCAGTGTCTCGATGGCAAGACCGTCGAGTTCCGGCAATCTTGCCAGATTGTGCTGAAGATCGAATTTTGCCTGAAACAGCGGCGTCATCTCGGACAGGGAGCGTTTTGGATTGAGAGCCTCGACGATCCGCTCATAAGGCACGTCCTGGTTCGCCAGGCCGGTGCGGACGGTCTCGCCGACGCGCTGCAGCAGGCCGGAGAAATCCGGATTGCCCGCAAGATCGGTACGCAGCACCAGCGTGTTGACCAGAGGGCCGATCATCGCCTGGGTTTCCGGCCGGTCGCGGTTTGCGACTTCGCTGCCCACGACGATGTCGTCGCTGTCGCAATAGAGATGCAGCACCAGTTTGAAAGCGGAGAGAAGCAGAACGTAGAGGCTGACATTATGTGCCCGTGCCAGCGCCCTCAGCTGTCCTGAAAGTGCAGGGTCGACGGAAACCGCAAATTGTGCGCCGAGGAAAGTGGCGATGGGCGGTCGCGGACGGTCGAATGGCAGGTCCAGCACCGGCAGATCCGTTCCGAGCGCCTTTTTCCAGTATGCGAGCTGGTTTTCAAGCACCGGGCCGCGCAGCATCTTTCCCTGCCAGATCGCCCAGTCGGCATATTGAACGCGAATATCAGGCAGATGGTGTGACTGGCCGGTCGTCTCCTTGTAGAAGCCCGCGAGGTCACGGGCGAGCACGGTCATGGACCACCGGTCGCCGGCGATGTGATGCAGCCCGACCGCCAGCAGATGATCTTCGGCCGAAAGGCGCACCAGCATTGCGCGCAATTGCGGATTGCTCAGGTCATAGGGCTCGGAAAGCCGTTGCAGGATGTGCTGTTTGGCTGCGGCTTCCGCATCGGTGTCCTGCGCGAGGTCGAGGAATTCGATTGCCGCGTCGCCGGCCGCCAGAATATCCTGTTCCGGAAAGCCGTCGGCGCCGGGAATGAAGCGCGTTCGCAGCGGTTCATGCCGTTGTACGACCTTCGCCAGCGCCTCTTCCAGCGCCGTCCTGTCGAGTTTCCCGCGAAACCGCAGGATGCTGCGCATATTGTAAGCTGTGTTGTCAGGTTCAAGCTGCTGCATGAACCACAGGCGTTGCTGCGCAAAGGACAGGGGCCGATCACCATCGCCTTCCTCACGTCCAGGAATGACAGAGTCGAGAGCCGACTGATATCCCCGCTCGGCAAGACGCTGCTCTATGAGGCGACGGCGCTCGGGCGAAAGGTTCGCGAGTTTGGCGTAGAATTCGTTCATCGTGCTTCTGCTCCTCCAAGCGCGCTCTGGACTTCACTGTCGGAAAGGCTTTCGATTTCCATCAACAGCGCTGCCATCTCGTCCAGGTCGCCTTCATCAGGCATATGGGCGGTAATCATGCTCGCCACGCGGGCGACCGTCGGGTTTTCGAAGAGGAGTTCACGCATTTCGATCTTGACCGGGAATGTTTCCCTGAGCTTGGCGACAACGCGGATGGCCAGAAGCGAGTGGCCGCCCAGCTCATAAAACCCGTCATCGACGCCGATCCCGCTCACGCCGATCAGTTCTTCGAAAATGCCCGCGACTGTGGTTTCGATATGGGTGCGCGGGGCAATGAAGGGTGTGGACATCGCCGGCCTTGCACGGCCCGAAACAGCCGCCTTCGACAGCTGCGCCTTCTTGACCGCCGTCGGTGCAACGGTGATGTCGCTGCGCGAAAGCATCGTTGTGCCGGTAATGCCGTTCTCGATGATCTTTCTCGTCAGGTCCCAGGCATCATCAGAGGCAACCGCATAGGCGTTGGTATCGAGCGATGAACGTTTGCCGGCGGTCAGCACATCGATGAGCGGATAACCAATGGCGAACCAGGGCATTCTCGCGCTGCGCGACTGGGCAGCCACAACCAGCTCCACCGCCTGATATCCTGATGTATAGGCGGCCAAGCCCACACCGCCGATGACGGTTGCGAGCGATGACTGGATGCAGCAGAAACCTGCCCGCCGTTGCTCCATCGCCTTTATGAGCGCCTGCAGCGGCGCGATGCGAACCGCTTCATTGTAGCTGAGATGCGTGTCGTCCATCATTGAGAGCGGCGCTGCCGCCTGCCGGTTTGCCTGAGGCATGCTCAGAAAAATTCCGTCGATCCGGCCATGCCTCGAAACCACCTCATCGAGTGCCGCGCCGATGGCAGCCGGATCATTGCAGTCGATCCGGCGCGTATCGATAGCTGCATCCAACTGAATGGCGGTCTCCGCATCCTTGATGGATTGCAGCACGGACAGGCGTGTGCCGGATATTTTCGCCAGATGATCCAGCCAGACGGTGCCGACACCTTCGGCGATATTGCCGATCACGACATAAATGCCGTTTTTCTTCAGGCGGACGGATGCCTGCGGTTCAGGCAGGTCGAGCGGCGCAAATCCATGCGACCAGCGATGCGGGCCCCTTATGGCGATCGCTGGACCGCTTCCGTTGAATTCCGCCAGGAGGCGATCCGCAACCGCCTGATCCGCCATGTCCTGCGCCACCATGATATCGATGTGCCTGCAGGTCAGGTCTTCATATTCCTGGCCCGCAACCTTCAGGATGCCCGGCAACTGAGACTGCAGCTCGTCGAGATTTTCCAGGCCGGTAACATCCGTTGCGCCATTGGTCACCAGCGTCAGATTACTTTTGTGTCCCTGTGCGGTGAGCGCCCGCACGAGATTGAGCAGGGTCGTAACCTCGTCCCGCCGGCCGGGCTTCAGCGGCCAGAGATATAGGATGTCCTGTGGCAGAGCCCCGCGTTCGCCCAGGGTATCGAGCAGCCGGGCAAAATCTGCCGCGGAATGTCCGGCAAGGCTGAAGCAGCGGAAATCGCACTCGTCGAACCTGTCGCCTTCAATGGCGCGATAGGCCTGGGCGCCGGCGCCTTCCAGCCGTGCGGCGAGGGATTTGCCGATGCGTCCTTCATCAAGGATCAGGACACGGCGGTTTCTGCAATCTGCCGGGGTTGCGGGCGGCAGGCGCTGCCATGTCGGACGATAGATTCTGGCGCTGTCGACGGCGGTGGAGACAGGCGCCTGGTTTTCTGCCGTCTGGGCGGAAATCCAGTAACGCTGCCCCTGAAACGGATAGGTTGCGAGCGGCACGCGGCTGCCTTCAGACGATACGGCCTGCCAGTCGAAGTGCCCCCCGGTCCGCCAGTATTGTCCCAGTGCGGCAAGGTACTGGCTCGTCTCGTTTTCCGGTCTGGCACGGCCAAGGCACGGTATGATCCGGTCTTCCGCGATAGCCTGTTCGCTTATGAGACCCGACAGTGCCGAGCCGGGCCCGGCCTCGATGAAGACTGTATTGTCGATGCCGAGAAGGGTTCGCATTCCCTCGTCGAAACGCACGGTCTGTTCCAGATGTCTGGCCCAGTAATTCGGATCCGTCGCCTGCGAGGCGCTCAGCCAGGTTCCCGTCACATTGGAGATCATCGCAATGGATGGCGGGGAAAACCTGACATTTCGCAGTTCCTCCAGATAGCGCGCTGCGGCCTGCGCCATCATCGGCGAATGGAATGCATGTCCGGTCTTCAGCCGCCGCGTCACGTAACGCGCCTGTTTGAGTTCCGTTTCAAGCCTTGCGATAGCATCCGTGCTGCCTGAAACGACGCTGAGGCCCGGCGCATTGCTGGCCGCCAGGGCGGTGTCTGTGTTAAGCCAGCGGTCGATCGGCGCGTCGGGATGAACGACCGCAAGCATTGCACCGGGGGCGGCCTGTTGCATTAACCGGCCGCGCGCCACCACAAGCGAAAGTGCCGTATCCAGATCGAAGACGCCCGCCAGGCAGGCCGCCACATATTCGCCGATGCTGTGGCCATGGAGAGCCCGCGGTATCACACCCTGCGCCATCCATGCCTTTGCAAGGGCATATTCCACGGCAAACAGCGCCGGCTGGGCAAATTCCGTATTATGGATATCCTCATGTCCGGCAAAGAGATCAGCGCGGAAATCGCGTTGCATGACCTTGGAAAGACGATCCGCGCAGGCATCGAAAGGCGCACGGAAAAGCTCCACCCGCTCGTAGAGATCCTTGCCCATTCCGGCATATTGGCTTCCCTGTCCGGGAAACAGGAAAACCGGGGACGGCGCGCTGCCGGCAATGGATGGTTTTTGTGCAGCAAGACGGTGCAGTTCCGTTGCGGCTGACGCCAGATCATCCGCAACCAGCGATTGGCGATGGCTGAAAGCCTTCCGGCCATGACGCAGCGTGAAGGCAACGTCGTTGATCGCAAGTTCCGGGTTCGCCTCGAACGCTTTCGCCTGTGCCGAAAGCAGTGCCGAGAGGTCTGCATCATTGCGCGCTGAAAATACCAGAAGCTGCGGCGATGCCGGTTGCGTCTTGGCGCGCGCGCCGGCGTCGGTTGGTGCCTCTTCCAGCACCAGATGCGCATTCGTTCCGCCGATACCGAGAGAACTGATGCCGGCTCTCCGGGGGCTTTCCCCAGCATCCCAATCCCGCAGGGCCGTATTGACCGCAAAGGGGCTTGCCGGGAAGTCGATCTTCGCGTTTGCCTGTTTGAAATGAAGGCTTGCGGGGATCCTGCCGTACTTGAGGCAAAGCACGGTCTTGATGAAGCCTGCAATGCCTGCGGCGGTATCGAGGTGGCCGATATTGGTTTTCACGGAGCCAATGGCGCAATATCCGGTGCGCGTCGTCGTCTTGCGAAAGGCCTGCGTCAGCGCCGCGATCTCGATGGGGTCGCCCAGCGATGTTCCCGTGCCATGCGCTTCGATATAACCGATGGAATCGGCTGATATTCCTGCGGCGGCGTGGGCCTCGCTTATGACCATCGCCTGGCTGTCCACCTGCGGCGCGGTAAAGCTAGCCTTCAGCGCGCCGTCATTGTTGATGGCCGAACCGATGATGACAGCATCGATCGTGTCGCCGTCTGCAAGTGCATCTTCAAGACGCTTCAGCACGACAACGCCGACGCCGCTGCCGGGAACGGTCCCGGCGGCATCCGCATCGAATGCCCGGCAATGCCCGTCAGGAGACAATATTCCGCCTTCGCGCGCCACATATCCGTGCGAACGGGAAACCGTCACGCCGCCCGCGAGGGCAATATCGCATTCGCCCGCAATGAGGCTCTGGGCCGCGACATGGATGGAAACAAGCGATGAGGAGCAGGCCGTCTGCACCGTCATGGCCGGTCCGCGCAGATTGAGCTTGTAAGCCGTGCGCGTCGCCAGAAAATCCTTGTCGTTGGCGACGAACAGTTCAAAGGGGCTGATCGATTGGCGCACCGCGGCATTGGCGTGCAGGTTCAGAAGATAGGTATTGAAGCCGCTCGAGGCATAGACGCCGATGGAACCGTCGAAAGTGTCGCCCTGATATCCGGCGCGCTCCAGCGCTGCCCAGGCGCACTCGAGAAACAGCCGCTGCTGCGGATCGAGAATTTCCGCCTCGCTGGGGCTGTAGCCGAAGAATTCGGCATCAAACTGGTCAGCCCCCTTCAGCGGTGCCGAAGCCCGCACGAAATCGGGGTCCGCAAGCTGCTCGGGCGGAACACCCAGCGCGATGAGTTCCTCGTCGGTCCATTGCTTGACCGACTCCCGGCCGTGAACCAGATTATCCCAGAAGCTCTCGATGTCGGAGGCTCCCGGAAAGCGGCCTGCCATACCGATGACGGCGACCCGAAAGGCGTTCCGATCCTGGTTTGAAGCGCTGGTATAGTCGGACATATGCAGTTCTCGCTGGATTAGAAATTGAACACGCACGTTACTTGTGGAACGGGCAGCCTTTTTTGGGCGGATCGATCATGCCGAGGCGACCGCGTTCGAAACGCTGGAGCGTATCGATTGCCTTCCGGTCGCCGTATCGCAGGCTTCCTGCGTCGGAGCCGACGAAACGTGAGCAGACGCCGACATGCCCTTCCGCCAGATATTTGTAGGCTGCGACGAATTCCGCATGTGCGTCATGGAGTTCGACCGGCAGGGTGGCGAACACGTCCTTCATTTCACGCCAGACCTGAATGAGGACGGCATGATCAAACGACATCAGCCCGCTGAAATCATCGGATTCGACTGATGGCGGCGTCATGGAGACGCGGATGGTATTTTCGTAATCCGCCTTGCTGAAGCTGGCGGCGAGGTCCATGGAGCTGGCAGATGTGCGCAGAAGCACCGCGGCGGCCCGCAATTCCCTGTCCGCTTCGGCATGGTCGCCCTCATGCACCTGCATATTGAAACGACGAAGGCACAGAACCAGTCCCTGCACGTTCATGAAAAACGCCCAGTGGAATTCGCGCCAGATCCGGGAAGGCGAGGGGGAAGCAATGGTCATCTTGCGCACTCCACGCCAAAGCACCTTGCAAGAAGCCTTGCATGAACCTTAAAACCGTCAAACTGGGCTTTTGCGGCCTTTTCCGAGAGGTGCGGCGCCCGGCAGAAAAGATCGGTAACCGACAGCGCGACCTGCAGGAAGCTGCGCAGCAGAACATGGGCGGGCTGGGCAGTGGTAATGCGGTTCACGCGGAAATACCGGTCATAGTCATTGGCGTGAAAGGACGTGAGCGGCAGGCCGCTGATATCCACGACGCCGGGGTCTGACATCGGCTTTTCCATGCTGCCCAGAAGCGCGGCGATGCGCGCGCGGCATTCGGGATGATGCAGCGTGAACGCTTCGAGGGCCTCGCAGATGATGTGCTGCAGGCGGGCTCTTTCGTGTTCTTCCGGCACCATTACCGGTGCCAGTGCCTCCGGCAGGAGCAGATCAAGAATGGCATCCTGCGCAAGCCAGTCCCTGTCCGGTCCGGCGTCCTCGCGGGGCACCGGGCTTGGCCATGGTTGGTCGTCCATGGGGTCACGTCCTATTCTTGCACGCTGGTTGTGTTTACGGCCTCGCCGTCCATCAACCGCCGCAAACTCAAGGGGCGCATGTCGGTCCACTCAACCTCGATATGATCGAGGCACGCCTGCTTCGATCCGGAAAAGCCGCTCGGTCGCCACCCTGTCGGGACCGCCTTGTAGACCGGCCATATCGAATATCGCTCCTCGTCGCTGATCACGACGTTGTAGTGCAGGTCTTCAGCCGGGGTCTGGGAACTCATGGTGGTCACTCCGATCAATGTCTGTCGAGAAGACGGTGGTCCGCCAGAGCCGTCAGGCCTTGCAGAACAGCGTCGTGAACAAAGGTGATGTCGTCATCGCTGTGGGCGGTTGAGAGAAAACCGCCGCGGTCTCCGGCACGAAGGTGAACGCCGGAGGTCAGGAGAAGGAAGGAAAGCATGGTGACAGCCTGCGGCGAGATGCGGCTGCGGGCAGCGGATATGGCAAAGAACGAACCGAAGCTCATGAACGCAACGGGCAACCCCGCATCCCTGAGCGTGCCGTTCAGCCGTTCCACGAATGCCTTGGTCCTGGCGTTGAGGCTTTCTTGCAGGGCCGGTCCGTCTTCCAGCAACCGCGTCGCAACCGCCTTTGCGGCTGCGAGCGCCAGCGGATGGCGGCAATAGGTTCCGGCAAAAAATGTCGGGGCCACTTTCGGGAAGGAGCTGTCGCCGTAAGCCCATGCTCCGCCATCGACGAAATCCATGAACCGCCCCTTGCCGGCGATGAGCGACAGCGGCAATCCGCCGCCGGCGATTTTGCCATAGGTGGCAATATCAGCATCTATGCCGAAATGGGACTGCGCGCCGCCGGGTGCGACGCGGAAGCCGGTGATCATCTCGTCGAATATCAGCGCGCTTCCGGTCTTTTCGGTCACGCTTCGCAATTCATGCAGAAACTCGCGCGGCTGCAGTTCCGGGTTCCGGCTCTGAACGGGCTCGACAAGCACGCCGGCAAGGCTTTCGCCGTGACGCCTGATATAATCGATGGAACGGGGATTGCCGTATTCCAGCAGCACGATATCGCGGGCGGAGGAAGGGGCGACGCCTGAAAAGCCGGGAACTGCTTTCGTCAGCACCATGCGTTTCAGGAGCGGCTTCAGCGCCACCAGCCATGCCGGATGAGACCGCAGCAACGCGCCCCTGCGGATATATTCGAGTTTGGTCGCCTTATGCAGGGCAGGGTCGGAATGGCCGTGATACGAGCCTGTAAACAGCACGATCTTGTCGCGCCCCGTTGCGGCACGGGCGATGCGCATGGCCGTCTGCACGGCTTCGGTGCCGGTATTGCTGAACGTGACGCGGTCTTTTCCGGTGATGCGGCAAAACAGTTCCGCGGTCTCGCCGGCCAGATCCGATTGCGGCCCAAGTGCAAAGCCCTTGGCCAGCTGTGCTTCGATTGCCGTGCGGATAAAGGACGGATTATGGCCGAAGAGATTGGTGCCGAGGCCCATGAGAATATCGACATATCTGTTGTTGTCGATGTCCTGCAAATAGGCGCCTTCCGCGTGGGTGGCGACGATGGGATACAGGGCCTCTTTGGTTTGCATCGTGAAGGGAAGGCCGATCGAGCTTTTGTCCGAAAGGAAATCCCGGTTATAGGCGGCGGCGCGCTTCGAACCCGGCGTCTTGAGATTGAAGCTGGCTACGATTGTGGTGACAGGGTCGGTCGCGGGGGCAGTCGCTGGGCCGGGATTGTTGTGAATATTCATTCGACGGCCTCCTGTGTGACTTCCTGCCCCGCGCTGTCGCCGGCAATCTTCGTGCAGAGGAAGTAGACCGCCCTCTCATCTGTCACCGGACCGCCATCGGTGCTTCGCATTTTCACCGAAAAGCCCGATGCCCGGAGAAGTTCGGTCACGGTTTCCAGATTGTGCCCCCAAACAGGGTTGGTCACGGAGTGACGCTGCCAGTTCTTTCCGGGAATGCCGAAGCGGGCGATGAGAGCGAGCCGCCGGCGATTGGAAAGCAGCCGGGCCGCCAGCCTGTATGCCGCCTCCACCGGGGAGAAGCCCGCCCCTTTTGACCTCGTATGGATTTCAACCGTGAAGGACCCCTCGTTCGACCGTGAATTATAACGAGGCGTGATCAGCCAGGCATAATCGTCGGTGAGTTCACCCTCAGCCGGCACATCGCGCCAGTAGCGCACCATCTGGCCGGGATGGTTGATGTCGAAAGCAAAAATTCCGTCATCCTTCAGGCAACGGCGAACGCTTGAAAAAACCTTCTGCAGGTCTTCGGTATTCTGGATGTGGTTCAACGATGCGCTGGTACACACCACGCCGTCAAAGGCGTGTTCAAAGGTGAAATCCCTGGCGTCCCCCAGAACGAATTCAAGATCGGGCGCATTGCCGCGGGCATGGTTTATCATGTCCTGCGAACCATCCAGCCCGGTCACGGCATATCCGCGCGCAGCCATCAGCTTTGCAAGATGTCCCGTTCCGCAGCAGAGATCGAGAACCGAAGCGCCGTCGGGCAGTTGCGAAAGAACCGCCCGTGCCAGGGGCTCGATCTTCTGCTCGCTATAGCGCGGGCCAAGCGTGTGGTTGTAGAGCCAGGCCCAATGGTCGTAATTGCCGGCTTCGCTTGATATAACTGTGCTCATCGTTCACCCTGCTTTCGCGCGTCATCGGACGTCGCGTTCAGAAAGTTGGCCTTGGCAAATGCGCGCAGATATGTTCGCAAAAGCTCGAATGTCAGCGCCGGTTCGCGGAATGGTGCGTCGGACATTGCCGCCTGTGTGAGGTGGCAATCGAAGTTGCGTGTCTGTTTTTCATCGCTCTTGCCGGCGGCGGAAGGCGAGCGCAGCAGTCCCAGCAATGGATAAAGCGGGTGGTCCGGCGTTCCACGCGCCACATCGCCCAGCATGTCCTGCCATTCCCGCTGCGAAACCCGCTTAAGCTCGATCCCTTCCATTTCGCAGGCCTCGAAGAGCCGGGCGCTTGAAACGGGGAACGAATGAATGAGATGGAAAACCTGTCCCGCCGAAGCCGGTTTGCCGGAGAGATGGACAATCGCCCGGGCCACATGGTCGACCGGCAGCATATCGAGCAGCCTTTCGCCTTCCGGCGCTGTCCCGGTGTAAAGATAGGCCTGCACCAGACGGCACAATATGTCCGAGCCGTTGAAGGCGCCGGTAACGCTGTCGCCGGATATCGCTCCCGGCCGGTAGATCGTCACCGGCAATCCCCGCTTTCCGGCTTCGTTGACGAGATGCTCCGCCACCCATTTGCTCCGGTTATAACCACCGGCGGGTGGAGCAAAGCCTTCCACGCTCTCCAGTTCGCAGACAGGCCTGGCATCGCTGCCGGAACCGCGGCGCGGCGTCAGCGCACTGAGTGTCGAGATGTGATGAACATGCCGCCCCGCCCCGGCGCAGGCCAGTTTGAGAACTTCGCGGGTTCCAAGCACATTGGTCTCGCGCAACCGCTCATACCGATGCAGATGGTGCACTTCCGCGCCATTGTGGAAAACGCAGTCGGCATTTCGGAGAATATGGTCGTAGTCTGCCGCGGCTAGCCCGAGATTTGGTTTGGAAAGCTCGCCCGTCAAAGTCGTCACACGCTCCGTCAGCACGGATTGGGGCAGGTCATATTGCCGGAAGGCCTGCCGCAGGCGGTTCATTCCGTCATCGCCACGCACCAGGCAGGTGACTTTTCTCGCCGGGTCGCGAAGCAGCTCGTGGAGCAGATAGGTGCCGAGAAAGCCGGTCGCGCCCGTCAGGAAGACGTGGGCGGTGCCGCTTTCCGCTCTTGCCGTCGCACTCGGGCGGATTGCGTCATCCAGCTCTATATCGCGCTTCAGCAGCAGGGTTTCTTCGTCGCTGCCGCTATCGCCGGCGTCTCTGGTCCGCAGGCGGTTCGCCAGCGCTTCCACCGTGGAGGCGTTGAAAAGATCGAGAACGCCGATATTGAGGCCGAACTTCTCCTTTGCGACGGCGCAGAAACGGGTGGCCAGCAGCGAGTGGCCGCCAAGCGCGAAGAAGTCATCGGTTGCGGCAACCTGATCAATATTCAGAACATGCCCGAACGCGCTGGCTATCCGGGTTTCCATTTCGCCTTCAGGCTGCCGGCCACCGGGGTTTGTTTCGGCGCGCGGCGCGGGAAGCCTTGAGGGATCGATCTTGCCGTTCACGGTGAGCGGCAGCGCCTCAAGCCAGTCGAACGTGTCGGGCACAAGGAATTTCGGCAGGCGGTTTGCCAGCCATGCGCGGATTTCCGAGGGCGTGGGTCTGAATGCCACGTCCTGATCGGTTTGAGGAACCGCATAGGCAGCAAGCCTTTTGCCGCCGCGTCCGTCGTCACGCACCGCCACAGTCGCCGAAACGATGGACGGGTGGGCAAGCAGGCCGGCCTCTATTTCCCCGGGCTCAATGCGGTATCCACGGATCTTGACCTGGCTGTCCAGCCGCCCTGACACGTGTATCCGGCCATCGGCAAGCAGCACGGCGCGATCGCCGGTGCGGTAGAGCACGCCCGCTCTCCCGTTTGTGGCAAATGGATCGGGAACGAAACGTTCGGCCGTCAGGGTCGCCCGGTCGTGATAACCGCGGGCAATGCCGCAGCCACCGATATGAAGTTCTCCCGGCACGCCGAAGGGCAACAGCTCGAGATTATCATCCAGCACATAGAGCTGCTTGTTTGCCGCAGGCCTCAGCACCGGCAGGCCGGCGCGCCCGCCTCCCATGTCGACCATGCTGGCATTGACGGTGGTTTCGGTGGGGCCGTAGGCATTGATGAAACGACGGTTCTTTCCCCATCTTTCGATGAGTTCCGGCATAGGAACTTCTCCCCCGACCAGAACGGTGCGCAGCGACGGCAGGTCGTCGACCGGCAGGGAAAGCAGGGCGGATGGCGTCATCGTCAGGTGCGTTACCTGTCGCGTGTGCAGGATGTCGGCTAATTCGGCGCCGGGAAGCGTCGCATATCCGGGCAGGAGAAGAAGCCTGGCGCCGGCGCCAAGGCTCATCACGAGTTCGGGAATGGAGGCATCAAAACTGAAGCTGAAGAATTGCAGCACACAATCGCCGGGCCTGACGTCGCAGGCACCGATCTTGTCCCTCGTCAGATTGATCAGCCCGCTATGATCGACAAGGACGCCCTTTGCCTTGCCTGTCGAGCCCGACGTGTAGATCACATAAGCCAGCTGTGACGGATGCGTCACCGTTTCAAGATTGTCGGCGCGTTCGTCGTCGGGGAAATCCTCATCCAGATTGAGCCGGTCGGCTGTCGCTGGGAGATCGATCGAGCTGTGGCTGACGACAAGCCGGGCGCTTGCATCCGACAGCATCGCACCAATCCGCTCCGCGGGATAATCCGGATCGAGAGGCAGATAGGCACCGCCTGCTTTCCAGACCGCAAGCCAGGCGACGATCATGTCGAAACCGCGCGGCAACGAGATTGCGACAACGGTTTCCGGCGTCACGCCTTTACGCTGCAGCAGGCGCGCCAGCCTGTTTGCGCGCGCGTTGAGTTCGCCATATGTCATGGTATCATCAGTTTCCGCGCGCGGCATGATGAGTGCCACGGCGTCCGGCGCGCGCGCCACATGTGCTTCGAACAGCTCATGAAAGTAGTGCGGGCCAGCGTTTTCCTGCGCCGTGCTGTTGAAGTCGCAAACCCGCTGTTGCTGTTCTTCCCGTGTCAAAAGCGCAAGGGTTGCGATCGGCAGGGAGGGGTTGGCGACGATGGATTTCAGCAGTTGCTGGAAATGGCTGGCGAACCGGCCGATCGTCTCGGCGTGGAACAGTGCGGTCTTGTATTCGACCGTGCCGGAAAGCCCGGCCTCCGTCTCGCGTAGATCGAGGCACAGGTCGAGCCTCGAAACCTTGTCCTGGCGCGCCAGCCGGCGCATTTCCAGCCCGGGAAGCCGGATGCGCTCGCGTGGTGCTGCGTCGAGCTGAAATTTCATCTGAAAGAGCGGGTGGCTGTCGGGATCGCGTTGCACGCCGACCATATCGACAATGCGCTCGAACGGCATGTCCTGATGGCTGATGACCTGCTGCAGGGTCTCATGTGTTTGCCGCAGGGCCTTTTCAAAATTGCCGAAGGGATCGACACGCGATCTGACGGGGAGAGGATTGACGAACAGCCCGACCAGATCTTCCGTCTCCACATGCGGGCGGCTGGCGACGGGCGTGCCGATCACCAGATCGGTCTGCCCGGTATAGCGGTGGATCAGCAGGTTAAAGGCGGTGAAAAGCGCCGTGAACAGCGTTGTGCCATGCGCGGCGGCAATCTTGCGCAGGGAATCGGCCGTCGCTTTGTCGATCGAGAAGTCATGCAGTTCACCTGCATGGCCATGGCCTGCGGTGCGCGCCATGTCCGTTACCAGCTGCGTTGTCTGCAAAGGCTGCGAAAGGTGCTGCTTCCAGAATTCCTCGAGTGCTCCTGCCGTTTCCGCCGCCAGACGCTGGCGCTGCCATGCGGCAAAGTCGCCATATTGTATCGGCAACGCAGCTTCCGGCGTCGCGCTGCCGGACACCTGCGCGCTGTAAAACGCGCCGAGGTCTTTCAGCAGGATTTCAGTGGACCAGCCGTCGGCGCATATGTGGTGCAGCGTAAAAACGAGGACATGGCGGCCGTCGCCGCACTTGACGACGAGCAGGCGGATGGGCGGTTCGGCGGCAAGATCGAAGGGTCTGCTCGTTTCCGCATGAATGACATCTTCGATTGCCGCATCGGCAGGTGAAATACTGACGACGGAAAAAGGCGTGTCACAATCAGCGGATATGGTTTGTCCGGGCACGCCCTTGTCGCTGTATATGCGGGCGCGAAGCACCGCGTGGCGGTTCATGACAGCGGCAAGCGCCGCCCTCAGCGCATCGAGGTCGAGCGTGCCTTGAACGTCGAGCGCAATGCAGATGTGATGCAATGCAGAGCCCGGATAGATCTGGTCGATCAGCCACAGTCTTTCCTGGGCGAATGAAAGCGGCGGGCGGGTCTCGTGGCGGGCAGGAATATTGTTCTGATCGGGTGCACCGGCTTCCGCGTGCGCCATATTGAGGAATGCCAGAATGTCGTTTTTTCTGGTCCGGATTTCGCTCATCACGACGTCGTTCAGGCGATCATCAGGGTCCGAACATTTCAGGCTGCCGGCATCGATCCAGACACGGATATTGTTTTGATGAAGCCGGGTTATGAGGGTTTCGACTGGCTCGATGTAATTCATAAGCCGCCCCTTGGCTGTATCGGCGTCACGCGATCCGGAGAACCAGCGACAAGCCCTTTCAGGCCGGCGTCAAGCAGCAGTGTCCTCATCGGTAAAACAACTATCAATTGCATATTCAGCTGCCTGAAACCGGTCGTCAATTTCAATTTCTTATTCTTGACTAGGCGATTCAAGAATTATATGCAAGAGGTAATTGTTGTCATCGAGACGCAGCGAGCAGCAACGACTGCCGCTGGCGGATAAGTATGGGCAATTGGAACGGTGAGCAACCTATGGTTGCTCGTCGCGAATATTGATGTCCCGACGTCAGGAGCTTTTTCAGATGCAGATCATACCGATGTTCGCTCGAAAGCCATCTGGGGAAAGAGATTTTATAACGATAATACATAGGCTTGACGACATTGCTGCTGACCGTCCAGCAGATGAGGCCTTCCGTTTTTATCCTGATGATCCAGGCGCTATCGATGAAAGCCGCAGTGATGGCTGGACATGGGGAGAATTGAACGCTCGCGTTAAAATTGTTTCTGACGAGGTTTCCAGAACGGGTCTTGTCGGGCAGGGCGGCCGGGTCCTCATCGTTTACCCGCCCGGTCTCGCCTTCATCGCAGCCTTTCTCGGATGCCTGCATGCCGGTGCCGTTCCGGTGCCTGTCCCGGCGCCGCGGCGGAATGAAGGAATACACCGTTGGTTGCATATTGCGAAAGACGCCGGCATCTCGGGAATAGTGTGCGCCGCCGAATTGAAGGAGCTGCTGGAACCGCTTCAGAGGGCCGTCGGCCATGGATTTTGCCTTGCGCCTTCAGGCGCCGATCCCAATATTCCGCTGCAGGATCTTACGCCTTCCTCGAGCCTTCCAGCGGTTCTCGACGGAAGCCGGATTGCATTTCTGCAATATACATCCGGTTCGACCAGTGATCCGAAAGGCGTCATGGTCACGCATGCCAATCTGATGGCCAATTTGCGGCAGATCAGCCTTGCGTTTCATTATGGCCCGGAGGATCGGTCCGCGACATGGTTGCCCCATTATCACGACATGGGGCTGATCGACGGCATCCTGTCACCGATCTTCAACGGATTTCCGGTGTCGATCATGGCGCCTGCGAGCTTTCTGCGACGGCCGCTGCGGTTCCTTGAACTGGCGACGCAAAACCGGGCGACCATCATAGGCGGACCGAATTTCGCCTATGAGCATTGTGCCGACCGCTACAGTGAAGAAGCCGCCGCGCAGCTTGATCTCTCCACGGTCCGGATCGCCTATAATGGTGCGGAGCCGGTGCGCCCGCACACGCTGAGGCGCTTCAGCGCGCTGTTTGCCGACCATGGCTTTCGGCATGAAGCCTTTTATTGCTGCTATGGCCAGGCCGAAGCCACGCTTTTCCTGACCGGAAATGCACCGTCCGATCCGCCGCAATTGCGGAGTTTCGAGCGTGAAACGCTGGCAAAGCAGGGAACGGCGCTGCCGCTCCCCGCTGGTGCGGATGAGCATGATGCAATCGAACTTGCGGCCTGCGGCCGTCCCGGAGCGGATATCGAGATCGTTGTCATGGAGCCCGAGGAAAACCGGCTGCTCGACGATGGGCAGGTCGGCGAATTGTGGATACGTGGTCCGAATGTCACGCCCGGTTATTGGGCGAGGGCAAAAGCAAGCGCGGAAAGCTTTGACCAGAAAATTGCCGGTGAGGGTGGCTGGCGCCGCACGGGCGATCTTGGCTTTCGCCATGACGGGCAATATTTCATTACCGGCCGCCTGAAGGATCTCATCATCATCAGGGGGCAGAACCATCACCCCGAGGACATAGAGCAGACCGCCTTCTCGTCGCATGCCGCGCTCGCACAGGGGCGGGCGGGTGCTTTTGCGCTTGATGTGGATGGTGAGGAACAGGTCGGTCTCGTCTGCGAGCTTACCCGTGATGGTCTGCGCAATCTGGATGCCGAAGCCGTTCTGCACGCCATTCGCGGGGCCATCTCCCGTGTTCACAAGCTCAAGCTTGCCACCATCGTCCTCATCCGCCCGAGCAGCCTGCCGCGCACGCCGAGCGGCAAGGTCCGGCGTTTTGCCTGCCGCCAGGATCTGCTGAACGACAATCTCAAGGTGGTCGAGCGTTGGGAGGCCACCCCGCAGGCGAATTTCACGCCGGTTGCCGACCCGGGTGCGGTTGTCGACTGGGCGCAACAATTGTCTCGGGTTGACCGATCCCGGCATCCGGCTTTGCTTCGGCAGTGGATCAGGGAGGAAGTTTCATGGCTTTCCCGTCTTCCTGCCGGAACCCTGCCCGCTGCAAATGTCGGTTTTTTTGATCTCGGACTGGATTCCGTTGCACTTGTCGGCCTTGCCGGAACGCTGGAGCGTGAATTGGGTATCAGAACACAACCGACGCTGTTTTTCGAGCATGCGACGATCGATGCGCTGGTGGATCATCTGTGCAGCGATCTCCTCGCCCCCGAGGTAACGACGCAAGTGCAGGAGAGGTCGGTGCAGAACTCCCGGTCGGACGAAGAGGGGGAAGAAAGCGACCTGTCGTCCGAACTGGCTGCCCTGTCATCACTTCTGCAGGCTGGAACAGGCCGAAAATAATCTCACGCTTTTCATGCAATCGATGATCGGAGCCATCGCCGATGAACGTAAAACAACAGGCCGGGGCCGGCAGTCAGCCCGATCAGGCGACATTGCTCGGAATATTGCGCGACGCGCGGGAGCGTCTGGAGATTTTCCAGAAACGCCATGATGAGCGCGTCGCGATCATCGGCCTCGCAGGCCGTTTTCCCGGTGCCGATGATATTGACGGTTTCTGGCAGCTGCTTGCCGGTGGCGGCTCCGGATTGACGGCGGTCACGGATGCGGATCTCGAAAGCGCCGGTATCGATCCGCAATTGTCGGGGCAGTCCGACTATGTCAGGGTCTGGGGTGGGTTCAGCGATCCGACCGCTTTTGATGCCGGGTTTTTCGGTTATGCGCCAAGGGAAGCCCAGCTGCTTGATCCGCAGCAACGGGTATTTCTGGAATGCGCCTGGAACGCGCTGGAACATGCCGGTTACGGAAGCGGGAAAAGCCGGGGCCGCACGGGTGTTTATGCCGGCGGTTCGCTGAATTATCACTTCACCCATATTCATTCCGACCCGTCCCTGCGCGACAGCGTGGCACCGCTGCAGGCGGGGCTCGGCAATGTTTCCGGCATGATCGCATCGCGCGTGGCTTACCACCTCGATCTTGAGGGGCCGAGTGTGGGTGTTCAGGCAACCTGCGCCACCGGTCTGGTGTCGGTGCATCTCGCCGTTCAGGCATTGCTTTCGGGCGAATGCGAGATGGCGGTGGCAGGTGCTGTCTCCGTTGGCCAGCCAAAGCCTGCCGGTTATCTCTATGAGGCAGGGGGCATCGGTGCTCCCGATGGCCAATGCCGGCCATTCGACGCGGCTGCCAGCGGCACCATATTCACCAACGGTGTTGGCGCCGTGATCCTGAAGCGCCTTGGCGATGCGAAGGCGGCCGGCGATACGGTCTATGCCGTTATTGCCGGGTCGGCGATCGGTAACGACGGCAGCTCCAAGGTCGGATTGACGGCTCCGAGCGTCAAAGGCCAGGCCTCTGTTCTCAAGAAGGCGCTGAGCAATGCGGGCATAGCTCCCTCGGCAGTGGATTATGTGGAGGCCCACGCGACCGCGACCGCGATCGGCGATCCGATCGAACTGACCGCGCTGAACCGTGTCTACGGGCCGTCGCTTCGCGCCGAAGGCCGGACTTGCCTCATAGGTTCGCTCAAGGGAAATGTCGGGCATATGGATGCCGCGGCCGGCATTGGCGGGCTCATCAAAACTGTCCTTGCCCTGCGGCATGACTGCCTGCCGCCAAGCGGCAACTTCACGACGCCCAGCAGTGCCTGCGATTTTGAAAGCGGCCCCTTCCGGGTGGCGGCAGGCAAATCCGACTGGAAAGCCGATGCCGACAGGCCGCGCCGTGCCGCCGTCAGCGCATTTGGCATGGGGGGCAGCAATGCCCATGTGATCATAGAGGAAGCGCCCGCACGACAGGAATCGACGGAAGGTGAGACGGGTACGCTGCTGCTGCCGCTCTCGGCACGTTCGGCAGCGTCGCTCGCCGCAATGCAATCTTCCCTTTCGGATGCGCTTTCGAAAACCGGAAAACATCAGGGGGTGTCCCTTGCCGATGTTGCCCATACGCTGCAGACGGGACGAGAGACCTTCAACCACCGTTCCATCACGCTTGCGACGACATTATCCGACGCCGCCGAGAGACTGAAATCCGCCTCCGGGCCCGGTTTCGCCACAGGCCAGATCCCGCAGCATGACCCAAGCCTGGTATTCATGTTCCCGGGTCAGGGCAGCCAGCATGTGGGAATGGCCCGGTCACTCTATGAGCGCGAAGAGCACTTCCGGGCAGCACTCGATGAATGCCTGTCATTGATACCGGACGATCTTGAAATCCGGGCGTTGCTTCTTGCAGGGCAGGATGCCTCCGATGCCGGGCTGGACCGCACGGACCGTGCCCAGCCTGCGCTATTTGCCATCGAATATGCGTTGGCCAGAATGTGGATGCACAAGGGTTTGCAACCGCGGGCCATGATTGGCCACAGCGTTGGCGAATATGTCGCCGCCTGCCTCGCCGGCGTGTTCTCCCTCAAGGATGCCATGTTCCTCGTGCTGGCACGGGGGCGGTTGATGCAGGGTTGCGCCGCCGGCGGAATGTTGTCGGTCATGTTGCCCGAGGCTGATCTGCGCGCCCGGCTGGATGAGGGGCTGGAAATAGCTGCCGTGAATGGCCCGGGTAGCTGCGTTGTTGCTGGCGACACGGAGGTTCTGCATCGTTTTGCGGAACGGCTGGAGAAGGACGGGGCCGGCTGCCGGCTGCTCAGGACATCGCATGCGTTTCACAGTGCGGCGATGGAGCCGATTCTCGAGGAGTTTGCGGGCCTGTTCGACGGCATCGCTCTCTCTGCACCGGCAATCGATGTGATGTCCAATCTTTCCGGAAACTGGCTGCGACCCGAAGAGGCCCGCAGCCCGGCATACTGGACCGAACATCTTCGCAGGGCGGTAAATTTCAGCGACGGGATGAAACATCTTCTCGAACTTTCCGCTCCCGTTCTGCTGGAGGTCGGGCCCGGCTCGACGCTGTCAAGGCTGGCGCGCCAGCAGGCGAATGAAGATTGCCGCATTGTCACGTCCCTGCCGGATGCGGCCGGAACGGCCGACGCTGCCGACCATGCGTTGCTGGCGTTCGGACAGCTATGGCTGGCGGGTATCGATATCAGCTGGGAGGCGCTCGACAATGGATCGCCGCGCCGCCGCGTGGGTTTGCCGGGTTATCATTTCGAGCGGCAATCATACTGGATTGCGCCACCCACGGTTGGGCGAGAAACGGCTGTTGCCGCAACCCATAGACCGATGGCCGAATGGTTTCATCAGCCGGTGTGGAAGACGCGACCGTTGAAAATCGGCGTATCGGCAGCCGTCAAAGGTCGCTGGCTTGTTTTCGGTGCGGCTCTTCCGGAAATTCCGCAAGGGATCGATGCGGTTCTTGTGGGTGAGGGAGCGACATTCAGCGCTTCGGAGAAAGCCTATACGATCGATCCGGCGAGCGCCGAGCATCTCCTTGCCCTGTTCGACGATCTCGCCAAAAAGAACTGGACGCCGGATCAGATCATCAGCGGTTTCGGCTTGGCGGTTACGGACCTGCCGGACGCCGCGTGGAGTTTTGCGCTTGCTCTTGCCAGAACGCTTGCCGGTGGCGCCCTGCGTCCGGATGTGACATTCATCGGCAGGTCCATGCACGGTATTTTTGCCGCCGATGAGGTTCAGCCCGCCAAAGCCCGGATTAACGGGCTGGCGCGGATGCTGAGCCAGGAACTGCCGGGACTATCGTGCCGCAGTATCGATGTTCAGGGCCTGCCGGACGCAAATGCCACAAAATACCTTCGGGATGTCGTCTCCTCGCCTCTGGTCGAAGGGGAGCAGATTTATGCCCTTCGCGATGGTATTTTGTTCGCGCTCTCCCATGAGCGGGTCGAACTCAGCGATGTTGAAGCCGGTTCCCTTGCAAAGCCCGGTGAAACCTATCTTGTCATAGGCGAACTTCTGGGAGGGCTGGGGCTGGTCTATGCCCGCGCGCTCATCAAAGCTGGAGCAAAAGTCATTCTGGCGGGTCGTGCGGGAATTCCGCTGGTGCCGGACTGGGAGCGCTGGCTTGCATCTCACAGCCCCCGTCATCCGGTCAGCCTTTTCATCCAGACGCTCAGATCGCTCGGAACCCCTGGCAAGGACTATCTTCTCTTTTCCGGGGATGTCAGTGAGGCGAAATGGCTTCGCTCCGTACTGGAAGAGGGACAAAAAAGCCTCGGTACCGTGAAGGGTGTTTTCCACACGGCCGCGATGGGTGATCAATATTTCGGGCTGCTCGGCAATGAAAGTTTCGACACCAAAAGCCTTCAGGCCGTAAAATCCGGCACCATTGACGCCCTTGATCGCGTTCTTGGACAGCGCAATGACATTTTCGTGCTTGTCCAGTCGTCGCTCTCATCGATCGTTGGTGGCAAAGGCCTTGGCCGATACGCTGCGGAAAATGCCTATCTGGATGCTTTCGTCTCCGCAAAAGGGCACGCGTCCGGTCCGGTCTGGAAATCCGTCAACTGGGATGCCTGCGCATCGGTTCACGCGACGGAGGCCGGCCATGCGGCCCATCGGGAAATAACCCCGGAGGAGGTCTGGCAGATCACGGCGCTGGTGCTTTCGCAGGCTTCGCCGGCGTCAGTCGTCGTCACGCCCTATGATCTCGAAAACCGTCCGGCAGCGGACGTCCAAGGTTCCGACGGCGCTACAGCGAACGGCCAGAAATCCGCCCGGAGCGGGGCGTCGGCCGCCTATGCCGCGCCGCAGGGGCCGCTTGAGGAAGAAGTCATCGCCATCATGGCGGAGCTTCTCGGGATAAATGGTATCGGCGTTGCCGACAATTTCTTCGAACTCGGCGGGCATTCGCTGCTCGCCATCCAGGTCGTCGCCCGGCTTCGAAAGCGCTTCGACGTCGAAATCCCAATGCGGGCCCTGCTTTTCGACGCACCGACGGCCGCCGGCCTCGCCAGGGTCATTCAGGAGGGTCTCGACGCCCGCAACCATGAGGCGGATATGCTTGCCTCGATGCTTGATGACGTCGAGGCCGGTCGTTGAAGACGCCGATAACGCTCACACACAATCGGGATCATTCTGATGAAATTCAGCCTTTTTTATTTTGACGGTGACGGGTCGCGTCCGGGTCAGGAAAACTACCGCCTGTTGATGGACAGCGCACAGTTTGCGGATGCGAATGACCTGGAGGCCCTGTGGGTGCCGGAACGGCATTTCCATGCATTTGGGGGCCTCTACCCCAATCCCTCGATCGTCAGTGCCGCATTGGCGATGGTCACGCGCAAGGTACAGCTGAGGGCCGGCAGCGTCGTTGCCGCCCTGCATCATCCTGCCCGCGTGGCGGAGGAATGGGCGGTCGTCGATAATCTGTCCGGCGGCAGGGCAGGCATCGCGATAGCGGCCGGCTGGACCAAAGATGAATTCGTCTTCTCGAAGGAACCGCACGGGAACCGCCGCAGCACCATGTGGCGCTCTTATGAACAGATCAGCCGTCTTCTCGCCGGCGAGGCGGTCGCATTCGAGGATGCGGACGGTAACATTGTTGACGCAAAAACCCTGCCGCGGCCCGTGCAGTCGCGCATCCCCTTCTGGGTTGCATGCCAGTCCACGGAGACTTTCATCGAAGCAGGCCGCCGCGGCCTCAATGTTCTGACGGCCCTGCTTGGTGAGACGACGGAGTCGCTTGCGCCGAAGATCGAGGCCTACCGCAAGTCACGGGAAAAACACGGGCATGATCCGGCGGCGGGAACCGTCAGCATGATGGTCCACACGTTTCTGGGCGATGATACCGGTAAGGTAAAATCAAATGTTTCCAAACCTTTCGGAGATTATCTTCGCACCCATTATCATCTTCTCGAAGGCCTTGGGCGGAGCATGGGTGTCGACATTACGCTCGATAATTTCAGCGATGACGACCTCGACAGCCTGATCGAGTTCGGCATCGAGGGTTTCATGAAAGGCAGGTCGCTGATCGGCACGCCGGAAAGCTGCCAGTCGACGGTGGACACATTGGCGGAAACGGGCGTCGATGAAATCGCCTGCCTGATCGATTTCGTACAGGATTACGACCTCGTCATGGGCAGCCTGCCATTTCTGCTGAAACTCGTGGAAGCGAACCGCCCGCCGGTTCGTGTTGCCCGAGCGGTCTGAAGGATTTGCGATGATGTCGAATGCCGAGACGATTGCTCTATTGCGTAACCGCATCGCAAATCTTGACCCGGAGCAGCGGGCACGGCTGCGCTCGCAGCTTGAAGCACGTGGCATGTCCTGGCAGGATGTTGCGCCTGACGACGGCGATGCCGGTGCTGCCGGGCGATTGCCGCTGACGTCATCGCAGATGCATTTCTGGCTGCAGCAGAAGATCTACCCTGATAGTTCGGCCTATGTCATTCCGTTCAGGTGGCATATTGATGGCCCGCTGGACCATGACGCCATCATCCGCACGCTTCAAATTCTCGTCGCGCGGCACGAGCCGTTGCGCACGGCGTTTCCGCTCGAAGAAGGAAGGCCGTGGCAGCAGGTTCACGGCAGTATGGTGCCCGAACTGGTCGTTTCCGATTGCCGGAACATGTCTGCTTCCGATTGTGACGATGCGATAGGCCGGATCGCCCGCACCCCTTTCGATCTGTCCAAGGCGCCGCTGATGCGCACGCATCTGCTGCAGCTTGGAGAAAACGAGCATATTCTTGTGTTCGTCTTTCATCACACGGTTGCCGACGGATGGTCGCGCGGCATTCTCATGCGCGAATTTTCTTTGTGTTACGCTGCTGTGGCGAACGGTCAGGAACCGGTCCTCGATCCCTTGCCGCAATCCTATGGCGACTTTGTCCGCGCCAGGCAAAAATGGTCCGGCACGAAGGATTACGAGCGGCAAAAACAATACTGGGTCAACCGGCTGCAAAATCTTGAGCCGCAGGAGTTCCCAGCCGACTATCCTCGCCATGAAACGGCTGACATGGCCAGCGAAACGCTGGTGAAGGAGATTTCGCAGGATCTGATGGCGGAAGTGTCAGGTCTGGCCGCCAGGCTCGGCACGACGACCTTTGTGGTGTTCGCCGCCGTTTTCCAGCTTTTGCACCACCGTTATACCGGTCGCCGTGACCTTGCTGTGTGTGTCCCCGTTGCCGGTCGGAGCGATCCCGATTTGGCGGGATTGATTGGCCTGTTCACCAATACGATCGTGTTGCGCAATGATCTCAGCCCGGCCATGTCATTCCGGGACTGGGCGAGACGCATACAGGAAGATTTCGCCAACGCGCTCGAACATCAGGACTATCCCTTTGCGGAGTTGATGGATGTCCTGGGCAGCAACCGCGAAGGGGTGGAAAATTCGCCATTCCAGATTTCCTTTCAGGTCCAGACCCAGGGCTACAGGCAGCAGAATGCGCAGGGCTTCGATCTGGGCAATGCCAGCCTGTGGGTGAGGCAGGAAGCGATACCGGTCGCGGAAGCAAAGCTCGACATGAGCTGGATGATCATGGAGCGCGCATCGGGCGCGCTCGTCACCGTCGAGTACCGGTCCGGCCGGTTCGAGGCGGTGCGAATGGAGCGGCAGCTGGAGCATTTTGAAAACCTGCTGCGGTCGGTCGTCGCTTCCCCCGACGCGCTTTTACCGACCTTCGAATATATCTCCGCCGGCGAGCGTGAAGGTCTTCTGTCGGCGGGTGCGCTTGTGGCGCGGCCTCTCCCGGTCAAGGGGGTGCACGACCTGATAAGCGGTGCGGCACGTCTCCATCCCGAAAAGATTGCCATTGAATGCCTGGACAGGAGCTGGACGTATAGTCAGCTCGAAGAGGCGTCGAATAATCTCGCAAGAGCGCTTCTGACACTGGACCGGCCAGTGAAACCGGGAATGCGCGTGGCGGTTTCGCTGCCGGGGCAGGCGAGCTGCATCATATCTTTCCTCGCGATCATTAAGGCCGGTGCGGTCTATGTTCCGATCGATCCGCGCCACCCGGCAGACAGGATCGGTTACGTGCTGGAGGATGCCGCAGCGGTTCTGGTGCTGACTGACAATGCGGGGCTTTTCCCCGGCATTGCCTGCATCGATCCCGTTCATCATCTTGAAGATCAGCCGGATGCCCGGCTTCCGGCAATGCCTGATAACAGTGACATCTATATTCTCTATACAAGCGGCAGCACGGGGCGACCCAAGGGAGTGCCGATTACGCATACGGGCCTGCTCAATCAGTTCCAGTCCATGGCGCGCCACCCCGGTATAGGGGCTGGAGACCGGATGCTCTCGGTGACGACGCCGGCATTTGACATCTCCGTTCTGGAAATGCTCTGGCCATTGAGCGTCGGCGCCACGGCCGTCATGCGCGAACCGGACCTTTTGCTTCAACCCGAGAAGCTGGGAAGGACAATCGGCGAATATGATATTTCGCATTTTCAGGCGACCCCCGCCACATGGAGAATGCTGCTGGACAGCGGCTGGGAAGGAAAAAAATCCCTCACCGGACTATGCGGTGGCGAAGCTCTCGATGCCCAGCTTGCCGGCCGGCTCCTTCAAAAGATCGGTTCTCTCTGGAATGTCTATGGCCCGACCGAGACGACGATCTGGGCTGGTGCATTGCTGGTGGAGGAGGCGCATTCCAGAAGCGGCAAGGTGCCGATCGGCGGCCGCCTGGATAACACCTCGTTCCTCGTCCTCGATGCCTATATGGATCCCGTTCCCGAAGGCGTGCCGGGAGAGCTGCACATTGGTGGCATAAGCCTCAGCCGTGGCTACTGGGACCGGCCGGCGCTTGCGGCCGAAAAATTCGTTCCCGATCCCTATGACCGGACATTGACGCCGGGCTCCCGCCTTTACAAAACAGGTGACCTTGTCGTGCGCAGGCCGGACGGCAATCTGGATTTCGTCGGACGAACCGACTTCCAGATCAAATTGCGCGGCTATCGCATCGAGGTTGGAGAAATCGAGAGCCTGCTTCAGGAAGAAGAGGGCGTCGATCAGGTTCTGGTTCTGCTCGATGCGAACAGGGAGCAGCTTCTGGCCTATGTTCTCCTTGAGGATCGCTCCGGCAAGGTCGACAAGGGTGTCATGGGTATCCGGCTCAGCAGGGCGCTTTCGGCTCGGTTGCCGCGTTACATGGTGCCGTCGCATTTCATTCTTCTGGAAGAGTTTCCGATGAATGCGAATGGCAAAGTGGATCGCAAGCGGCTGCCGCTGCCGGATCGCTCGGAAAGGGCGGTTTCCGAAATCAGCTCTCCGGGAAACCGGGTCGAACAGGCATTGCACGCCGTCTGGCAGCAGATGCTGAAGCGCGAGGATATTGGCGTCAGCGACAATTTTTTCGAGCTGGGAGGGGATTCCCTGCTGATCGTCGCCATGCCCGCGAGGGTTCGCGATGCGCTTGGCATCGAGCTGGAAGTCACGGATTTCTTCCGTTTCCCGACCCTGCAAACTCTGGCTGGCCACATAATCGATCTTCAGCACGGCAAAGCCGAGCCATCGGAGAGTGGACGGGGGCGAAGCGACACCAGGGTACAGGGGCGTGAACGGCAATTGCAGCGGCGCATCAGGTCAGGCAATTTCGCCTGACCTGACCATGAAGCCGATCAGGATCACAGCCATGGAACAGGGCGCCGCAACCGCCGGGACAGAAGACATCAACACGCATGGAAAGCCCACCTTATTCCAGCTGAGCTTTCCGCTCCTGCTTCATTCGCTGCTGAGCTTCTTCGTCAATCTGGCCGATACGGCGATCATAAGTGCCTATTCGGCAGAAGCCGCGGCCGCTGTTGCTGTCGCCAAACAGGTTCTGCTGATAGCGTTTGAATTATCCGGACTTATCGGCATCGGCGCCGTCATCGTCATTTCCCGGCACCTTGGCCGGGGTGAGGTGGAGGCGGCGCGGCAGGTGGTTGCGGTCGCGCTTTTGACCAACACGATCGTTGGTCTTGCGCTTGGGCTGTCACTGATCGTTGCGGGTCCCCTTGTGCTTGAGCAACTGGCGGGTTCGACGTCGCTGAGTGCTGAAGCTGGCCTTTATCTGAACATCGTCGCGGTTGCCATGATCTTTAACGGCTTCATTGCTGCCGGTCTGGCCTGCCTGCGCGCATTCGGTCACAGCCGGCTGATCCTGGCATTCGGGGTGGGGGTATCGGCCTTTTATCTCCTTGCTGAATGGGTTCTCATTCTGGGAGCCGGGCCTCTGCCGGGCATGGGCGTGACGGGTGCGGCAATCGGCACCCTGAGCGTTCGCCTGCTGACCGCTGCCGTTCTGACGCCGGTTCTGGTGCGCAAGCTCGGGCTGCGTTTTTCGCTTGCCGATACGATTGCGCGTCTGGCGACGGCCCGGCGGATGATCGCAATCGCTTTGCCGAGCGTGACCGATTACATCGCCTACAGTTTTTACCAGATCATTCTTCTGGGGCTGGTCGCCAGATTCGGCGTCGACGCCGTGCTGGGGCGCACTTACACGATGCTTGCCATGGCTTTTCTGATCGTTGTCGTCATGGCAATCAGTCAGGGGAACGAGGTTCTGATCGGTTACCGGTTCGGCGAACGCAAGCTTGACGCGGCGACCCGTCAGGCTCTCCGGTCCGCAAGCGTCGCGGCAGCTACGACAACCGGGCTTGCCACGCTGATCTGGCTCGCCTCGGTTCCCTATACCCGGTTGTTTACCGACAACACGGCGATCATCGAATTGTGCGGCAGACTGCTGTTCCTGACGATATTCATTCAGCCGGGATTTGCATTCAACACGATCCTGTTTCAATCGCTGCGGGCTGTCGGAGATGTCCGCTGGCCGGTCTTGGTCAGCCTGACCGTGACATGGGGGCTCGGCCTTCCCATGGCCTGGTTTTTCTGCTCGTTCCTCGATCTTGGAGTGACGGGCGTATGGTGGGCGCTGATTATCGAGGAAACCATAAAGGGCGGCCTGTTCCTGCAGCGCTGGCTCGCGCGCGAGGTTAGGCAATAAGGGCAGGATCATCCATGCGGCATGCCGGAGGCCGGCTTATATCCCTGGAACAATTGAACGGAGCGATATAACACGGTAGTGTAAGAACCGGATCGACGATCCCCCACTCGTCATGAGGACGTTCATAAACGATGCATCTGAAACGGCAGACTGAAATCGCCTTTGGCATACTCGCAGTATGCGCGCGACAGGGGAACGAAATCGTATCGGTTCAAAAGGTCTCGCAGGAAATCGGTTCTACGAAAGACCACACCTATCAGGTTGTCGCCCTGCTGGCGCGAAACGGTCTGCTGCTGAGCGAGCGAGGCCCCGGTGGCGGCCTTAAACTGGCAAGGGAGCCGGAGGCAGTGAAGCTGACCGAGGTGCTGCGGCTGATACAGCCCGAATTGCTCGGGGAAGGCGCAGATAACCTCCCGTCGCCCCAGTCGGACGCCGAAGCATTGCTTGGCCGCATCGTCTCCACGACATCGTCTTTTTTTGCCCGCCTTCTCGATCGCTTCACGGTTGCCGACCTGATTGCTCCTGACAGTAATCTCCGTGTCAGTTGTCTGGATTGCGGCCTGATGGCGTCCCGCCACCAGGCAACGATCTCCATGGCAGATGATGACCAGCCTCAGCCTCTGGTCGCCAGACAGTCCGGCTATCGCAGCTAGATGCGCCAGCCGGTTAAGGCCGGCGCATTTTTCAGGCTATGGCTCGATCTGCCACGTCCTCGTCTTCCATATCGGTGTTTTGCCCATTGGGCAGGGTTTCGATAAAGAAGTCGAAGGGACGACGTGCCGTTTCCTTGACGCGATAGCGCAGAACATCCTTCACGTCGTTTTTCGGTGTGAACGTGAGGACCATGGGCGCGGTGTCATAAAGCGCGCTCTCCTGAACGTAAGACGACGAGCATATGATGACCTGATCGCCACGCTGGCAGGTGCGTGCCGCCGCACCATTGAGGATGCAGCATTTTGATCCTGCCTCGCCGAAAATCACATATGTCGAAATTCTGGCGCCGCTTTGCTTGTTCCAGATATCGACGAATTCAAGAGGCCTGATACCTGCGAGGTCGCAATGCTCGGGATCCAGAGTGATCGACCCGTGGTAATCAAGATCGGCTCCCGTTACGGTGATGCCGTGTAACTTGGCTCTGACGATGCGTATCAAATGCAACTCTCCTCAACATGATTTCAGATTGTCGCATTCAACCGGCTTACAGCTTCGGTTTCTCCCGCAGATGGCGCTGGCAGCGTCATTCGTCGGCTGCGACACTTTGAACTGCTGATCTTCGTCGGGGTGACATCGGTTATCTTGCAGGTGTCCGCCAGTTCGATGAAATAGTCGGAGGTTGCCTCCGCCAGCATGTGGAAAATGCCTGCCGTGCCGGAAGGATTGGCATTGCGTGTGCGCGGCCGCCTGACAATCGTCGGCTGTGTTGCCCGCAGGATCATGCCCACGGAAAGACTTTCCGGATCCACATTAAGAACGACGCCGCCGGTCCGTCCGCGCCTGCTTTGCAGCAGTCCGTTTCTGACCAGAATTGCGACCACCCTTGCGGCGTGATCTTTTGTGACTCCAAGCCGATGAGCAAGCTTTCGCGTCGTATGGGCTTCCTCTGTTTCGTGTACGAAGTTCGTCAGAATGCCGATGGCGATTTCAGATTCCCTGGTCAGATACATCACATGGTTCTCCTCACACCGAGAGACGGGACGTTCAAATTCTCTCTCGTTGTTTAGACGAGCAGGATTTGCTCTTTAGGACCCTGTCATAAAAAAATATTGCGTCGGAGGGCGGTATCGGGGAATGGTGGATGGAACTCCGAGCAGCCGGATCGTCCGCGTTGCGGGCGGTTTGCGGCGAAAACTTTGGTGGCCCGCATTCCCGCCGTCTTCGTTCTCATCATCGACCTTATTCTCGATATTGCCGAGAAGAGACTGATCACCTAGCGGCCGAATGCGGGTGAAGAACGACCTGCCTGAGGTCTGGCTTGTGCTGATACCAAAACGAGGCGGCCTGTGGGCCGCCTCGTTTCATGAAAGGAACAGGTTTTGTCCTGTCGGGATTGCGCCCCGGCCACCGTCGGCGCTCAGGAAAGCGTCTGTTTGAGGACGGCGAGCGCCCCTTTCGTCAGGATGTCGTCCGCGCCAATCGATGTCGTGAGCCCGAACACATCTGCGGCAATCAGATAGAGATCGTTCAGCCCATCATTGCCGACGATATCTGCTTCGTCTCCCTCCGCATACCATCCGGCATCGCGGGCCTGCCGAAACTCCTGGCCGATGACCAGTCCCCGCACATAGGAGCGCAGCTGATCCGGCGAAAGCCGGCCGGCGAGCCCGCCGGTTCGCGCCGAAAACATGAGCGACAGCATGGCGGCGGATCGTTTTGCCTCTTTCAGACCCCAGCGATAGGCCTCGGGATCATCGACCGGCGGCTGCGTTGAACCGCGCGCGATGAAGGAATGATTGATGAGCAGGTTGAAGATTTCACCGGTCACGAATGTCTGGAAACCGTCGATCCGCCCCGCCTTCACCCGCGCCCATTTGCTGTGGGTTCCGGGGATGATGAGGGTGGCGTCTTCGCCAAGGCCATGGCCGACGATCTGGGTTTCTTCGCCGCGCATCACATCCGGAAAGGGCTGGCGGGCGGGGTCGTTGAGACCCGGCAGGAAAACAAGATCGGACCCGTTCGGCAGCGTCCTGCGCACCGTGCCGGCGGCAAGTTCCGCCGGGCCTGCCGGGCACGGCACATAAGCGACCTCGACCCAGCCGTTGCGGCTGGTGATCATGCCGAGTGCGGCGACGGGCAGGGGCCCGTGGCGCGAGAACCAGGGTGCGAGGGCAGCCATCAGCGCCGCCTCATGCTCACCCTTGCCAAGGCTCGAAATACCGTCGGCGGTTTCCAGATGATCGAGTTCTTCGCCGCCTTCACCAACGAGCGCCGCCCTCAGTGATGTCGTTCCCCAATCGACGATGATCGATGTCGCCGCTGCTGCCATGTCTTGAACCTCCTCGTTCATTTCATCTTGGGGCTTGTCATAGGGTGCGAGTCTATGTAGTGTCAATTAGTGAATTCAAGGTATCAAAATATGATACTTAATTGGGAGGAGAAAGATGGTGGCTGGCCTCAAGGGGATTTTGCCTGTTCTGCCCACGCCGTTTCTGGCTGATGGCGGCATTGACGAAGCGGGTATGAAGCGGCTGGTGGTCTTTGCGCTCGACAAGGGCGTGGATGGTGTCGTGTTTCCCGGTTTCGCCAGCGAGGTGGAGGCTTTGAATGCCGCCGAGCGTGCAACGCTGCTGAAGATCGTCGTGGATGCGGTGGCCGGCCGGGTGCCTGTTGTGGCCGGCGCCAGTGCGGCCGACTGGCGCGAGGTGGTCGAGCATGGGCGGGCGGCATCGGCGCTTGGCATTCGCCACCTGATGGTGCAGCCGCCCAAATCGGTCGGCACGGATGCGCCGGCGCTGATCGAATTCCTCGGCCGGATCGTCGAGGCGCTGCCCGAGGTTGAAATCATCCTGCAGAACGCGCCTGCGCCGCGCGGCTCCGACCTTTCGCCGCAGGCAATCGTGGAGATCGTGCACGCCTTGCCGCAGGTGACCTATGTCAAGGAAGAAACGCTTCCCGCCGGCCCGGCCATCAGCCACATCATCGCCCATGCGCCTTCGACACTGAAGGGCGTCATCGGTGGCGGCGGCGCGCGTTACATTCTCGACGAATATGCCCGGGGTGCTACGGCGGCCATGCCGGCGCTGGAGATCGCCGAGGAACATGTGGCCATCGACCGGGCGCTTGTTGCCGGGCGGCAGGAAGAGGCTCGCCGGATCTATGTCCGCACCCTGCCGCTTCTGGTGTTGCAGGCGGTCTATCGCATGCGGCTGACCAAATATGTGCTTGCTCGTCGCGGCGTGATCGAAGGTGTCGGCGTGCGTGCGCCGACACCCGAGCTTGATGCGGCGGCCATTGCCGATATTGACGCCAATCTGGTCGAACTCGGCCTTGTTGCCGCGGAGGCCGCATGAACAGCCCCATCGCAACAGTCGAAGTCTTCACGCTGACCCAGCCGCGCAAGGTGCCCTATCTTGGCGCGCTCAGGGAAGGCGAGGTGGTCAATCCCAACGGCTACATCGTGCGCAAGGGCAATCGCACGGTCTACCCCACCTTTGACCGCAGCGTGCTGGTGCGCATGACCACCAAGGCCGGCACCGTCGGCTGGGGCGAGACCTATGGCATCGTCGCCCCCGGCGCGGTCGCCGCCCTTATCAATGATCTTCTCGCCGGTTTCGTGATCGGCCGTGACGCGTCCGATCCTTCGGCTGTTTATGACGACCTCTACGACATGATGCGGGTGCGTGGTTATACCGGCGGCTTTTACGTCGATGCGCTCGCCGCGCTCGATATTGCCCTCTGGGATATTGCCGGGCAGGAAGCCGGCAAATCGGTTCGCGACCTTCTCGGCGGTGGGGTAGATACGTTTCCAGCCTATGTTTCCGGCCTGCCTGAAAAAACGCTGAAGGCGCGCGGGGAACTGGCGAAATACTGGCAGGATCGCGGTTTCAACGCCTTCAAATTCGCAACGCCGGTGGCTGATGATGGCCCGGCGGCCGAAATTGCCAATCTCCGGCAGGTGCTTGGGCCGCAGGCCAAGATCGCCGCCGACATGCACTGGAACCAGACACCGGAACGGGCGCTGGAACTGATTGCCGAAATGCAGCCCTTCGACCCGTGGTTCGCCGAAGCGCCCGTCTGGACGGAGGACATTGCCGGTCTGGAGAAGGTTTCGAAGAATACCGACGTGCCGATTGCCGTCGGTGAGGAATGGCGCACCCATTGGGATATGCGTGCCCGCATCGAACGCTGCCGCATCGCGATCGTACAGCCGGAAATGGGCCATAAGGGCATCACCAATTTCATCCGCATCGGCGCCCTTGCCGCCGAACACGGCATTGACGTGATCCCGCACGCCACCGTTGGCGCCGGCATCTTCCTTGCCGCCAGCCTGCAGGCGTCGTCGACATTGTCGATGCTGAAGGGACACGAATTCCAGCACTCGATCTTCGAGCCGAACCGCCGCCTGCTGGACGGCGACATGGATTGCCGCGAAGGCAGGTATCACCTGCCGTCCGGACCGGGACTTGGGGTAAGACCGTCGGAGGCGGCGCTCGGTCTGATTGAACGTATCTGATTTGGTTTTTTGGAGGAGGAAACCATGACCAAAAGAATGAAAAAGCTGGCGCTCAGCACCGCGACCGCCGTTTTGATGACCATGGGCGCTGTTGCGCCCGCCATGGCCGATACCGTGCTGAAGTTCATTTCCTGGCAGACCGACGATGCCGGAACGGGTGAATGGTGGCATTCCGCCATTGCCGCCTTCGAGAAACAGCATCCGGGGGTGAAGATCGAATTCACCAAGGCGGAGCGCAGTTCCTACGCGGATACGATGACCACGCTTTTCGCCGCCAACCAGCCGCCGCAGATCGTGCATCTGGCGTCCTTCGAATTCCAGATGTTTGCCGATAGCGGCTGGCTGGAACCGCTCGACCCGTGGCTGAAGAAGGATGGCATCGACATGACCGGCTGGGCCGGCCAGCAGAAATGCGAATGGAACGGCGAAACCGTCTGCATCATGACCAACTATTTCGGTTTCGTCATGGCCTATAACAAGACGCTGCTGGAAGAAGCGGGCGTTGCGGTTCCGAAAACCTATGACGAGTTCCTGGCCGCTGCAAAAGCCACGACCAGGGATCTGAACGGCGACGGCATCATCGACCAGTTCGGCACCGGCCACGAAACCAAGGGTGGTCCGGGGCAATATCTGACGGAAATGCTGAACTACATCATCGATGCCGGCGCCTACTGGACGGACAAGGACGGCAACATCACCATCGACACGCCCCAGATGGTCGAGGGCCTCTCACGCTGGAAAACCGTGATGAAGAGCGGCATCAGCCCGGTGGACATGAGCGCCAGCGACGTGCGCAAGCTGTTTGCCGATGGCAAGATGGCCATGCGGCTCGATGGACCGTGGCTTTATGGTACGACTGAAAAGGGTTCGGCCAAGAGCGACATCGTTTATGTCGCGCCGCCGCTTCATCCACCGCTTGGCGGCTCGTCCAACGTGCTGGCCATGCCGGCCGATATTCCCGACGACCAGAAGGCATTGGTCTGGGATTTCATCAAGCTGACGATGACGCCGGAATTCCAGCGCAGTTACGCCACCCTTGGCGGCAACACCCCGCCAAGCCCGAAGGCGGATGTCTCGGGTGTTGAAAAGACCATCCCGCATTTCCCGGTGCTGATCGAAACAATGAAGGCCGCGTCTGAAGCCGGTATCGACCGCATTCCGACCGGGCTTGAGCTTTTCTACAACGAGTTCAGCAAGATGGTGATGGAAGAAAGCCAGCGGATGATCATTCAGGATCTCGATCCGGCGGAGGTCGCGAAAACCATGCAGGCAAAGGCCGAAGCCATCAAGGGTTGATCCCCATTGTCCTGATCTTGTTGTCCTGCCATGGCCCGTAAAGGGCCATGGCCATCATTCGCATCCGGCAGGAGGACCATCCATGACCGAACCCGTTCGGGCTGGGCGTCGCAAGTTCTTCGATCTTGCGCGTCCCAGCCGGCAACATCTCCTCGGCTATATTCTGATCGCGCCCGCGGTCCTGATGGTTGCCGCCATCATCGTCTGGCCGCTCGTGCTGGCCATCGACCTGTCGTTCCAGCAGGTCAAGATACCACGGCTTGGCGGCGCCAGTCGGCCGTTTTCGCTGAGCAATTACACCTGGCTGTTCTCGTCGCCGGAATTCTGGCTGGCCTGCTGGGTAACGCTGAAACTGGTCATCGTCGTTACCGCCGGCAGCGTCGCGGTCGGTCTCAGCACGGCGCTTCTCGCCAATAACCGTTTCAAGGGCCGCACCGTCGCGCGGCTGGGAATGGCGCTGCCCTGGGCGGTGCCGGAAATCATCGCGGTCGTCATCTTTGCGTGGATGTTCGACACTTCCTTCGGCCTGTTCGGCTGGCTGGCGATCAAGCTCGGTTTCACCGATCAGATGATCCCGTGGGTCAGCAGTTCCACGGCCGCCTTCTGGGCCGTGGCGATCACCATGGTGTGGAAGGGTTTTCCTTTCGTCTCGATCATGTGTCTGGCTGGTCTGCAGTCCATCCCCGCCGATTATTATGCGGCGGCCAAGGTCGATGGCGCGAGTGTGTGGCAGCGTTTCCGCTGGATCACCATGCCGCTTTTGATGCCGGTGCTGGGCGTGACGCTGGTGCTGACGCTGCTTTGGGTATTCCGCGACTTCTCCATCATCAAGGTTCTGACCGGCGGCGGGCCGCTGCGTTCAACCCAGACGCTGTCGATCATGACCTATGACCAGGCCTTCCAGTATCACAATTTCGGTCGTGCCGCCGCCGTCGGCGTGCTGACGCTGGTGATCTGCATCGTCGCGAGCCTCCTGATGCTCGGCCGGCGTTCGAAATCGATCTATTGAGGAGGCTTTGATGAAACGGACATTTTTACAGAGCCTTGCCCTTTACGCGACTGTGATCTTCACGCTGGTGATGATCCTGTTTCCGGTCTACTGGCTGCTGGTCACGGCACTTTCCACCACCGATGAGCTTTACCGCCTGCCGCCGACCTTCTGGCCGGACGATCCGCAGTGGGACATCTTCGCCCGCGTCTGGGCGGCAAAACCGATCCTGCTGTGGCTTTGGAATTCGATGCTGGCGGCCATCGGCTCGGTGGCACTGTCGATGCTGGTCTCGGTCAGCGCCGGTTATGCGCTGTCGCGTTATTCCATGCGGGGCGGCGCGACCATGGGCCTCTTCGTCCTGACGGCGAAGATGCTGCCCGCGACGCTGCTGGTCATTCCGCTGTTTTCGATCTTTTCCAGCTTCGGCCTGATCGGCAGCCTGTGGACACTGGTTCTGGCGCATTCGACAATGATCATTCCTTTCGCCACATGGATGCTGAAAGGCTATTTCGACACCATTCCGAAGGAACTGGAACAGGCTGCCATGGTCGACGGCTGCTCGCCGATCGGCGCGATGGTGCGCGTCGTGCTTCCCATCGCCACGCCGGGGCTTGCCGCCACCGCACTTTATGCCTTCGTGCTCAGCTGGGCAGACTATGCCTATGCGCGCACCTTCCTCGTCAACTCGCCGGACAACTGGACGGCCAATCTCGGCATCACCACGATGCAGGGCGAATATGTCACCTACTGGAACGACATTTCCGCCGCATCCGTGTTCATCGCGCTGCCGATCATCGCAATCTACCTGTTCCTGGAACGTTATTTGGTCGGCGGCCTCACCGCTGGCGCGGAGAAATAAGCATGGCCAATATTTCCATTCGCAACGTCAGCAAGTCCTATGGCGCGCTCAACGTGCTCAGGCCGTTTTCGCTTGAGATCGAGAACGGCGAGTTCGTGGTGCTGGTCGGGCCTTCCGGCTGCGGCAAGTCGACGATGCTGAAAATCCTCGCCGGCCTCGAACCGGCAAGCGAAGGCCAGATATTCATCGGCGACAACGAAGTGACGGATCTGGCGCCGGGTGACCGCGACATCGCCATGGTGTTCCAAAACTATGCGCTTTATCCGCACCTCACCGTTCGCCAGAATATCGGCTTCGGCTTGAAAATGCGCGGCACCGACAAGACCGAGATCGACCGCCGGGTTGATGATGCGGCGCGCATTCTGGAAGTGACACCCTATCTCGATCGCAAGCCCAAGGATCTCTCGGGCGGCCAGCGCCAGCGCGTGGCGCTTGGCCGTGCCATCGTGCGCCAGCCGCAGGCCTTCCTGATGGATGAGCCGCTGTCCAATCTCGATGCAAAGCTGCGCGTCCACATGCGTGCCGAAATCGGTGCATTGCACAAGCGCATCGGTGTCACCACCGTTTATGTGACGCATGATCAGGTGGAGGCGATGACGATGGCGGACCGCGTCGTCATCATGCAGGGCGGCATCATACAGCAGATCGCTGCACCCGACGAGCTTTTCAACAATCCGGCCAATCTTTTCGTTGCCGGTTTCATCGGCTCGCCGGGCATGAATTTCCTCAATGCGGAACTGCGTGACGGCACTGTTACCCTGTTTGGGCAACAGGTCTCCCTGCCGGGTGCCGTCGGCCGCCAGGGCAGCGTGATTGTCGGCCTGCGGCCGGAACATCTCGTTCTGGGCGATGCGCCTGTTACCTTCGATGTCCGTCCGACGCTGGTGGAAAGCCTGGGGTCGGAAAAATACGTCTATTTCGATGCGGAAGGTGCAAGGGTCGCGGATGGCGAGGAGGGCAAGTCCAAGGGGCTGATCGCGCGCGTCTCGCATACCGGCAGCCTTCCCGGCAATGAGGCGCTCCGGCTCGGTTTCGATCCGGCCCAGCTTTATCTCTTCGATGCAAAGACCGGAGCACGGCTATGATCCTCGTCACCGGATCGGCAGGCCGTGTCGGCCGTGCCGTTGTCGCCGCCTTGCGCGCACAGGGCCGCGCCGTTCGCGGTTTTGATTTGAGGCCATCGGTAACCGGCGGCGAGGAAGTCGTCGGGTCGCTGGAGGATGCGCAGGCACTGTCCGAAGCCATCAGGGGCGTGAGTGCCGTCCTGCATCTGGGCGCCTTCATGTCATGGGCTCCGGCGGATCGTGACCGCATGTTCGCCGTCAATGTCGAGGGCACGCGCCGGCTTCTGGACGCGGCGTCAGCAGCTGGCGTGCGGCGGTTCGTTTTCGCTTCGTCGGGTGAGGTCTATCCGGAAAACCGGCCGGAGTTCCTGCCGGTCACCGAGGACCATCCGCTTTGCCCCAATTCGCCCTATGGTCTGACGAAGCTTCTGGGTGAAGAGCTGGTGCGCTTTCACCAGCGAAGCGGCGCCATGGAAACGGTGATCCTGCGGTTTTCGCATACGCAGGATGCGGCGGAACTGCTGGATGAGGAGAGTTTCTTTTCCGGTCCCCGGTTTTTCCTGCGGCCGCGCATTCGCCAGCAGCAGAATTTCGGAAACACTGCCATCGCCGAACTGCTCCAGTCCCGCGATATCGGTGAGCCGTCGCACATTCTGGCGCGCAATGAAAACGGCCGGCCGTTCCGTATGCATATAACCGACACGCGCGACATGGTGGCGGGCATTCTGCTTGCTCTCGATCACCCCGGGGCGGCGGGCGGCACCTTCAATCTCGGTGCCGATGAACCGGCCGATTTCGCCGCGCTTCTGCCGAAAATTGCAGCGCTGACCGGCCTGCCCATCGTGACAGTCGATTTTCCCGGCGACGGCGTTTATTACCATACGTCCAACGAGCGGATCAGAAACACTTTGGGGTTTGAAGCGGAATGGACGATGGACCGGATGCTGGACGACGCGGCGGCCGCAAGGCGGCAGCGACTCGCGAAGGAGCAGAGGCAATGAAACCGGAGACGCCGGGCGGCACGGCCGCACTGGCCAAGGGCCTGACCCTGCTCGATATGGTTGCCGATGCGCCGGAACCGTTGCGTTTTGCCGAGCTGCTGCGCGCCTCCGGTCTGCCGAAGCCGACATTCGCGCGCATCCTGCGCACCCTCATCGCTTATGGCCTCGTCCGTCAGGATGAGGCCCGTGGCACCTATGTTCTCGGCCAGCGTTTTCTGGAAATGTCCCACAAGGTCTGGGAGAGCTTCGATCTCGTCTCGGCGGCGACCCCGGAACTGGAGCGGCTGGCCGCCGAGCTGGGGGAGACGGTTGCGCTGTGCCGGCTTGACGGCACCATGACGCAATATCTGGCCGAACGCTCGCCGAACGGTCTTTCGGTGCGCGTCGAGGTGGGACGCCGCGTACCCCTGCATTGTACCGCGCCGGGCAAGGCGCTGCTCGCCTTTCAGGACCCCGCCGTTGGTCGCGCGCTGCTGGATCGCCTGACGCTCGATCTGCAGACAGCCAAAACCATTACCAGCCTCGATGCGCTGCAGGCCGATCTGACGCTGACGCGGGCGCGGGGTTATTCGATTTCCTACGAGGAGCATCTGCCGGGCGTGAATTCGGTCGCCGCCCCTGTCATGGGCCGGGACAATACGCCGATGGGCGTGCTCGTTGCGCTCGGGCCGTCGTCGCGGCTGGATTCCTCCAATATCCATCCCGCCGGGCGTGAATTGATTGCCGCCGCCCGCCGCATTACCGGTGCAGCCGGGGCCGTGGCGATCAGTTCGCGGCCACGCCCGCGTTCGGCAACGGGCCGCCCCAGCGCCGAACTCAGCTGTATTCTGCCGTGGGGTGCGCAGCTGGGGGAAAGCCCGGTCTGGCACGAGGGGGAAAACGCGCTCTACTGGGTGGATATCCTGCATCCGGCGGTGCACCGCTTCGATCCTGCCACCGGCCGCAACGAAACCTGCGAGACCGGCAAGCTGGTCAGCGCCGTCATTCCGGTCACCGGCGGGCGGTTGCTGGTGGCGTCGCAGGATGGCGTCGAATGGCTGGATTTCGCCTCCGGCCGGCTGACCCCCTTCGTCAGCCCGGAGGCGGGCATTGCCGATAACCGCCTGAACGATGCCAAATGCGGGCCGGATGGCGCGATCTGGGTCGGCTCGATGCGCATCGATGCCTCCAAGCCCACGGGTGCGCTTTATCGCATCAATGCCAATGGCGCATCCGAGCGCAAGGAAGGCGGCATCATCGTCTCCAACGGTCTCGGCTGGAGCCCCGATGGCAGGACGTTCTATTTCGTCGATACCGTGCCTGGCCTCATCCACGCCTATGATTGTGATCCGGCGACGGGCGCGCTGTCGCAGCGCCGCGAATTCGCCCGCATTCCGGTGGCCGATGGCCGGCCGGATGGTCTGGCGGTGGATGCCGAAGGCGGTGTCTGGTGCGCCATCTGGGATGGCTGGTGCGTGCGCCGTTATCTTCCGAACGGCAAGCTGGACCAGGTGATCGACATGCCGGTGCCGCGCCCTTCCAGCATCGCCTTTGGCGGGCCGGACCTGTCGACGCTGTTCATCACCAGCGCCCGCACGCGCCTGCCTGCCTCGACACTCGCCGATGCGCCGCTCTCCGGCGGCCTGTTTTCCTGCCGCCCGGGAATTGCCGGCGCGCGCATCTCGCTGTTTGAAGGATAAAGGATGCGTCTCGAAAGCGTCTTTGGATTGAAGGGCCGCACGGCGCTCGTCACCGGTTCCAGCCGTGGCATAGGCGCCGCCATTGCCGAGGGGCTGGCGGGCGCGGGCGCCCATGTCATCCTGCATGGCATAAAGCCGGGCGCCGCCGCGCCCGTGCAGCACCGGATCGTCGCAAGCGGCGGCACGGCGCAGGAACTGGCGGGCGATCTTTCCGAACCCGGTGCCGGTCGTGACCTCATCGAACGGGCCGAGGCGATTGCACCGGTTGATATTCTTGTCATCAATGCCAGCGCCCAGATCAACGCCGCGCTTTCGGAACTGACACCGGACGATCTGGCGTTTCAGCTGGCGGTCAATCTGGGCTCGACGGTGGATATGCTGCAGGCGGCCCTGCCGCGCATGGCGGCCCGCAAATGGGGCAGGGTGGTTTCCATCGGCTCGGTCAATCAGCTGCGGCCGAAGGGCATCGTCACCGCCTATGCCGCCACCAAGGCAGCGCAGCACAATCTGATCCAGAGTCAGGCGCGGGATTATGCGCGCGACAATGTCTTGCTCAACACGCTCGCGCCCGGCCTCATCGACACCGACCGCAATGCCCACCGTCGTGATGAGGACCCCGAAGGCTGGGCGGAATACGTCCGGACGCTGAACTGGATGGGCCGTGCCGGGCAGCCGGAAGAAATGGTGGGTGCCGCCATCTTCCTGTCGTCGCAGGCCTGCAGCTTCATGACCGGTGAAACCGTGCTGATGACAGGCGGTTACTGATCACGCATCCTTCGCAGGACCCGCATATTGGCGGATACGTGCCGACGGATGTACTGACCACGCGCGCTGTGCCGCTCACGGGTCCTTGGGCGGAACGCCGCGAAGCCGCTCGAGAAGATAGGCGTGGGTTGCGGCATTGGCGACGATCAGCGTGCCGGTTCGCTCATAGATTTCAGGCCCGCGCCCCCACCAGTCCGTCACGATGCCGCCGGCTTCCTCAACGAGCAGGATACCGGCTGCGGTATCGACAAACCCTGTCTCCTCGTAATAACCGGTAAGCCGGCCGCAGGCCACGTAAGCGCAGGAATTGGCGGCGCTGCCGACGACCCGCACCGCCCCGATCGGGGCACGAATATCGTCGAGACGCTGATAGGCGCCGGGATAAAGCGAAAGATTGGGTGTTGGCAGGCCGGTGCCGACGCACATGAGCGCGATATCGCTGCTGGCATTGACGCGCAGGCGTTCGCCGTTGAGATATGCGCCTTCGCCCTTGATCGTCGTGAACATCTCGTCGGCGACGGGATTATAGACGAGCCCGCAGATCGTCTCGTTGCCGCGGCGCAGCGCAATGGTGATGGTGTAGTGCTGGCCATAGATGAAATTTGTAGTGCCATCGATGGGATCGACCAGCCAGCGATGTTCGGCATCCGAACCGTCAACCGGAGCGAATTCCTCGCCGGTCAGCCCCCAGGGATACCTGCCGAGCAGGCGTTCGCGGATCAGCGTTTCGGACTGCCTGTCCGCATCGGACACGAAGTCGCCCGGTCCCTTGACGCCGATCTCGATGTCGCGGAAGCGTCGGAAGTGCTCGAGCGTCAATGCGCCGGCCTCGCGGGTGGTGGCGATCATGTCTTCCAGAATGGCGGTGTAGTTGACGGTCATCGGCTGAATGCCTCGGTTAGCCCTTCCGGGTCATCGGTGGTGATCTGGTCGACCTTGAGCCGCAACAGCCGCCCGACATCGGTGATCGATTGCGGCGTGATGCTGTTGATGGTCCATGCATCGACGCGGCGGCCGGCGGCGTGGACGGGGGCGATGATATCGATGCCGGCATCTTCGGCAGCAAGGACGATCCGGTAATCGAGATAGATCATTCCGGCCGCCGGTGCCGTGGCGAGCGCCTGTTCGATGAAGTTGGAAAAGTCTTCACCCGTCTGCAGCCTGGCGAGTGTGTCGTCCTCACACGGGTCATATCCCGTCTTGAGGTCGGGGACCGATGCGGCAAGCGCGGCGATGGCGTTGAAATCCCCGCCGGACAGGATCATGGAGCCCGCCAATGGCGCGATGCTCGCGCTGAAACCGGCGATGACCTGCGGGGTGAGGGCGTGCCGGTCTTCCTTGAAATCGAGCTGCAGCAGGGCATCGGGATGGATGATCTCGCGGGCGAGCAGGGTGCAGAGGTCTTCGAGCAGCATCACCCTTGAGGATACGGGCTGGCCCTGATTGTCGCGCAGATGCAGCTGGCGCAGGCTGGCGGCGGAGGCGTCTCGCACCCTTCCGGCGCCGGTGGTTTCCCGCTCCAGCGTCAGATCATGCAGCACGGCGCAGCCGTGGTCGGCGTGAATGACGAGATCGACTTCGATGCTCGCGCCAAGACACATGGCCTCGATGATGCGTTCTCCGGTGAAGGCGGGATCGGCGGCGTGACGGCGGCCGCGATGCCATTTGAGCCAGGTGCGGTGGCCGTCACGTTCGAGGAGGATGGGCATGTTCATGGTCAGCTCCGGTAGATTTGCCGGTTGTCGCGAAAGGCCGTGACGGCGCGCGGCAGGATATCGACCCCCTGTCCGGCCCGGAAGAGATCGGGATGGGCGACCATCGATTTGATCCTGATACCATCGGGTAGATCGAGATCGACAAGGCCATGGGTGCCGTAATCGGTCACCCGGTGAACGCTTGCCTGCGGCGTCTCGGATGCCGTCAGATCAACGGCCTCGGGGCGGATGGCGAGAATGGCGGGACCGTCGGAGACGGGCAGCGGCACGGTCAGGCTGGCATGGGTGAAGGTTCCGCCCGAAACCACGCCTTCGATCAGGTTCATGGTGCCGATGAAACCGGCGACGAAGGGGGTCTGCGGTTCGCGATAAATGACGTTCGGCCGGTCGATCTGCTCGGTCTTGCCATTGGCCATCACGACGATGCGGTCGGCCATGGAAAGGGCCTCGTCCTGTCCATGCGTGACGAACAGCGTGGTGATGCCGAGACGTTGCTGGATATCGCGCACCTCTTCCCGCAGGCGCTCGCGCAGATGCTGGTCGAGGCTGGCGAAGGGTTCATCCAGAAGCAGGATTTTCGGCTCCAGGACCAGCGAGCGGGCGAGCGCCACGCGCTGCTGCTGGCCACCGGAGAGCTGGCTGGTGGCGCGTTCGCCATAACCGGAAAGCCCGACCAGTTCGAGTACGGCCTCGACCTTCTCCTTGATGACGGAGGCCGGCATGCGCCGCAGCTTGAGGCCGAAGGCGAGGTTCTTGAAGACGTTCATATGGGTCCAGAGCGCGTGGCTCTGGAACACCATGCCGGTGGGCCGGCGCTCGGGTGGCAGATGGGTGACGTCTTCGCCGTCGATGGTGATCCGTCCGCCGGTCGGCTGTTCGAAACCACCGACCATGCGCAGCAGCGTCGATTTGCCGGAACCGGACGGGCCAAGAAGGCAGACGAGTTCACCATCGGCGACGTCGAGCGAGAAGTTGTCGACTGCCTTGGTGCCACCGGAGAAGGTTTTGGTGACCCCGCGGATATGAAGTACGGACATGAATATTCCTAACCGCCGAAGCCGCGGGCGAAGGCGCCGCCGCCAATGACGCGGCGGGCGAACATGAGGGCAATGAATGACGGCACCCAGAGCACGACGGACAGGACCGCGCCATACTGGATGACCATCTGGTTGTTGATGTAGCTGATCATCAGCACCGGCATCGTGCGGATGCCGGGCGCGCCGATGAGCCATGCCCCTTCGGTTTCATAGAAGGTGCCGACGAAACTCAGGAGCACGGCGGCGGCAATGGTCGGCCCGGCCTGCGGCAGCGTGATCGACCAGAAGACCCGCAGGGGACTGGCCCCGACATCGCGGGCCGCCTCTTCCATGCGGCGGTCGACGGCCTGAAACGCGGCGACGGGTATCCAGATCATGAACATCAACGTGCCGACGAGCTGGATCAGGACGACGCCCCAGAAGGTGCCGATGAGGTTGAGTTGCAGAAAGATCGCCGCAATTGCCACCAGCAGCCCGAATTTCGGGAAGGCATGACCGGCAAGGAAGGAGAAGAACAAGAGGTTGCGGCCGGGAAAGCTCATGCGGGCAAAGGCATACGCGGCGGGAAGGCAGATCAGCGCCGAAAGCAGGGTCACCACTGTCGTCAGCCGAAAGCTCAGCATCAGGGCGTTCCACACATCGGGGCGTCCGAGCGTCTGTCCCCAGAAACGGAAGCCGAACTGTTGCGGCACGACGTTGGGGTAACGCCAGACTTCGGTGAAAGCCCAGGTGCCGACGACGATGAGCGGCCCGACGATCGCAACGGTCAGAAGGGCGGCGAAGAATATGCCGGGCCAGTCGAGGCGCCTGCGCGCCGGTGCAAAAGCAGCCATGTCACTTCCCCTGATTGCGTGCGACTGAGCGCACATAAAAGAGGCCGAAGGCAATGCAGAAGCCGAAGGCGATAACGGCCTGGGTCATGGCCCCGATGGGGTCCTGCATATCGCGAAGGGTGCGCTGCATGAAGGGACCAATCATTTCCGGCGATGCGGGGCCAAGCAGATAAGGAAGGGTGAAGGAGGAGAAAATGCCGAGCACCGAAAAGGAAAGCGCCACGAAAATGGAGTTGGAAATGCGCGGCAGGATGATGTGCCAGAAGACCTGCAGCGCGTTGGCGCCCACATCCCGCGCCGCTTCCACGGACTGGTTGGCGACACTGCCGAGGCCCGCCAGCAAAATCAGCACCGTCAGCGGGATATTGTCCCAGACAAGGCCGATGACCGGCCCCCAGGGGGTCAGATAGGGCGTGCGGATTTTCGGCAGGTCGACGGCGTTGAGCAGAATATCCACCATGCCATTGGGCCCAAGCACGCGGATGAAGGCGAAGGCGAGGATGATGGAGGGCACGAACATCGGAAAGATGGCCAGCGCCTGCACATAGGCCGAAAGGCGGCCCTGGGAAAAGCGCAGATAAAGCGCGATCGGCAGGCAGATCACCAGAAGCAGCATGGCGCAGACCAGAGTGGTCCAGAGCGTGACGGCGAGATTGTCGAGACTGTAGCGATCCGAAAAGAAGAAGACGTAGCTCGAAAGATCGAACGTCGTTTCTCCATTGGTCCCGGTACGCCAGACGGTGCGCCCTATGGCGTTGATGGCCGGCCAGATGACGAGCCAGATCATCAGGAAAACGGGAATGGCGACGAGCAGGAGGCCGATTGGCCTCCTGCCTGCCATATTGTCGATGAGCGGGCGGACCGCTCCTTCTGCTGCCTCGGTCACGACTTGCGGTCGACGTTCGGAGCAACGTGACGGTACCAGCCGTCATTGATGGCGGTTTCCCATTTGCCGGCCGGGAAGGTCGGAATGGTCTGCGGAATGATGTCGGCGAAACGCTTGCGCAGATCGGCGGGGACATAGTCCCAGGAAACGCCGGGGAAACCGCCGAGTTCGGTGAGGATGGCGCCCTGGATTTCTTCGGAGAGAACGAAATTCGCCAGCTTGAGGGCGGCATCGCGATTGGTGCCGTTCGCCAGCACCACGGCCCGGGAGAAATCGCCGCAAAGCGCGAGATCCTGAAGCTGAACGAGGCCCGTTTCCGCAGGAAGCACACCCTGATCGATCGCCTTCAGAACCTGATCGGACCAGACGGGCGTCATTGTCACGACGCCTTGCGACAGAAGCTGCAGAGACTGGGTGTTGCCGGAGGCATAGGCGCCCTTGTCATAAAGCGACGGGGCGATATCGGTCAGCAGATCCCACGCCTTGCCCAGTGCCTTGTCGCCGAATTCCTGGGTGTAGTTGTCGACCGTGAAAGCCTTGGGGTCGAGACCATTGGCCTGATGGATGGCGCGGCGGACGAAATTGCCGCCGGAACCGCCCTTGTCGGGACGGTTATAGACGAACTGGCCGGGATTGGCCTTGATCCAGGTGACCAGCTGCTCCCAGGTCTTCGGCGCATCCGCGGGCTTCAGCTTGGCTGTGTCATAGGCGAGCAGAACCTGGCTGCCGCGATAGGGCAGGCTGTATTCGCTGCGGATGGCAAGCGGGTTGACGCGCGAATAGTTGGAGAGACCGGCCTTCGCCATGTTCACATAAATGCCGGCATCGATCGCGCCTGCGGGCAGCAGCGGATCGGAATGCTCGAAATAGTCAGCCTGCGGGTCGGTGCCTGTCTGCTTTGCTGCAATGGCGCGTTCGCCGATGGCGATAATGCCGGCATTGTCACCGGCGTCCACGAGGTTGAGTTTGATGCCCGGATTGGCCGCCTCGAAAGCGGGCTTGACCGTGTTGGTCCAAAAATCGAGGATGTTGCTGTCGGCGCCAGTATACCAGTCGATCGTGCCCGGGGCGGCGAAGCTCATGCGCGGCGCAAGGGCAAGGCCAGCGGCGGCGCCTGCTGCTGATATCATGAAGGTGCGGCGTTTCATCTCTGTCTCCAGTGCTCTCGGCGAGTGGAATTGTTGAGCGCTGACCCTTTTTGGAAAGATCGGAACGGCGCTGGCCCGCTTTTGCACAGCCGTGCATTTTTTAACGGGTCGGCGGCGTTTCTAATGTCTTTCCTTAACGCTTTCGTGACACCCGGCTGGCGTCGCCCGGCTGACGAAAATTAGCGTCTGAATAATTTAGCTACGCCGCAAATTGTCATCACTTGCATGGGCCGGGTAACACTTCATTCAGTGGTTCTGTGAAATCTAAAATACGCAGGTTCCAAGGTTTTGTCGGCGGAGCCGGTAGAACAATCGGACCCCGTCTCACCCTGCCTTTGGCGGCTTTGAGAGGATATCCGCTTGTCGCCCTATGAGGAGGGGCACAGCTACCCGCGATGTTTGTTTATATCTCTCCCCGGCCAACCCCGTGCGGGTGGTTGGCGGAGCGCTTGCCCCGAGGCCTTTCATGTCTTTCCTGAAGAATGCCAAGATAAAAACGAAGGTCGTTTTTGTCATTTCGCTGATGAGTTTGATGTCGCTTTCCGGAATCAGCTACGTCAGCGTGCAATATAAGAATACCGACAATGTCTATAGCGATTTCATCGCCAACGAGGCCCTTGCGGCGGTGCTGAACGCCCGGACCAGCGGCAATCTCAATGCGCTCGGCATGCAGATGCTTCGCGCCAGCCTCAATGATCCCGCCGGCAGTGATTTCGAATCGGCGGTCAAGACGTTCAGGGCAGACCGCAAACAGCTCGAAGAGCGCCAGAACAAGATCATGGAACTGGTGCCGGCCCGCACGGATGCCGCCCGCGATATCCTCAAGGGTGTCGTTGAAGTCGAGGAGATCGGCAATCAGGTCATCGCCCTGATGCAGGCGGGAAAAACCACTGAGGCGCAGCAGATGGCGCTGAACGTCCTTCGGAAAATCGGCGAAGTGTCGCCGAAGATCAGCGCCGGTAACGAGCAGCTCATCCAGGTCATGAATGACGGCCGGCAGCAGCTCACCGCCAGCACCGATACGACGATCTGGACGGGCCTGATCGGCATTGCGCTTGTTTCCCTGGCCCTAATCGCACTTGGCCTGTTTGTTTCGTCGCGTGGCATCACCACCCCGATTGCGCGGCTTCGTGAGCGCATGGGATCGCTGGCGACCGGTGATACGGCAAGCGAAATCGACGGAATGGACCGCAAGGATGAAGTTGGCCAGATGGCCGCTGCGGTTCAGGCCTTCCGTGAAAACGCAATCGAGCGTGTACGGCTTGAAAATGAAACCGAGGCCAACCGGTCGACCTCTGAAAAGGATCGGATAGAGCGCGAGAAACAGAAGGCGAAAGAGGCTGCCGACGTACAGTTTGCCGTCGACAATCTTGCCGCCGCGCTTTCGAAGATCGCTCAGGGCGACGTCACCTATCGGATCGTGCAGCCGTTCGTTGCCGGGCTTGACGGTATTCGCGGTGATTTCAACCGGGCGGCAGAACAGCTGCAGTCGACCCTTACCCAGGTGGCGCAGAATGCCCGTGGCATCGATGCCGGCGCCAACGAAATCCGGTCTGCGGCAGATGATCTGGCGAGACGTACCGAACAGCAGGCGGCGGCCGTTGAAGAGACTGCGGCGGCGCTGGAAGAAATCACCATCACGGTGAAGGACTCCACCAAACGCGCGCAGGAAGCCGGTCATCTCGTCGGCCGCGCAAAGGTCGGTGCGGAAAAGTCGGGCGAAGTTGTGCAGAAGGCCGTCGCGGCGATGGAACAGATCGCGACATCCGCCAATCAGATTTCCAACATCATCGGCGTGATCGACGAGATCGCCTTCCAGACCAACCTTCTGGCGCTGAATGCCGGCGTGGAAGCGGCGCGTGCCGGTGATGCGGGCAAGGGCTTTGCCGTTGTCGCGCAGGAAGTTCGTGAACTGGCGCAGCGTTCCGCCGGTGCCGCCAAGGAAATCAAGAACCTGATCACGACATCGAACAGTCAGGTGGAGCAGGGCGTGCAGCTGGTTGGCGAAACCGGCAGGGCGCTGGAACTGATCGTCACCGAAGTGCAGGACATCAACCGGCACGTCGCGGCGATCGCGGAATCGGCACAGGAACAGTCCTCCGGCCTCCAGCAGATCAACACGGCTGTGAACCAGATGGATCAGGATACCCAGAAGAACGCCGCCATGGTGGAAGAAAGCACGGCTGCAAGCCACGGTCTTGCACGCGAGGCGTCTTCGCTCAACGGCCTCATCGCCCAGTTCAAGCTGTCCGAAGGCGGTTACAGTGAAGCTTCCGCTCCGGTCCGCACCGTCTCTTCGTCCGACAGACCCGCGGCGTCTCCGGCGCGCGCGCTTGGCGGCAGGATCAGGGCTGCGTTTTCCGGCAATGCCGCGCTGAACACCTCTGCGGACAGCTGGGAGGAGTTTTGATGATTGCCGCGTTTTTGACGGCGGATTCACGGCTCCTTTTGATCGCCCGCAAGACCATGGTCTGATATAGGAATGGGCGGTTCGCAGAAGGGCCGCCCATTTTTGTCGCGACAGTCGGACAACGGAACGATTGAAACGATTATACTGAAATGCGACATCTTGTCAGCCGGCCCCGGTTGGCGTACTCGAAACCGGTAAAAGACCCAGACCTATTGACGTGACAGTTCGGTGGTGCTGGGTTTTGGCTCCATACATATCAGGACGTTGGGATAGCGATGAACCTTTACTTGGATTACCTGGCTGAGATCAAAAGCAGAGAACAACAAGGGCTCGCACCCAAGCCGATCGATGACGGCGCATTGACCGCCGAAATCATTGCGCTGATTAAGGATGCCGGTAGCGAATACCGGACGGACGCCCTCAAATTCTTCATCTACAATACCCTGCCGGGCACCACGAGTGCTGCGGGCGTCAAGGCGGCTTTCCTCAAGCAGATCATTCTCGGCGAAGTCGTCGTGCCAGAGATCACACCTGCCTTTGCGCTGGAACTGCTGTCGCACATGAAGGGTGGCCCTTCCGTCGAAGTGCTGCTCGACATCACGCTCGGTGATGACGCGGCACTTGCCGAGCAGGCGGGTGAGGTTCTGAAGACCCAGGTCTTCCTTTATGATGCCGACATGTTCCGGCTGCGCGATGCCTTCAAGGCAGGCAATGCCGTCGCCAAAGGCGTGCTTGAAAGCTATGCCAGGGCTGAATTCTTCACCAAGCTTCCGGATGTCGAGGACGAAATCAAGGTCGTGACCTTCATCGCCGCCGAAGGCGATATTTCGACCGACCTTCTGTCGCCCGGCAACCAGGCGCATTCGCGCTCCGACCGCCAGCTGCACGGCCAGTGTATGATCACGCCGGAAGCGCAGGCGGAAATCGTCGCGCTTCAGAAGCAGCATCCCGACAAGCGGGTGATGATGATCGCCGAAAAGGGCACGATGGGCGTTGGCTCGTCACGCATGTCCGGCGTCAACAACGTGGCGCTGTGGACCGGCAAGCAGGCCAGCCCCTATGTGCCCTTCGTCAACTTCGCTCCTGTCGTTGCCGGCACCAACGGCATCTCGCCGATCTTCGCCACCACCGTCGATGTGACGGGTGGCATCGGCATCAACCTGAAAAACTGGGTGAAGAAGCTCGGTGAGGACGGCAAGCCGATCCTCAACAATGACGGCAACCCGATCCTCGAGCAGAAATATTCGGTCGAGACCGGCACTGTGCTGAAGATCGACGCCAAGAACCGCAAGCTTCGCGACGAAAGCGGCAATGAGCTGGTCGACGTTGCCGCCGCCTTCACGCCCCAGAAGATGGAATTCATGAAGGCGGGCAGCTCCTATGCCATCGTCTTTGGCAAGAAGCTCCAGACTTTTGCGGCTCAGACGCTCGGCATCGAGGCGACGCCGGTCTTTGCCCCGAACAAGGAAATCGCGATCGAAGGTCAGGGCCTCACCGCCGTTGAGAAGATCTTCAATCGCAACGCCGTCGGCGTGACCCCCGGCAAGGTTCTGCATGCCGGTTCGGACGTTCGCGTCAAGGTCAACATCGTCGGCTCGCAGGATACGACCGGCCTGATGACCGCGCAGGAACTTGAGGCGATGGCGGCAACCGTCATTTCGCCGCTGGTGGATGGCGCCTATCAGTCCGGCTGCCACACGGCCTCCGTCTGGGACAAGAAGGCGCAGGCGAACATTCCGAAGCTCATGTCCTTCATGAACAATTTCGGCGTCATCACCGCGCGCGACCCGAAGGGCGTCTATCATTCGATGACGGACGTGATCCACAAGGTGCTGAACGACATCACCGTGGATGACTGGGCGATCATCATCGGCGGCGACAGCCACACCCGCATGTCCAAGGGCGTCGCCTTCGGCGCCGACTCGGGCACGGTGGCGCTGGCGCTGGCGACGGGCGAGGCGACCATGCCGATCCCGCAATCGGTCAAGGTCACCTTCAAGGGCACGATGCAGCCGCATATGGACTTCCGCGACGTCGTGCATGCGACGCAGGCGCAGATGCTGAAGCAGCATGGCGACAACGTCTTCCAGGGCCGCATCATCGAAGTCCATATCGGCACGTTGCTCGCCGACCAGGCCTTCACCTTCACCGACTGGACGGCCGAGATGAAGGCCAAGGCGTCGATCTGCATCTCTGAGGACGAGACGCTGATCGAGTCGCTGGAGATCGCCAAGTCGCGCATCCAGATCATGATCGACAAGGGCATGGACAATGCCGCCCAGACGCTGAAGGGCCTGATCGCCAAGGCGGATCAGCGTATTGCCGAAATCCGTTCGGGCGAGAAGCCCGCCTTGACCCCCGACGACAATGCGAAATATTTCGCCGAAGTCGTTGTGGATCTGGATGTCATCGACGAACCGATGATCGCCGACCCCGACGTCAATAATGCCGATGTCTCCCGGCGTTATACCCACGATACGATCCGTCCGGTGTCCTATTACGGTGGCACCAAGAAGGTCGATCTGGGCTTCGTCGGTTCGTGCATGGTGCATAAGGGCGACATGAAGATCGTCGCCCAGATGTTGAAGAACATCGAAAAGGCCGAAGGCAAGGTCGAGTTCAAGGCGCCGCTCGTCGTCGCCGCGCCGACCTACAACATCATCGACGAGCTGAAGGCGGAAGGGGATTGGGAAATCCTGCAGAAGTATTCAGGCTTCGAATTCGATGACCTGAAGCCGAAGACCACCAACCGCACCGAATACGAGAATATCCTCTATCTGGAACGCCCGGGCTGCAACCTGTGCATGGGCAACCAGGAAAAGGCGGAAAAGGGCGATACCGTTCTGGCAACCTCGACCCGCCTGTTCCAGGGCCGCGTCGTGGAAGACACGGCTGAAAAGAAGGGTGAATCGCTTCTGGCCTCGACCCCGGTCGTCGTCCTGTCGGCAATCCTTGGCCGCACGCCGAGTGCGGAAGAGTATAAGGCAGCCGTCGAAGGGATCGATCTGACCAAGTTCACCCCGTCGAAGGGCACGCCGATCGATTCCCTCTCGGTCCATTATTGAGGTTTCGGCACCGGGAGGTGAAAGCCTCCCGGACATGACATCTCAAAGTGAACTCAAGGACGCCCGCCGGATGGCGGGCCTCCAGAAATTCTATGCCGTCCGAAAGCGGCGTGGAATATTGTGCTTGTCGAGCACTATTGCGCTTCAACATATTGGACGCAGGCAACGGTAAGCTGTTCGCCCCTGCAGAGGACTCGACAGACCATATTCGGCCTGTTGCCGGCTGGATCTGACCGGCGTGTCTGGCGCTATTGGCCCGATGGAGTGCGGGTCCATTTCTGTGGCGACAGATTGCCGCCCAGAGGCGCAATAAAAAAAGCACTATCCTGTTGAGCCACCGCGATATTGTGAAGGGCCGATCCTGACGTTCCCTGCGGCAGGGAAATGGCTATGTTGGCAGCGCCCTGACATCCGTTTTCGACGGGCAAGGGCGCCTTGCAATCGGCACTGACCGGGAAAATCTGTACATTGCCCGCGCCGGTGAAGGTGGTTGTGCTGCTGGAAACAAAAAGCTGGGCGGATGTCACCGCATCATTCCCGAGAGCCAGCCCGTAGACGCCGAGGGTGCCGAAACATTGCAATTGCTGGAGGAATGTTCCGTCCTGCTCAAAGATCTGGACGCGGTTATTGAGTGCGTCGGCAACGAAAATCCGGTTGCAGTGGTCGGTTGTGATGGCGTGCGGCAGATTAAACTGTCCGGGACCGGTTCCGGCCTTGTTGTCCGGCGCTGACCAGACCTGCAGGACCTTGCCGGTTTTGGGGTCAAGCGAAAGCACCCGGTTATTCAATCCACCAACGTCGCCGTCGGTTACCCACATCAGGCCGTTGGCGTCAAAGGCGACATCCGTGACCTTGTCGAACTGGATCGGGTCGAGGCTGCTGCCCTGGCTGTCAGCGCCGCAGACGCCGATACTGCCGAGATAATTACCGTCCGGCGTGAATTTTTTGATGCAATGCCCGAAGGCGCCGCCGGCCGTGTTGGGCGGCGCCATATCGGTGATCCAGGCAAATATCTCCCCCTTCGCGGTTTTTTGAAAGCCCAGGGAATGCGGCTCGCCGAGCCAATCCGTCGACCATGACGAAACAAACCGGCCGTCGAGTGTCCAGATTGAGACGGCGGGTGTGCCTCTCTGTACCATGTAAAGCCGGTCGCCGGCGGGCGACAAAGTCATCCAGCTCACATTCTGCATATTGAAGCGACTGATCTCCGGAAAACTCCTGTCCTGGGAATAGCTTTCCTGCGCGCTGGCGGGCGCGCCGGCAGAGATGCAGGCAAGGGTAAATAGCAGGGACCCGCCCGCCGACACTGCCGCCCGAAACGGCGCCTTGACCGAAAGAGAAACGGGGATGCTCATTTTGACCCGGTTCCGCGAATCGCGGCGCCTTTCGGCAGGCTCGCCTTTACCGCGTCCGGTTTAGGCTGAGCCAGGCAGAGCGCTGGAAGGTCGAAGAATTCGGGCGGGAACCAGACCGGTGATTCCTGATAGTCGTAATAGTCGGCAAGAGCGAGGCTGGTGCCGCCTTCGGCGATGGTCGATGCGGACTCCATGAAGGTGACAGGCCGGCTGCGTGTGCCGTCCGATCCCGGAAATGGGCTGTACCATGTCCAGAGATACCGTCCCTGCGGATATTCCTTCGTCGGTGGGAAGAGGACCGAGATGATGTTGGTCGTCTGTCCGGGGGAGAGGGCCGGGTTGTTGTTGATCGAAGCGTGGATGGTGCCGTCCACGGCGGGAATGCGCGCCCAGTCCGGAGGCTCCTGTCCAAGCCCGATATTGTCGCATGACCAGACGATCGGGAAAGGGTATCCGCGTGAGAGAAAGAAGGTCTCGTTGTAAATATAGCCACTGCCCGCGAGCGCCGGCGGCGGCGTACCTGATGGAGCGATGCCATAGAGCATGGCGACCTGATCCTGAAATCCGGCACTCGGATTATATTCATAGGACATGATGGTGGCCTGTCCGCGATCCGAGGCAACACGATAGCTCGCATCCGGCTTCCATTGATACAGAACGACAGTGGGCAGCGGCATGCTCTTGGAATCAACCGGCGTCATATAGGTCGTCATGAAGAAACAGGGGTTCCAGACGACGAGCTTCTGGTTGTTCGGGTTGCCGGGCTGGAAGCCGGCAATCACGGGATCAACCCAGGAATCGACATTTGGCGACGAGGCCGGTGCAAAATTCGGAAAATAGGTGAATGAGAAATTCTGGAAAAAGGCAAGTTGTGCGGGGTCTCCCATGGCCGGAGACGATGGCGGAGCGCCGAACATCATGCGGAACGGCAATTGCGAAGCCGTATCGAACCACATCCATGTCGTTGCGTTCGAACCCGGAACAGGCTGTTTCCACCAGTCGACTTCCTGTGCCTGCATCCAGTTCAGGTAACCGGTCTGGAAGTAGGATGGCTGATTGTTCAGCCAGTTCTGCGTTGGCAGTGTCCAGCCCATGTCGATCACGGTCCAGGTTGCGCCCTTGTTGGTGGATATCTGCGTGCCCTGTGGCGTTATCCTGTACCACCAGGTTCCGTAGTCCAGCCCCACCACGCAGATGGACATGACCTGATTGGCGATGAAGCTGATATTCGCAATGCACATCTGGTAGAATGGTGTGGTTTGCGGGGCGTTGCGCGGTGGCGGGCTGAAGGAGTGCAGGAGGGCGGTGCACTCCCATGCCGGGGGCAGAGCCGGAGGTTGAGCATCCGCTTTCTCCCTTAATTGCGGAGGTCGGGCAACCGGAAAGAGTCCATGGGCTAAAGCGGGCATGATAACCTCCTCTTTTCGCCTGAGCGATTGCAGGCGAGACCAGCACAATTTCTGCGTGAGATTACGACATCCTAAAAATACCCGCAATAGTAGATTTCGCTATGCTTGGTAAAGTTGTTGCTGGATGATTTCTCCGGGCCGCCCCGGATTTTCCAAGGTATCAGTCGGCCTGCGGATTGTTTCCGGACGTCATCACGTCGGTCCAGTCATCGATGAAGCGTTTACGCTGGGCGGCATCCTGGGTGGCGAGAAGGGCGGGGCCGATCCGGACGATGCGGCCCACGCCGCTTTCGATGAGCGATGGAGGACCATCGACACCCGTCGGCATGGTGCCGTCGCGTGAGAAAAAGAAGGATTTTTCCCGCGCGACGCGGCGCCCGCGCTCGGAGAGAAGATAGTCGATGAAGCGCCCGGCAAGCGCCGGTTGCCTTGCCTTTTGCGGAATGAGCGCGGCCCTGCTCAGAACAAGGGTATAATCACGCGGCAACACGATCTTCAGCTTCGGATCGCGCAGCGTCGCGGCATAGGCGTAGGAACCTATGACATTGTAACCGATATATATCTTCTGGTTTGAAATATCGGCCAGCACGGAATTGTTGCAGCAGCGTAGCTGGGTGTCGACGCGGCTCATGCTTTCCAGCAGACGGCCATAGGCGGTGGAATTCTGTTCCGCATCGAGGAAAGCGAGGAGATAACCGACGCCTGACTGGCGAAGATCGTAGGTCGCGACGTGGCCGCGGTAGAATTCCTGTTTGCGGCGCAGCAGATCGGCAAGTTCGGCACGCGTATGCGGCACATCCTGCGGTGGAACATAATCGCTGTGGTAGACGATGACGCTCGGCTCGAAGGTGAAGCCATAGACCTCGTCGCGCCAGCTATTGGCATGGTTCTCCACCGCCCGCGTTTCGGCCGACACATGCGGCGTGGCGCATCCGTCATTGGCGAGCTTCACCATCTGATCAACAGAGGATGACATCAGAAGGTCGCCGAACTCCTTTTCCTCCCGGCATGCGGCGTCCGCTTCGCGATAGAGGTCATTGGTGACGAAATCGGTGTAATCGATGGCGATGTTCGGTTCGATCTGCTGGAAGTCGAGCAGAAGCGGTTTCAGGGCGGAGGTGTCGGCGGCGCCGTTGATGACAAGGCGTTCCGTTTCCCCGGCCGGCGCGGGGAAATACGTGGAGGTGCCCTCCGTCGGCTGCGGGTGCGCCGGCCCCGTGGCCAGCATCGAAAGCAGGATTGCCAGGAGCAGATTTTTCAAGCGCTTTCCTCCCGGGCGCTGGGCAGATCCAGAATGACGGTAAAACCGGTGTCGCCCTTTTCACGAAAGCGAATCCGACCGCCATGCGCGACCGCGACCTCGGCCGCTATGGCAAAGCCGAGCCCCGAGGCGGAGGCGGCATTGGCGGAAGTGGCGTTGAAGCGGCGCGACATCTGGTCCCATTTTTCCGGCGGAATACCCGGCCCGTCATCTTCCACTTCGACGCAGATGCGCCCGTCATGCCGCATTACTCGGACATCGAGACGCGAAACCGCGCCATGGCGCAGCGCATTGCTGATGATGTTTGCGATCGCTTCCCTGAGGCTGACGGGATCGCCCCTGACCGGTAACAGCGCTTCGTCGGCCTCGAAGGAAATCACCATGTCGGGATCGACAGTCAGCGGAACGGCATGGTGGAAGGCCGTGCGCGCCACCGTGACCAGATTGACGTTTTCGAGCTGGATGATGCCGGAGCGATGGATGACCATGGCGTGGCTGAGCAGCTGGTTGGTCAGTTGCGCCAGTTCGCCCGTGCGTATCTTGATGCGCTGGGTGCGCTCGCGATTTTCGGGGATCATGCTCGTCTCATCGAGCATGTCCACCTGGGCGGAAAGTCCGGTCAGCGGGGTGCGTATCTGGTGGGCGGCATCGGCGATGAATTGCTGCAGGCGCACCACACGTTCGTCCAGCCGGGTCATGAAGTGGTTGATGGCGCCCAGAAACGGCTGCAATTCCTGCGGCGCGGGCATTTCCATGGGCGTCAGGTCTTCGGGATTGCGCTGCCGCAGGGCAAACGCCAGCCGGGTGACTGGCTTCAGCGCATAACGCACGGCAAGGAAGGTGCCGCCAAGTCCAAGCAGGATCATGATACCGACGATCAATATGGCGCCCTGGGTTATTTCGGCGGCCAGCGCCCGGCGCGCCTCGGTGGTCTGCGCCAGAATGACATAGATCCATCCGCCCTGCGCCTGATCGGCCAGCGCGCGCGACACCGTGATGGTCCGCACTTCGACGCCGCGATATTGTTCCGTTTCGAGCTGCGGATCGTAACGCGCGGCGATGGAATCGTAATCGACATTGAGATCGGGATATCCGCTGACGATGGCGCCGTCCGGCCCGACGATGCGATAAAAAATGCGGTCCCGTTCCGCAAAACCGAGCAGCTCGAAAGCGGAGAGGGGCAGATTGACGATCAGCTTGCCGTCATTCTGGGTGATGCCGTCGGCAATCTGCATGGCCGCGCCACGCAGAAGCTGGTCGTAGGTCTTGTTGGCCGCCGTCTGGGCATAATAACCGGCGGCGAAAATGAGTATGCTTGCGCCGATGAGCAGAACCATGCCCACGCGGATGACGAGACGCGAAAACAGCGACGGTTCACGCGTTGTCATCGATCACCAGTTGATAGCCCATGCCGCGCTGTGTGACGATCGATACGCCGGAGCCTTCGATCTTCTTGCGTATCCGGCTGACATAAAGCTCGACCGCATTGTGGTTGGCGCCCTCGTCGAAGCCGAACAGCGCGTCCATCAGTTCGTCCTTGCTGAACAGGCGGCCGGGACGGGTGGCGAAGACCTCGAGAATGGCGATTTCACGCCGCTTCAGCTGGACTTCGCGTTTGCCGATGCGAACATTGCGGCTCTGCTGATCAAGCTGCAGGTTACCGCAGGTGATGATATTGGTCGTCTCGCCGCGGTTGCGCCGCAGCAGGACCCTTACACGCGCATCAAGCTCGCGAAAATCGAAGGGTTTCACCAGATAGTCGTCCGCGCCGAGATCGAGCGCGCTGACCCGGTCCTCGATTTCGGAGCGCGCCGTCAGCACCAGCACGGGAACGGTTTTTTTGGCGGCCCGCACACGGCGCAATATCTCGAAACCGTCAAGCCCGGGCAGCATGACGTCAAGAATGATCAGATCGTAATCGGTGAAGTCGAGAATTTCAGCCGCAGCAAGTCCGTCTGCCTCCCAATCAACCGAGTGTCCCACTCGCTCCAGACGTTGATTGATTGCCTCCCCGACATCCCGTGTGTCTTCGACCAATAGGATGCGCATGAGCCATGAATTGCATGAAAAATCGCACCTGACAACAAAAACATATTCGAACGTGACAGGTTGCTGACAGATTCACCGATAAATTTATGTAGCGTGGCGATCTATTCGTTTGGTCGGGTGGTTTCCACTGTATCCGTGGGAGGATATCGATTTGATGGGCTGTATAATCTACTTCGCAGGAAGTAGAAATACTATTGCTTTGCTCAAAATAATCGGAACATAAGAGCGTTTTCCGGCAGATAAAACTGCCCTGTCTTCGTTTCTTCTCTTCCCCCGGATGTCTTGAATCATTGTGGGAGGACCAGGAATGAAGCAATTTTTCTCTTATGCGCTGACCGCGAATGCGGCGGCCCTGCTGCTGGCCATGCCGGTGTTTGCAGCCAGTGATGAACTTGTCGAGGCCGCGCGCAAGGAGGGTTCGGTCACCATCTATTCGGCCACCGACCAGGCGCAGGCGCAGGCGGCTCTTGATGCATTCGCGAAGAAATATCCCGGCATCCGTATCGATTACAACGATATCGGCACCAATGGCGTCTATAACCGCATCATCTCGGAAGCTGCGGCAAAGCAGGTGGGCGGCGACGTCTTCTGGACCTCGGCCATGGATCAGGGCGTGAAGCTTGCGACGGATGGTTATCTGGAAACATACAAGTCGCCGGAACTGGCGTCGCTGCCCAGCTGGGCGGTCTTCAAGGACATCGTTTATGCCACCTCGATCGAGCCTGTCGGCATGATCTACAACAAGACCGCGCTGCCGGAAGACAAGGTTCCGCAGACACGCGAAGATTTGATCAAGTTCATTTCCAGCGGTGAATATAACGGCCGTATCGGCACCTTCGATCCGGAAAAGTCCGGCGTCGGATTTCTGATCCAGACCAGCGATATGGAAAATACCAGCAATTTCTGGGACATGACCAACGGGCTCGGCAAGGCGAAGGGCAAATCCTATTCCTCGACGGGCTCCATGCGCGAAACCGTGGTTTCGGGTGAAAATGTCCTCGCCTATAATCTGATCGGCTCTTACGCGCTGGATTGGGTGAAGAGTGCGCCGAACCTCGGTGTTGCTTTCGGCAAGGATTACACGCTCGCCTTCTCGCGTGTTGCCGGCGTGCTGAAGGATGCTCCGCATCCGAATGCCGGCAAGCTGTTCATCGATTTCCTGCTGTCGCAGGAGGGGCAGAACGCGCTTGCCTCAAAAGGCATGCCGGCCCTGCGCAAGGATACCACCGAAGGCTACAATATCGACACGCTCAACGAACTCGTCGGCGGCAATCTGAAGCCGATCGCGCTCGATGAAACGCGCCTCGATTTCATGGAACCGATGAAACGGCTGAAGTTCCTGAACGAGTGGCGCGCGGCGCTGAAGGGCTGATCTCGCCCTGGTGAGCCACGCCTCTCGAGGCGGGGCCAGACACCGTGCTTTTCCCCCGAAGGCACGAGGCGGTGTCTGGCCCATTTCCCGAGGCCTTGCCCCATCTACGAAAATCCATTCCCCAAACGTCTGTTTCCCGGAGGCTGCAACCATGCCGGTGGATGCCATTACCCAAAACCCACCCCGAGAACTATCCCGCGAACCGCGGTTGAGGACGCCCCGCCCGCCCGGCGAAGCGCTGCTCTTCCGCCGGCTCGTCATCGGGCTCCTGACGCTGTGCGTCCTCACACCCATCTGCCTGATCATCTACCAGAGCTTTCTCGATGGTCCGTTCTTCAGCCCGAGCGCCAGCCTCGGCCTGAGCGCATACGAATATATTCTCGTCGACCCGATGTTCTACGATGCCCTGTGGAACACGGTCATCATGGCCGTGGGCATGGTGGCGATCGCCGTCCCGCTGGGCGCGGCACTCTCCTTCCTGCTCACCCGTACCGATGTGCATTTCCGCAAGGCGCTGGAAATCATCGTGCTGGTTCCGATGTTCATTTCGGCGCTGGTGCTCGCTTTCGGTTATACGGTCGCGATCGGGCCTTCCGGCTTCGTTTCCATCCTTGCGCGCGACATCATCGGTTTCGTGCCGTGGAATATCTATTCCCTGAGCGGCATCGTGCTTGTCACGGGGCTGGCGCATGTCCCGCATGTCTATCTTTACGTGTCGGCGGCGATGCGCAACCTGCCGTCCGATCTTGAAGAGGCGGCCCGCATCACCGGCGCGCCCATCTGGCGTGTGTGCTGGGATGTCACCGTGCCCATGGTGCTGCCCGCGCTCATCTTCGCCACCGCGCTCAACCTGTTGATCGGCTTTGAGATGTTCGGCGTGCCGCTGGTGCTTGGCGATCCGAGCGGCATCAACGTCCTCACCACCTATATCTACAAGCTCACCACACTTTTCGGTGTCCCCACCTATCAGCTGATGGCCGTTGTCGTCGTCTTGCTGGTGCTCCTGACGCTGCCGCTGGTATGGTATCAGCGCCGGCTGCTGCGCCACAGCCGCCGTTATGCGGCCCTTGGCGGAAAAGGCTCGCGCACCACGGTCATGCGGCTGGGACGGACCGGCCAGATCATCGCGCTCTCCGTGATCGGTTTCTGGCTGTTCCTGTCGGTCATCCTGCCGATCGGCGGAATTATCCTGCGCGCCTTTGTCGATGCGTGGGGGCAGGGCGTCAATCCTTTCGCTCATCTCACCACCAAGCATTTCAATGCGCTTTTCGAGGTTCCGAGCCTTTATCGCGGTGTGCTCAACACCATCATACTGGCGGTTGTCGGCGGCGCTCTGGCTGTCGCCTTCTATCTGGTCGTCGGTCTTGCGGGGCACCGCAATCGGGACGTGTCCAATACCGTTCTCGATTACATGGTCCTCCTGCCACGCTCCATGCCGAGCCTGATCATCGGTCTCGCCTTCTTCTGGCTGTTCCTGTTCATCCCGTTCCTGGTGCCGCTGCGCACGACGCTGATAAGCCTGTTCATCGCTTATCTGATCGTCGGCCTTTCCTATGGCCTGCGGCTGCTGCAGGGCACGCTCATTCAGGTCAGCCCCGAACTGGAGGAGGCCGCGCGCACGACGGGTGCGACAATCGGCCAGACCTGGCGTGACGTCGTCATTCCCATCGTGCGCCCCGGTCTCGTCGGCGCATGGGCGCTGATCATGATCGTTTTCCTGCGCGATTATGCCACCGGCATCTATCTCATGAGCGCCGGCACCGAAGTCATCGGCTCGCTCATGGTTTCCATGATCCAGTCCGGCGCAATGGACACGATTGCCGCGCTGGCATTCGTCAGCATCGTTCTTACCGGCGCAGGCCTCGGTCTCGCCCTTCGTCTGGGAGCAAAAATCCATGACTGAACTTACTGTTCGCGACGTTCACAAATATCTCGGCGGCCTGCATATTCTTCAAGGCGCATCCTTCACTGCCGAACGCGGCTCGATCGTTTCCCTGCTCGGCGCCTCGGGTAGCGGCAAAACAACCCTGCTGCGCTGCATTGCCGGGCTGGAGCAGCCCGAACAGGGCCTCATCAGCATCGGCGGCAAGCCGGTGCTCGACGGCAGCAAGGGCCTGACGGTCGCGCCGGAAAACCGCAATATCGGCCTTGTCTTTCAGTCCTACGCGCTGTGGCCGCATCGCACGGTGATGGAAAATGTCGCCTATGGTCTGAAGCTGCGCGGCGTGAACCGGGTGGATGCCGGCAAACGTGTTCAGGCGACGCTGGAAAAGATCGGTCTCGGCCATCTTGCCGAGCGTTATCCCGATCAGCTTTCGGGCGGCCAGCAGCAGCGCGTCGCGATCTGCCGCGCGCTGGTCTATGAGCCGCGTGTCCTGTTGATGGATGAGCCGCTTTCCAACCTGGATGCGAAGCTGCGCGAAGAGGCGCGTTACTGGATCCGCAAGCTCATCCTCGACCTGGAAATATGCGGTGTTCTCGTCACCCACGATCAGTCGGAAGCGCTCGCCGCATCCGACAATATCCTGCTTCTGCGCAACGGCGCCATCGTTCAGGAAGGCACGCCGCAGGACATCTATACAAAGCCGAAGAGCTTTTATGCGGCGGACTTTCTCGGCGCCAACAATGTCGCCAGCGGCGAGATACGCGGTCTGGGCGAGGATGCCAGCATCCACGGGCCAAACTGGCAGCTCGATGGCATCGTTTTCGGCAAGAGCGGCGAAAAGGAGGACAAGGCGGTCATCCGCGTCGAGCAGATCGCCGTGCATGACAATCCCGGCCAGAACCGCAGGGAAATGCATCTGGATGCCTGCCTTTATCTTGGCGACCGCTGGGAATACCGCCTGAAAGCCGGTGATTTCGCAGCCAAGGCCTTTGGGCCGAAAGCCTTGCCCGAAGGTCCGGTGTGGGTGGATATTCCCCGGGAAAGCGTGTGGCTTTTCGCCCGCGGTTCATAAGCTCCTGCCCATCCGCTTCAAAGAACCGGTGGCCGAAACGGCCTGATCCGGCGAGGCGTTTCATGGTCCATCGTTGTATTGCTGTATGAGGCAACGATGGACCGAAACGCCGCTTTCCGAAGGGCCGGTTTTATTTGACGCTGTCGGTCGCAAATATCGATATTCATACGATACCTGTCACGAATCGCCGGCGCCTTGAGGCGGCTTTGGGCATCCGCCACGGCGTCATCTCCACGTAAACGTCATCGATTTTCAGCTTTCCGCATCGAATTTTGCGAAGGGAAATGCCGGGCGCCTTCAACCGCCACGGGGCGTCAGCTTTGCCGGCTAAGGACATACCTCCAGCACTTCATTTTGGGTTGCCCTATCGGCCTGTGTCGCCCGGTTCACCAGCCTCTTTGTACGAAAGGCCTGAATGGCGGTTGGCGGCTTCCGGTTGCCCCTCCTTTCCTGCGCTGGCCGTGCCGAAGCCGCACTGCAAACTTTTACCGGTGCAATTTTATAGTTTTCAAGTTGTGTAAATCATGGTCAGTCCATGGTTTCGCCACAATGTTTGATTGCATTCTGTCGAGATTTTGGCAGTTGATTGATAATTTTTCCAATCTTCCATCGAGGTTCGCCATGACCGACCAGCCTGCATCTTCGGACTTTCTCCAGGCGAGCCGTGTGCTCAAGGTCAAGTCTCCGTTAGGGGAAGACCAGCTTCTGCCGGAACGACTTGCGGTTGACGAGGGTGTTTCGCGGCTTTTCGAGATTCACCTGACGCTGCGTGCGAAGAAGGAAGCGGTCAAGCCCGAGGAGCTGATCGGGCGGCTTGTCGATGTGTCGGTCGAGATAAGCCAGGGAGACGGGGAAGAGGGCAGCGGCGTCCGCCGGCCGTTCAACGGTCTGGTGACGGA
>NZ_QKML01000015.1:0-184227 GCF_003208455.1 Rhizobium sp. UGM030330-04
AACTGCAAGCGATGCAGGGCAATGAATGCGTATTTCACTTTGCATCCCTGGCGAAATACGCGGCCGCTTTTTTTAGGATGTCTCGCTCCTCGATAACGCGAGCCAATTCCCTCTTCAGCCGTCTGATCTCTTCGGCTTCGTCGTTGCCCTTGGCGTTCGAGGCCGCAAACTTCTTTTTCCATTCGTACAAAGAATGCTGCCTCACCCCACCCGCTGCGAAACCTCCGCAACCGGATAGCCTCGCCCCGTGATCTGACGCACTGCGTCACGCTTAAACTCTTCGCTGAAATTCGATTTGCTCATGAGACGCTTCTTGCCTCAAAATTAGGAAAGAAGGCGTCTACAAATCTCGGGGTTATTCAGCCAGAACCCAATAGATATTGGGCAATTGGTTTTATTGAACGTGAGAAAAGGGTGCCGCAGGAGCAACGAATGTGACGACAGGGTCAATCGTTGGTGACGATAGCCCATCGAAAACTCAATGTTTTCAAAGGCGCGAAAATCGTCGAATGTGACGAACTACATTTTCTTTTTAAATCAGATTGTTAAGCTGTTTTTTACAATGCAGCTGTGCCGCTCGGCGTACAATCTGCGCTCGGCGCGCAGAATATCGGGACGCTGCCGCGCGATCTGGTCTGCTTCCATGGCAAACCAGATCGCGGATTTTGGGATCAGTTGCAGACCCGCATGCTTTCGGTGTGCCAGCCACCGTCATAGGAGTTGGGAACGCGGCGGTCTTCGAACCAGCAGCGCGGGCGTGGCGGCGGCGGGGGCTCGTAGTAGCGGGGACCGTTGTTGCTGTTGGCGATGGCGCCGCCGATCAGGCCGCCGATGACGCCTGCGGCGAGGCCGCCGGCGATTGCTGCACCGTCATTGTGGCGGCGGTGTTCGCGGTAGGGCGGCGGGGGCGGGCCGCCACGGTCATAACCACGGTCGTAGCGCGGACGATAGGGATAATCCTGTGCGGCGGCGGTGCCGTAGGATGCGAAGACGCTGCCGGTGGCAACCAGCGCGGCAAGGGTGGAAAGAATGATCTTTTTCATCGGGGCTACTCCATAAGCCTGCTTTGGGAGATAGAGGCTCATTATGCCCGGATGATGGCACGGGACGGCTGAACGGTTTGTGAATGTTTCATTTTTGAGCGGTTCATATTGTTCGCACGCCGCTTGTTTTGGTGGGTCCGGAGCGGCGGGGTTTTCAGATATGAAAAAGCCCGGCTGCCGGCCGGGCTTTTTCGCTGAAACCGGTTGGGTGGGATCAGAATTTCACGCCGAGGCCGACCTTGACGGTATGCTGGTCGAAGTCGGTGTTGACGCCGAAAATGTCCTTGTCGCCATAATCGTTGTAACGATATTCCAGCCTGCCGAAGACATTGTCCGTGAAGGCATAATCGAGACCCGCACCGACGGTGTAGCCGTTAAAGGTGGTACTGTCCTTGCCGGCCGCCGGTGTTTCTATGAAGCCGCGTGTGGCGGTCCAGCCAGCCGTCGCATAAATCAGGGCGCGGTCGAAGGCGTAACCGACGCGACCGCGAACCGAACCCTGCCAGTCGGTGCCGATCTGCACGCCGGCATAATCATTGTCATTCCAGTTATAGTCGACATCGCCCTCGATGCCGAGAACCATGTTGTTGTCGAACTGGTAATTGTAACCGGCGAAGGCGCCGAGAATGCCGCCGTCGAAATTATCCGAGGCAACGGGGCCGCCCGCCGAAAAATCACCATTCGCCCAGCCGGCGCCGCCCTGAATACCGAGATAGGGACCCGACCAGGTAAAGACCGGCAGGGTTTCCTGTGCGACAGGAGGCGCCGGGTTTTCGTAGACGGCATCCGCAGCCATTGCGGTGCTGGCCGAAAGGGCCAGGAGTGACGTTACGATCAGCGTTTTCATCGTTATTCTCCCTGAGCTACTGACGTCTATAGCATATATTAGTCTCATTTAATATGGTCGCGGGCGCGGCGATTCCAAGAGGCGACCCGTCTTCACGGGTTCGCGGCTGTCGTGCCCTGATCGCGGCGTTTCTGTCGCCCTGTCATGCTGTTGTGATGCGGCGAACGTCTCTGGCGGCGTTTGGTTCCCTTGGCATTTGCCCCGTAGCGCCAGCGGATTGGTCATTCGCTGTCACGCTTGGTTGTCTTGACAGCGGGGGGTGCGACCATAGAGTTGTGCTGCCCGAGGCACGTCGCTGCTTCGGCGCCCGGTCGACTTCGTCGGTGAGGATGTGACGTTTCGTTGAAACGCTCCGTTACATCGCGACGCGCAGGTTCGGTGGGCAGGAATGGGTCAAAGGAGGGCGGGAACGCATGAGGGTTCGATTTTATGAGGGAGGAGCGACGTGATCGTCGGAGCGGTTCTTAGTGCCATTCTTCTTCTCACCCTCATCGCATTTCCACGGCATCTCAAACCCGTCGTCATCTGCCTGCTGCTGGTCTGGGCAACCACTGCGGCCTTTGTCATCTATGACTGGCAACGCGGCAATCAGCGGCTTGCTCACGTCGTTGCGACAGCAAGTTTCGATACGGCCTGCCCGGACCCCGCCTTGCCCATTCGGGTCAGCTTTCGCAACGACAATGATGTCGCGGTGCAGCGCCTGACCTATACGCTGGAGGGCTTCGAACCGGCTTTCCGCGCTTCCGTTGCCTTCGATCCCTATCAGGTCAGCGAAAGGCGGATCGAGGCCGGCGAGACTTTCGCCGCATGCCGCGTGTTCCGGCTGCGCAACAATGAAAGGGTGGAACCGCAACGCCTGGAATGGCGGGTTACGGTCATTTCAGCGGAATTCGACTGAGCGGTTCATTCGCTCGCCGGCCATCACGGTATTTTGAGAATTCCCGCGCCGTTGCGAAACGCCTTTTATTCCAGAGGATTCATGAATCCGCTGCGCCGGCGCCAGTCGTGCCGATGCCGGTTCGTGCCTGGCATGACTTGTTTTCGCCCGTTTGCGATGCCATCTCCCCACCCGTCCGATGAATGTCGCGGGTTGACGGTTTGCGTATAGTTCTGAAGTTTTTGAAAATCACGGCCATCGGCCTTGTTGCCCTGCCGGTTCTGGCGGGCGCGCATATGGGTATCGGTCAGCTGACGGGAAATTTTCACGAGGTCATCCCCGGAGAGCTTTATCGTTCGGCACAGCCGAGCGGCAAGGACATCACCGCTTATGCCAAGACCTACGGCATCAAGACGATCATCAATCTGCGCGATGAAAAACGTGAGGGCTGGTATGATGCGGAAAGCAAGGCGGCGAAAAACAATGGCATCCGGCTTGTCGATTATCCGATGAGCTCGAGTGAAAAGCTATCGCCGCAGGATGCGGAAACGCTGGTGGCGGTGCTGCGCAATGCGGAAAAGCCGATCCTCATCCATTGCGAACACGGTGCCAACCGCACCGGGCTTGCCTCCGCCATCTATGTCGGGGCCGTGGCCGGCAAGAGCGAGGCGGCCGCCGAATTCCAGCTTTCGCCCTATTACGGGCATGTGCCGATCCCCGGTATCGGGCGCTATGAAATGTACCAGTCCTGGGATGATTTCGAGGAAACCATCGGCTTTTGAGTGTTACCTTATACGCGGGGCCATCCTCGGCCCTGTGCCGAGGGTCGAACCACGTTGCGTCCGGCAGATAGGTTGCAGATGCTCGGGACAAGCCCGAGCATGACGGAAGAGAAGCCTTCGAACGCTGTCGTCAGCCGTCCTCCGTTACCTGCAAGGCTGCTCAATAATTCCCGCCACTTTCCGCGATCACCTTCGTCAGACTTCCCGAGGCCGGGAAAAGCGGGATGAGGCAGGCCTGGAGCGCGTGGTAGATATCGCCCTTGCCGGGGAACAGCGTATGCGCCGGAACCAGGTTTTCCGTCAGTTCCTCATGCCAGCCGCCATTGCCGTGATCGATGAAGTTGTTGGCGATGGTGCTCCAGATGCGGCGGTAGCTGTCTTCGTAGAACGGGTCCGCCGGCAGGTTTTCGTTGAGGAAGTGGGCAGCCCCCGCCGCCTCGCACATGGGCCACCAGAGCTTTGCCCGCTTGTCGGGATTGTCGTTCCAGTCAAGCGTATAAAAGAAGCCGCCCTTTTCCCGGTCCCAGCCGAGCGCCATGGATTGTACGAACAGCGATTTTGCGGCCACCGGCATCCAGTCGTGGCGGCGCTCGCCCAGAACCCACAATTGCAGGATGAGGCGGGCCCATTCCAGCCAGTGGCCGGGGGTGGAACCGGAGGGGCGGAACATCTCGTTGCCGCGATAATCCTTGTCGAGCGTCCAGTTGTCGTCGAAATGCTCCGGCACGCGGAAATCCAGCTCGCCGGCGCGGCGGCGGATGACGAGATCGGCGATACGCTCTGCCTTGTTGAGGTAATGGCTGTCGCCGGTCACCTCATAGGCCGCCATCAGCGCTTCGGTGAGGTGCATGTTGGAATTCTGGCCGCGGTAATTATCGATGGGCGACCAGTCGCGGTTGAATTCCTCGGCGATCGCGCCGTGTTTTTCTTCCCAGAAACGGGTTTCCAGCACTTCGGTAATATCGGCCAGCATCTTGTCTGCGAGAGGATGGCCGACGGTCCTGGCGGAGGAGGCGGCCAGAAGCACGAAGGCATGGCCGTAACCCTGCTTGGTGGCGTCTACCGGGCCGGCATCGTTCACTTGCCAGAAATAACCGCCATGTTCGCCATCGCGATGATGGTTCCAGAGATAGGTCATGCCGTGGTCGACGATATCGCCGCAGCCGGGACGGCCGAGCAGGTGGCCGATGGAGAAGCAATGCACCATGCGGGCGGAGGCGTGGATGCCGCGCACGGGATCGTTTGCCTGCAGCGGCGCGCCCTTGCTATCGAGATCGAAGAAGCCGCCGGCAGGGTTAAGGGCGCGATACTGGAAGAAATCGAAAAGTCCCTCGGCCTGTTTTACCAGCCATTGGCGGTGCCAGGGCAGGGCGTTCCAGTTGCGGCTGTTGTGATCGTCCTCGGGCATTCTCGTCCTCCATGCGGTTTGCTGCTTCGGCTTATATCCTTGCCGTATAAACCTGTCATCTGTCAGTGAAATTTCGTAACCTGCCGCAATGACGCAAAGCCATGCCTGTCCCTTGAAGATATATTGACATAAACATATCTTTATGTGACTTGACGGCTTGCGATCTTGCAAATCGAAATGAGGAGTGTGCCCGTGTTTGACGATCTGTTTGGCCCTGAAGGGGCAAAGCGCGACGGCGCGGAAATTTTCAAGGCGCTGCGCGAGGCCGCGAGTGAACGCATCCTCATTCTCGACGGCGCGATGGGCACGCAGATCCAGGGTCTCGGTTTTGACGAAGACCATTTTCGCGGCGACCGTTTTATCGGCTGTGCCTGTCACCAGAAGGGCAATAACGACCTTCTGATCCTGACCCAGCCGGATGCCATCGAAGACATCCACTATCGTTACGCCATGGCGGGTGCGGATATTCTCGAAACCAACACGTTTTCGTCCACACGCATTGCGCAGGCCGATTACGAGATGGAAAATGCCGTCTACGATCTCAACCGTGAAGGGGCGCAGATCGTCCGCCGCGCCGCCCAGCGCGCCGAGCGGGAGGACGGACGCCGCCGTTTCGTGGCCGGCGCCATCGGCCCGACCAACCGCACGGCCTCGATTTCGCCTGATGTCAACAATCCCGGTTTCCGCGCCGTCAGCTTCGACGACCTGCGTATCGCCTATGGTGAGCAGATCGACGGCCTGATCGACGGCGGCGCCGACATCATCCTCATCGAGACGATTTTCGATACGCTGAACGCGAAGGCGGCGATCTTTGCCTGCGAGGAGCGTTTCGAGGCCAAGGGCATCCGCCTGCCGGTCATGATCTCCGGCACGATCACCGACCTTTCCGGCCGCACGCTGTCCGGCCAGACGCCGTCTGCCTTCTGGAACTCGGTGCGCCACGCCAACCCCTTCACCATCGGGCTGAACTGCGCGCTGGGCGCGGATGCCATGCGTCCGCATCTGCAGGAATTGTCCGATGTGGCCGACACCTTCGTCTGCGCCTATCCGAATGCCGGCCTGCCGAACGAATTCGGGCAATATGACGAAACGCCTGAAATGATGGCGCGCCAGGTGGAAGGTTTCGTCCGCGACGGTCTCGTCAACATCGTCGGCGGCTGCTGCGGCTCGACGCCGGAGCATATCCGGGCGATTGCCGAAGCGGTCAAGGATTACAAGCCGCGTCCGATCCCCGAGCACAAGCCGTTCATGTCGCTTTCGGGCCTCGAACCTTTCGTGCTGACCAAGGACATTCCTTTCGTCAATGTCGGCGAACGCACCAACGTCACCGGTTCGGCCCGCTTCCGCAAACTCATCACGGCTGGCGATTACGCGGCGGCGCTGGCGGTTGCCCGCGATCAGGTGGAAAACGGCGCGCAGATCATCGACATCAACATGGATGAAGGCCTTATCGATTCCGAAAAGGCGATGGTGGAATTTCTGAACCTCATCGCCGCCGAGCCGGATATCGCCCGCGTGCCTGTCATGATCGATTCCTCGAAATTCGAGATCATCGAGGCCGGTCTGAAATGCGTTCAGGGCAAGCCGATCGTCAACTCCATTTCGCTGAAGGAAGGCGAGGAGAAATTCCTCCAGCAGGCGCGGCTCATCCATCATTACGGCGCGGCGGTTGTCGTCATGGCCTTCGATGAGGTCGGACAGGCGGACACCTATCAGCGCAAGGTGGAGATATGCTCACGCGCCTACAAGATCCTGACCGAGAAGGCCGGGCTTGCGCCTGAGGACATCATCTTCGATCCGAATGTCTTCGCCGTGGCGACAGGTATCGAAGAGCACAATAATTACGGCGTGGACTTCATCGAAGCCACCAAGACCATCCGCGAAACCATGCCGCTCACGCATATTTCCGGTGGCGTTTCCAACTTGTCCTTCTCCTTCCGCGGCAACGAGCCGGTGCGCGAGGCGATGCATGCCGTGTTCCTCTACCACGCCATTCAGGTTGGCATGGATATGGGCATCGTCAATGCCGGGCAGCTTGCGGTTTACGACAATATCGACCCCGAGCTGCGCGAGGCCTGCGAGGACGTGGTTCTGAACCGCCGCGATGACGCGACGGAGCGGCTGCTGGAGGTCGCGGAGCGTTTCCGTGGCACAGGCGCCAAGGACACCAAGGTGCAGAATCTCTCCTGGCGCGAACTTCCCGTCGAGAAGCGGCTGGAACACGCGCTGGTCAACGGTATCACCGAATTTATCGAAGCCGATACGGAAGAGGCGCGCCAGAAGGCGGAGCGTCCGCTGCACGTCATCGAGGGGCCGCTGATGGCCGGCATGAATGTGGTCGGTGACCTCTTCGGTTCCGGCAAGATGTTCCTGCCACAGGTGGTGAAATCCGCCCGCGTGATGAAGCAGGCCGTGGCCGTGCTGCTTCCTTACATGGAAGAGGAAAAGCGCCTGAATGGCGGCGAAGAGAAGAAGGCGGCCGGCAAGGTGCTGATGGCGACCGTCAAGGGCGACGTGCACGATATCGGCAAGAACATCGTCGGCGTCGTGCTGGCCTGCAACAATTACGAGATCATCGATCTCGGCGTGATGGTGCCGACGACGAAGATCCTCGAAACGGCAATTGCGGAGAAGGTGGACGTGATCGGCCTTTCCGGCCTCATCACCCCGTCGCTGGACGAGATGGTGCATGTGGCGGCCGAGATGGAGCGTCAGGGTTTCGACATTCCGTTGCTGATCGGCGGCGCGACGACGAGCCGCGTGCATACGGCGGTGAAAATCCATCCGCGCTATGAGGCAGGGCAGGCGATCTACGTCACCGACGCCTCACGTGCGGTCGGCGTCGTTTCGGCACTTCTTTCCGAAGAGCAGAAGCCCGCTTATATCGATAACATCCGCACGGAATATAAGAAGGTAGCGGAGGCCCATGCCCGCAATGAGCGGGAAAAGCAGCGCCTGCCGCTTTCCCGCGCCCGGGAAAATGCCCAGAAGGTCGACTGGTCGGACTATAAGCCCGTCAAGCCGCAATTCTTCGGCACCAGGGTATTCGAGACCTATGATCTGGAGGAGCTTTCCCGTTACATCGACTGGACGCCATTCTTCCAGACCTGGGAATTGAAGGGGCGCTTCCCGGCGATCCTCGATGACGAGAAGCAGGGCGAGGCAGCACGGCAGCTTTACAGCGATGCGCAGGCGATGCTGAAGAAGATTATCGACGAAAAGTGGTTCCGGCCACGGGCGGTGATCGGTTTCTGGCCGGCCAATGCCGTGGGCGACGATATCAGGCTGTTTACGGATGAAAACCGTCAGGAAGAGCTGGCCACCTTCTTCACGCTGCGTCAGCAGCTTTCCAAGCGCGATGGTTGCCCCAATGTGGCGCTGTCCGACTTTGTGGCGCCCGTCGACAGCGGTGTTGCCGATTACGTCGGCGGTTTCGTGGTGACGGCGGGTATCGAGGAAGTGGCGATTGCCGAGCGTTTCGAGCGGGCGAACGACGATTATTCGTCCATTCTCGTCAAGGCGCTGGCCGACCGTTTCGCGGAAGCCTTCGCCGAGCGTATGCATGAGCGGGTGCGCAAGGAATTCTGGGGTTATGCGCCAGACGAGGCTCTTGGCGGCGATGATCTGATTGGCGAGGCCTATGCCGGTATCCGCCCTGCGCCGGGTTATCCGGCGCAGCCTGACCATACCGAAAAGAAGACGCTGTTTGCCCTGCTCGACGCCACCAATGCGGCGGGTGTGGAACTGACGGAAAGCTACGCCATGTGGCCCGGCTCTTCCGTCTCCGGCATTTATATCGGCCATCCCGAGAGCTATTATTTCGGTGTCGCCAAGGTGGAGCGCGATCAGGTTCTCGATTATGCGCGCCGCAAGGATATGCTGGTCACGGAGGTGGAGCGCTGGCTCGGGCCGGTACTTAACTACGTGCCGACAAATGGCGCTGAGGAAATCGACAGCGCGGCCTGATGTTTCGGGCGTCATTGCTGCAAAAAAAAAGCGCGGGTCCTGCCCGCGCTTTTTTGTTGGCCGTTGCGCTTACGATCTCAGCGCCGCCAGTTCCTCGATGCCGACATGGCTCTCAACCTCGCTGCCGCGCAGATAGAGGTAAAGGCCAATGCAGAAGGCGAGCACGGCGATGAAGACCAGATACCAGGCATGGGCCATGGGATTGACGGCAAGCGCGGTCGTCACCCCGATCGGCGTCAGCCCGCCGAAGACGGCATAAGAGACGTTGTAGGCGAAGGAGAGGCCGGAGAAGCGGACCGATGCCGGGAAGGCGCGGACCATGACATAGGGCACGGCCCCCGCCATGCCGACTGAAAGGCCCATCACGCCGTAAAGAATGAACATGGTTTCGAGCGAGGTGCCAGCATAGCTGTAGAAGGTGAAGGTGGCGATGCCGAAGAAGATGCTGGCGCCCATGAAGAAGACGCCGGAGCCGACACGGTCGATCAGTGCGCCGGCGATGATGACGCCGAAAATGAGGAACAGCGTGCCGAAGCTGGTGCCGGCCAGAGCCTGAGTCGGGCTATAGCCATAAAGCTTCTGCAGGAAGGTGGCCGTCATCAGCGTGGTCACCACGATGGCGGCCGAGAGAACCCAGGTGAGCAGGGCGGAGATGATCACGCCGCGCATATGGTGCTTCAGGACCAGCCCGAGCGGCAGCTTGTCCGTCAGCGATTTCGATTTCTTCATCTCGGTGAAGATCGGCGTCTCTTCCAGCCAGCGGCGCAGATAAACGGCGATCAGGCCGAAAATACCGCCGAGCAGGAAGGGAATACGCCAGGCATAACCGGCAACATCTTCCGGCGAAAAGAGCGAGTTGATGGCAAAGGCGATCAGCGATCCCAGCATGATGCCGAAGGAAAGGCCCGATGTGAGGAAACCGCAGGCAAGCCCGACACGACGGAAAGGCACGTGCTCGGCAACGAAGGTCCATGCGCCCGGCACTTCCCCGCCGATGGCTGCGCCCTGCAGCATGCGCAGGATGATGAGCAGGATGGGTGCCGCCACGCCGATGGTGGCATAGGTTGGCATCAGCGCCATGCCCAGCGTGGAAAGCGCCATCAGGAGGATGGAGAAGGCGAAGACGCGCTTGCGGCCATACCGGTCGCCATAGTGGGCGAGCACGATGCCGCCCAGCGGCCGCACCAGATAACCGGCGGCGAAGATGCCGAAGGTCTGGATCATGACCAGCCAGTCGGGCATTTCCGGCGGGAAGAACAGATGGCCGATGACGGTGGCGAAAAATACGAAAATGATGAAATCGTAAAATTCGAGCGCACCGCCGAGGGCCGAAAGACCGAGAGTTCTGTAATCCTGACCATTGAGGGGCCGGGCTGCCGCCGGTGTGGTGGTGGGAGACATGAGCCTGCTTCTTTTTCTAATTACATATTACTTATGGGCATGGGCCAAGCGCGGCGTGATTTCAAGCCTTATCGATGCTCAATCGCTGAGGTATTTCGATGGACGATCGAGAAAACGCCGCAGAAAAGAGATATTCTCCAGTTCGTCATACAGGCGTTCGGTGATGCCGTTCTCATCGAAATAATAGATTGTCGCTTCGGGAATGGCCAAAAGGACCGGCGAATGGGTGGCGATGATCAATTGCCCGCCGCCATCGGCCGCATGACGGATAATGGCCGCCAGTTCCAGCTGCTTCTGTGGCGAAAGCGGGCTTTCGGGTTCGTCGAGAAAATAAAGGCCGGCACCGTGCAGCCGCTGCTGCATGATGTCGAGAAACCCTTCACCATGCGATCGTTGGTCGATGGCATTGTTTCTGACGATGGTGCGAAACGTCTCCGGGGTTTCCTCGGGAAAGTCCTCGCCTTTTTTCTCGGCCTTTTCCCGCTCCCAGCGAAAATCGTCCAGCGTCTCCTCGTTCAGCCGGCGTATATAGCCGAGCACATCTTCCGCACGCATGAACATGCGGATTTTCGGATATTTCCTGCGGGCGAAATAGAAGGCCTTTGCCACGGTCCCGGCGTGCTGAAGGTAGATATCGCCTGAAACCTGACCATGGTTGCCGATGGCATAGGCCGTCATTCCCGCCGCCAGCCCTTCCAGAAGCGTCGACTTGCCGGAACCGTTATTGCCGGCGAAAAAGGTGATCGGCGTCTTGAATTCAAGGCGCTCCAGATGGCGCAGCGCCGGAACCGAGAAGGGATATTCGTCCCTGCCGCCTGGGGTGTCCTTCATGGTTACGCTGTCGAGAAACAGCATCTTCGCGGTCCTTGCATCTAATCCGTCATGTTCACCGACGTTGCGCTCTGTCGCATCATCATGGCCCGAGTCTCAAAGCAATTGCGTGTGATTACAGCTTAACGTGGGGCACTGTTCGCGCCAATGGCTTGCGGTGGTGGCGGAAATACGCCGTGCCGCCTCGTTAGAAATCCATGTTATTATAATTTAGTATGGCATAAATTTAGTAATGATTCTAAAATATACTATTTATCTTCAATAAATTATCTAATATTAAGATGCTACCTTGAGTATAAACTTCAAATTAATTCAACAATGCCAGTTGTCGTCATTCTCGTTGTTTTTGGAGAGGATGAATGAAGCATATTGCGCTTTTTTCGGTCGCGGTTCTATTTTCCGCGATATTCGTGAGCGAAGCTGAGGCGCGGAAGTCTCGTTTTTTTGCCATACCCGGATTTGGCGGCGGCGAGACCATCGATCTCGTTTATGACCTGCCGGACAACGAGCCTTTTCTTCGCGACGGGGAAGCATTCGACCTTGGTTATCTCAACAGCGGGGATAGGAGCGGTTATGTGCTGTATCGTGGCGAGCGGTACAGCAGGCTCAGCGATGCGGATATTGCCAGGCTGAAGGTGACGCTTGGTTTTGATCCGACGACAAAAGACCGCATGGAGAGGGCGGCAAGGGGCAGCGACGCGCCCTGGAACCTCGTGATTATTGTAGCGGTCGCGATTGTTGGTATTTTTGTGCTTGTTCACAAGGGCATACAAGTTGCCCGGTGGATTTCGCGATCGGCGACAACCTCCGCAGCCACGGAAAATAAGCAGCAGGAGGAGGTCCCCGACCCGCTGGAGGTCCGCAAGAAACAGCTGCTGAACCGTCAATGGCGTGATAGCCAGACGGATCATGCGGCGCGTATCCCGGCAGCATCGTCGGTCCATGTGTCTTCTCGGGCAGACGCTCCGGTCCGAGTGTTCGGACGCAGGGGTGCATGAACAAGACGAAATCCCCGGACCTCAGATGGTTGAGGGATGGTGCTATTCGAACCGGTCGATGATGCTGATGCCGCTTTCCGTGAAGCTGTCCATGGCGGGCAGGGCGGTTGCAGCCTCGGTGAGGGTGATGTGGCGGCCGATCAGTTTTTCCGGCGCAAGTTTACCGCTTTCGATCATGGCCAGCATGTCCTCGTAACGCCATGCCTGCATGCCGTGGCTGCCATAGATCTCCAGTTCGTGGGCGATGACCCGCGCCATGGGGATGGCGGGCATGGCGTGATCGGCCAGCATCAGGCCCACCTGCACGTGGCGTCCGCGCCGGCGCAGGTTGCTGATGGAATTGCAGCAGGTCTGCGGGTGGCCGAGCGCGTCGATTGACACATGCGCGCCGCCGCCCGTCACTTCGCGTACTGCTTCCGAAACATCGGCGACCGTGCGGCTGTTGATCGTCGCGATCGCGCCGAGCTGGCGGGCGAGTTCAAGCTTGTCTTCGGCAATGTCGATGGCGACGATCTGCGCGCCAAGGCCCGCGCCGATCATGATGGCGGAGAGACCGACGCCGCCACAGCCATGGACGGCCAGCCATTCGCCACCCTTCAGGCGTCCCTGATCGGTCACGGCCCGGAAGGAGGTGGCGAAACGGCAACCGAGGCCGGCGGCGGTGGCGTAACTCATCGTATCCGGCAGATGCACGAGGTTCTGGTCGGCATAATCGATGGCGACATATTCGGCAAACGAACCCCAGTGGGTGAAGCCGGGCTGGAATTGCGCTTCGCAGACCTGCTGGTTGCCGGAGCGGCATTCATGGCAACGGCCGCAGCCGGAAACGAAAGGCACGGTGACACGGTCGCCGGTCTTGAAGCGGGTGACGTTCTTGCCGACTGCGGCGATGACGCCGGCGAATTCGTGGCCGGGAACGTGCGGCAGGCGGATATCCGGATCATGCCCCATCCAGCCGTGCCAGTCACTGCGGCAGAGGCCGGTCGCCTTTACCTCGATGACCACGCCGCCATCGGCCGGTTCCGGATCGGGCAGGGATGCGACAACAGGGGTCTCGCCGAACAGTTCGTAAAAAAGCGCGCGCATCATGGCCTCATATCGCTGGAAGGCGGGTTCTAACCTGTACCTGCTCTTAGAGTATTTCCAGAAAAAGTGCGAAGCGGTTTTGCGTCTGGAAGAGCGAAAAACAGATAGAGAGAGTTCTTGCTTTTTGGGGACACAGTACACAACAGTTATGTTGGACCCGTAAAACAGGCTCGACTATCGTCGGGGTTCGTGACGCTTCCCTCTTCCGTCATACCGGCCTCGAGCCGGTATCCAGCCAGCCCAAGTCCTTGGGCTGAAAGGGCTCTTCCCGCCGCACAGACGTGCGTCGACTGGATACCGGCTCAAGGCCGGTATGACGGATAGGGCGGTACCCCGGTGCAGGTAATCTTCGCGTCGTATACTATGTTTGGGCAAAGCGGAAATGCCCTCTTTCGCCAATAGCGCTTTAGTCCTTGATCACCATCAGATCGCCCGCTGCGAATTTGAGCGTCACCTGTTCGCCAAGCGCCGGCGGCGCGGTGCCGGGATCATTGAACATGTCGAAAGACAGGGTCGAACCACCGAGATCGAGACGGGTGCGGATGACGGAACCGAGGAACTGGCTGGAGGTGACGGTGCCGGAAATGGCGACATCGCCTTTCGCGTCGCTGCCAAGCGAACCCGCTTCCGGGCGAAGCGCGAGGGTGACTTTTTCGCCGTTTGCCGCATCGACCGGCTTGTGCAGGGTGATCTGCTGCTCACCGACACGGATGGTGTTGGACGAGGAATCGACGACGGTGGCGTCGATAAGGTTGAGCGTGCCGACGAAAGAGGCGACGAAACGGGTTGCGGGCTTGTTGTAGATATCGAAGGGCGAGCCGATCTGGTCGGCGCGACCGGCATTCATGACGACGATGCGGTCGGAGATCGACAGGGCCTCTTCCTGATCGTGAGTCACGAAAATGGTGGTGATGCCGAGTTTCTGCTGGATCTGGCGGATTTCCTCGCGCAGCGAGACGCGGATCTTGGCGTCGAGCGCGGAGAGCGGTTCGTCGAGCAAAAGTACTTCCGGCTTCGGGGCCAGAGCGCGGGCCAGTGCCACGCGCTGCTGCTGGCCGCCCGACATCTGGTAGGGATAACGGTCCGCCAGATGTTCCAGATGGATGAGCTGGAGCATTTCCTTCACGCGGGCGTCGATCTCGGCTTTCGGCTTGCCGGCGACTTTCAGGCCGAAGGCGACGTTTTCATAGACATTCATGTTCGGGAACAGCGCATAGGCCTGGAACACCATGCCGATATTGCGCTGGTTGGGCCGCAGCGCCGTCTGGTCCTTGCCGTTGATGACGATGGAACCGCCGCTCGGGGTCTCGAAGCCGGCGATCATGCGCAGCACGGTGGTCTTGCCGCAGCCCGACGGCCCGAGGAAGGAGACGAATTCGCCCTTTTCGATGGCCATGTTGAAATCATGCACGACCTGCACGGAGCCGAAGGATTTCTTGATGTTGCTAAGTGTCAAAAAGCTCATGAAAATATTGTCCTCAGGCCTTGGGAGGCGCGCCCTTCTGGTAGCGTGAAACGAGTTGGATCAGACCCAGGCAACCCCAGGTGATGCCGAAGGAAATCACGGCAAGTGCGGCCGGTTCATAGGCGCGGTTGGCGCCGAGCAGCTGCATGTAGGGGCCAAAGGCCGGGCGGTTCAAAAGGGCCGCCATGGTGAATTCACCGATGACGATGGCGAAGGTCAAGAACGCGCCTGACAGCACGGCGACCAGAACATTGGGCAGGATGATGCGGGACAGGATGGTCGCCCAGCCCGCGCCGAGGCTCTGCGCCGCTTCCGTCAGCGTCGCGACATCGATGGTTCTGAGGCCCGTATCGACGGCACGGTACATATAGGGCAGGGCAAGCGTGGCATAACCGAACATCAAGAGCAGGTTGGTGCCGAAGCTCGTGCCGGTCAGCGGCAACCAGCTGGAGGTGTTGTAAAGCCGGATATAACCGAAAACGATGACGATGGCCGGAATGACCAGCGGCAAAAGCGTGATGAATTCGATATAGGGCCGCAGGCCGGGCAGTTTCAGCCGTACCCAATAGGCGGTGGGGACGACAAGCAGAACCCCGAAAACGATGGTGAACAGCGCCATCACCACCGAATAGCTGAAGGTTTCCTGGAAACGCGGATCGGTCAGCACCTTGCCATAGGCGTCGAAGGAATATTCGCCGCGCCGCATTTTCAGCGAGAAATTGGTCATGCCGATCAGCGGCAGGGCAAAATAGAGCAGGCCGAAGATCAGCGCGCCCCAGGCGAAGAACCGCTTCATTTCAGCCACCTTTCGCTGCGGGCACGCAGCCAGATATAAAGCGCATTGGCAATGCCGGTGACGACGATCATGCCGAAGGCGAGTGCGTAACCAAGATGCGGATTGCCGAGAACGTCGCCGCGGATCTGCGCGAAGAGCAGGATCGGCACGATGTTGAGCGAGGAGCCGGTGAGCGCGATTGCGGTTGCCACGGCGCCAAAGGCATTGGCGAAGAGCAGCGACATAGTGCCGAGCAGCGATGGCAGCAGGATGGGGAAGGCCACCATGCGCCAATATTGCAGGCCGGTGGCGCCGAGAATTTCCGCAGCCTCGCGCCATTCGCGCTTCAGCCCGTCCAGTGCCGGCGTGATGATGAGGATCATCAGGGGAATCTGGAAGAACAGATAGGTGACCGTCAGGCCCCAGAAGGACAGGATGTTGAAGCCGAGGAGCCGAAGATCGATGCCAACCTGCGTCTTCAGGAAGACGGTGAGCAGGCCGACAGGGCCGAGCGTGGCGATGAAGGCGAAGGCCAGCGGCACGCCGGCAAATTGCGAGGCGACGCCCGAAAAGGTCAGAAGCGGTCCGCGAATGCGCTGCGGCAGGCCGCCCAGCACGACGGCGGCGGCCACGGCGAAACCGATCAGGCAGCCCAGAGCCGCCGAGGCGAGGCTGATCTTGATCGAAATCCAGTAGGCCGCGAGGATGGAGGAGGTGAAGAGCCCGGCGATGTTTTCCAGCGTGAAGCTGCCATCAGGACGCTGGAAAGCGCCGATCACGATCTTCATCGTCGGCATGATCAGAAACAGCAGAACAAAGACGGCGAAAGGTACGACGCCTATCCAGTGCAACGGCAACTTTCTGCCCGCGTCGGATGGTCCGCCGGTGTTGGTTGATGGCATGCCTTGTCCCCAAACGCCGTTTTTAAAACGGTCTGTGTCTTAAGGTTTAATTATAAAAGAAGCACCCCGGCTTTTTGATCGGCCGGGGTGCGTTTTCAACAGTTTACTTCACGTTTGCGCCAACGACGCTGTCCCAGCCGGCCGTGACGGCGGCCTTGTTGGCGTCAACTTCCTCGAGCGTCGGGAAGATCGCCTTTTCATAGGCTGCTGCCGGCGGCAGGCTGTCGATCAGTTCCTGCGGAACCTTGCCGGCCTTGACCATGGCGTTGAAGCGGATCGGGTGGCAATAGCCCTTCAGCCAGCCGAGCTGACCGTCGTCGGAATAGAGATGTTCCATCCACAGCTTGGCGGCGTTCGGGTGCGGCGCGTAAGCGGAGATGCCCTGAACGTAAACGCCAGCCAGAACGCCCTTCTCAGGGACGACGACTTCTGTCGGCGGGTTGTCGTTCAGCGTCTTCTTCCAGGACAGGGCGTTATAGTCCCAGGCGATGATGATCGGGGTTGCGCCCTGTGCCAGCGTGCCGGCCTTGCCGATAACCGGCAGGAAGTTACCGGCCTTGTTGAGGTCGGCGAAGTACTTCAGGCCAGCTTCACCGGCTTCCTTGCCGGATTTCGCACCGGTGGAAAGGCCAGCGGCGAGAACGCCGAGGATCGCCTGGTTGGAAGCGCGCGGATCGCCTGCGAGTGCCACCTGACCGGAATATTCCGGCTTCAGCAGGTCGGCCCAGTCCTTGGGAGCGTTGGTGACGAGGTCCTTGTTCACGAACATCGACATGACGCCGTAATAGTCGCCGTACCAGTAACCGTCGGCATCCTTGACGTTGTCAGGAATTTCGTCCCAGGTGGAAACCTTGTAGGGCTGCAGCAGGCCTTCGGCCTTCATCTGCGGACCGAAAGCGAGGCCGACGTCGACGACGTCAGGAGCCTGCGGGCCCTTGTTGTCCTTGTTTGCCTTGATTGCTTCCACTTCGTCGGCGGAGCCGGCGTCGGGGTTCAGTTCGTTGACGGTGATTTCCGGGTACTTCGCCTTGAAGGCGGCGATGACGTCGCCGTAACCGCACCAGTCATGCGGCAGCGCAACGGTGGTCAGCATGCCTTCCTTCTTGGCGGCAGCGATCAGTTCGGCGCTCGGCTCGGCGGCAGCGATCGCGGTGGAGGCAATGACCATTGCGGTGGTCGTAGCAAGCAGTCGGCGGCAGTGAGAGATCACTTTTTTCTCCTCTTCGTGTTCTCATATTGCGGACGCTGATACGGATTCTAGATGAAGCTAATGTGACGGCTGGATTGCAATTTATTTATCCGGATTCCGCCACTTTACGCCCATTTTCCGCCATCATCAGGCTTTTGTGCCTGCAATCGCGGGATAATCCCCTCATCATCCTTGTTGGCCAGATCTGTTCCCCAGCTTGGTTACTTATCCTGTTTTATCGTGCTGGTAGCGATCACAGGTATCCAATCAGCGCGCGACATCCGCGTCAAGCAAGTTGCCGGCTATGCAATTTCATGTTCTGTCCGGCCTGCGGAACAGACGCGTCTGTTCGAACAGGCCTTCCAGCGCGTTCATGCGTTCCTTGGTTTCATCCCAGGTGCCGCTCTGGACGGCCTCAATCAGCGCCTCGACGACGAATAATGTCACGACGGAGGAATCCCATGCCGAGGGCGCCTCTATTTTTACCCGGAAGGTGTGCAGGGCGTGGCGGGCCACCGGTGATGTCCACTGATCCGTGAAGAGGATGATCTCAACACCGTTTGCCCTCGCCACTTCGGCAAGCGTCGTCATGTCATGCTCGTAACGGCGGATGTCGAAGATCACCAGCACGTCACCGGCGTTCATGTTCAGCATATATTGCGGCCAGGCGCTGGAATTCGATGACATCAGCGTCGTTTTCGGGCGGATCACCTGCATATGGGTGAAGAAATATTCGGCGATCGCCCCGGTGATGCGTCCGCCGACGAAATAGATGCTGCGCTTGCGGTCGGAAAGCAGCGCTGCGGCATTGTCGAAGACGGCGGTGTCGAGATCGCTCAGCGTATCGCGCAGATTGCCGGTGATGGCGTCGGCGAAGCGGTTGAGAATGTGCAGGCCGGGCGCATTGGTCGCCCAGCGGTCGTGCTTGGCGACCGGGCCGGAGATCGTCGCCTCCAGTTCCTGATGCAGATGCGCCTGGAATTCCGGGTAGCCCTTGTAACCGAGCTTCTGCACCATGCGCGCCACCGTCGGCGTCGAAACGCCGGCATTTTCAGCGATGGTGGTGATGCTGCCGAGACCGGATACGGGGTAGTTGCCAAGCAGGCTCTCCGCCAGCCGTCTTTCCGAACGGGTCAGCGCGTCGTAATGGGCATGGATGACATCCGACACGGTCGCCGTCGTGCTGCGCAAATCTTTCCCCTTCCGGTCTTTGTGCCGGTCTATCGGCTAAAATAAACATCTGCGCCAGCTATCGAGTCAATGGGAAAAATGAAGAGAAAATTTCAAAATTCCATTTGACACTCGCAATAATGTGAAGAATTCTTTTCGTCATTGGCGGGGAGCGGGGTTCCCCGGCGGGGTGCTTTCATGACGGTGCGTTCAGATTTTTTCACGCAGGCGGAAGGGCAGGCGGTCGGTGTCGAGAACGCCGCGGCGAAGGGCGACGTCCTTCTCGTCTGTGAGCATGCCTCCGCCACCATTCCGGAAAAATTCGGTACGCTCGGTCTTTCGCCCGATGTGCTTTCCAGCCATGCGGCCTGGGATCCGGGTGCCCTTGCCGTTGCGCGGCTGCTGTCGAAAAGCCTTGACGCCACGCTCGTTTATCAGCGGTTCTCGCGGCTCGTCTATGATTGCAACCGGCCGCCCGAATCGCCTTCCGCCATGCCGGTGAAAAGCGAAATCTACAATATTCCCGGCAATCTCGACCTTTCCGAAGCGGAGCGTTTTGCCCGTACTTCAGCGCTTTACGTGCCGTTTCATGATCGGGTGAGCGAAATCATCGCCGGGCGTCAGGCTGCGGGCCGCAGGGTGGTGGTGGTGACCATCCACAGTTTCACGCCGGTCTATCACGGGCAGTTCCGGCAGGTTCAGATCGGCATCCTGCATGACAGCGACAGCCGCCTGGCCGATGCGATGCTGGCGGGCGCCGAAGGGTCGGCGCTCACGGTCAAACGCAACGATCCCTATGGTCCGGAAGACGGCGTGACGCATACGCTGAGGCTGCATGCGCTGCCGGACGGGCTTTTGAACGTAATGATCGAAATCCGCAACGATCTGATCACCAATGAAGGAGAGCAGGCGGCCATCGCCGGTTTCCTCCACGAACTTATGGGGAAGGCACTCTCATCGATCGATGAGTGAGGGAGCTATGGCCGGCCGATGGTGAAAACACCGGGGCCGGCCACCAAACGAGACTGCCGACATTCAGGGAAAGCCGGAAAGGCATGAAGCGGCAAGGGAACAGCAAGTGCGTGCGGCACAGCGCGGAAACCTTCCGCAGGTGCTGAAAACTGGGGCACAATCGGCCAATAACGGCTGACTGGCTTGTTTTTTTCTTATTCAGGAGAGAAGGGCATGGACAGTTCATCGTCAGGCGTCAGCTATAAGAAAGCTGATGCATCCTATTTCGAAAAACGCGGACTTTCCCGTTATGCGGGGGTGTGGTCGCTCTGGTCGCTCGGCGTCGGGGCGGTTATTTCAGGGCATTTTTCCGGATGGAATTTCGGCTTTTCCACCGGCGGCTGGGGCGGCATGCTGGTGGCGGGCATCATCATCGCCATCATGTATCTCGGGCTGACATTTTCGATCGCGGAAATGAGCCCGGCGCTTCCGCACACCGGTGCTGCCTATTCCTTCGCCCGCACGGCCATGGGCCCGTGGGGCGGCTTCGTCACCGGACTTTGCGAGAATGTCGAATATGTGTTGACGCCGGCGGTCGTCGTCACCTTCATCACCGCCTACGTGAATTCCATCCTCGGGCTTGATCCCGCCTATTCACCCTTTGTGTGGATAGCCTTCTATGCGATCTTCCTTGCCCTCAACGTCTTCGGGCTGGAGCTTTCCTTCAAGGTCACCCTGATCATCACGCTGATTTCGCTCGGCGTTCTGGTGTTCTTCTGGATCAGCGCCATCCCGAATATCGATTTTTCGCGTTACGCGCTGAATATCGGCGTTGGCCCTGATGGCAAGGCGGTGGAGCTGCCGGAAGGCGGCGGTTCCTTCTTCCCCTTCGGCTTTTCAGGTGTTCTCGCCACGCTGCCTTTCGCGGTCTGGCTGTTCCTCGCCATCGAGCAATTGCCACTGGCCGCCGAAGAATCGGTCGATCCGAAACGCGACATGCCGAAGGGCATCATCCTCGGCGTCATCACGCTGATGGTATCCGCCTTCATGATCGTGCTGCTCAACCCGTCGCTGCCGGGTGTCGGCGCCTTCCATCTCGGTTCCTCGCTTGAGCCGCTGCTGGATGGTTTCAAGGCTATCTATGGCGATGGCGGTGTCGTGCTGCTTGGCCTTGTCGCGTTGACCGGCCTGATCGCCAGCTTCCATACGATCCTTTATGCGCAGGGCCGGCAGATCTATTCGCTGTCGCGTGCGGGTTATTTCCCGACCGTGCTGTCGATCACCCACTCGAAATACCGCACACCCTTCGTTGCCAATATCGCCGGCGCTGTCGTCGGCCTCGCGGTCATGCTCGTCATCTGGTTCTCGCTGGGTGCGGAAGAGGGCGGCAGCATCATCGGCAGCGTGCTTTTGAACATGGCCGTGTTCGGCGCCATGTTCTCCTACATCATGCAGGCGGTTTCCTTCATCCTGCTCCGCAAGAACCTGCCGTATATCGAGCGGCCGTTCCGTTCGCCCTTCGGCATTCCGGGTGCGCTGCTGACGATCATCATCGCCATCGTCACGCTGCTTTACCAGATCCAGGATCCGAACTTCACCAAGGGCGTTCTCTGGGTCGCCGTTTGGTTTGCCGTGGCGATTGCCTATTTCGCCTTTGTCGGACGCCATCGCCTCATCCTGTCGCCGGAAGAGGAATTCGCGCTGGAGCACAAGCAGGCTGCCATGGCAGCGGCGGCTGCAAAGGCCTGATGCTCAAACGAAACGGGCGGCCGTCTGCCGGCCGCCCGATCGCCACACAAAAAGGGAACGGACAAAATGACGAGCTACACATTCGACGCGCTCAAGATGGATGTCGCCGAAGGGCGTATCGACACGGTTCTGGCCTGCCTTGTCGACATGCAGGGGCGTCTGATGGGCAAACGGTTCCAGGCCGAGTTTTTCGTCGAAAGCGCCTATGAGGAAACCCATAGCTGCAATTACGTGCTTGCCACCGACATGGAGATGGAAACCGTTCCCGGCTACAAATCGTCCAGCTGGGAAAAGGGCTATGGCGACTATGTGCTGAAACCCGACCTTTCGACGCTGCGACGGGTGCCGTGGCTGGAAGGCACGGCGCTGGTGCTCTGTGATGTACTCGATCATCACACCCACGAAGAGGTGCCGCATTCGCCCCGCGCGTTGTTGAAAAAACAGGTGGCGCGGCTGGAGGCCATGGGGCTCAAGGCCTATATGGCGACCGAACTGGAATTTTTCCTGTTCGACCAGACCTTCGATGCGGCGCGCGCCAGCGGTTACAAGGGGCTGAACCTCGCCAGCGGTTATAATGAGGATTACCATATCTTTCAGACGACCAAGGAAGAGGATGTCATGCGGGCGCTGCGCAAGGGCCTGCAGGGTGCCGGCATTCCGGTCGAAAACTCCAAGGGCGAAGCGTCCGCCGGTCAGGCGGAAATCAACGTGCGTTATGCCGATGCGCTGACCATGGCCGACCGGCACGCCATCATCAAGAACGCCACCAAGGAGATCGCCTGGTCGAAAGGCAAGGCGGTGACCTTCCTTGCCAAGTGGAACTACAATGCCGCCGGCAGTTCCTCGCATATTCACCAGTCGCTGTGGAGCCTCGATGGCAAGACACCGGCCTTCCTCGACAAGGATGCCAAGCATGGCATGTCGGAGCTGATGCGGCATTATGTTGCCGGGCTTCTGGCCCATGCCAGCGAGATAACCTATTTTCTGGCGCCCTACATCAATTCCTACAAGCGGTTCATGGCCGGCACGTTTGCGCCGACCAAGGCGATCTGGAGCCTCGACAACCGCACGGCCGGATATCGCCTGTGCGGCGAGGGCACCAAGGGCATCCGTATCGAATGCCGCGTCGGCGGCTCCGATCTCAATCCCTATCTCGCCATGGCGGCTTTGCTTGCAGCAGGCATTGACGGCATCGAAAATAAACTCGAACTTGAGCCTGCTTTTGTCGGCGATGCCTATGGCGGCAAGGACGTGCGCGAGATACCCAAGACCCTGCGTGACGCCACTGCCTTTCTGGACGGATCGAAAATGCTGCGCAACGCCTTTGGCGACGATGTGATCGATCATTATGTCCATGCCGGACGGTGGGAGCAGGAAGAATACGACCGCCGCGTGACCGACTGGGAAGTGGCGCGCGGTTTCGAACGGGCCTAATCATTACGGGAAAACATCATGACCATGATCCAGAATATCTCGCCCATCGACGGCTCGGTTTATGCCGAGCGGGAGGCGATGTCGCTGGAGGCGGCGCGGGCCGCCGTTTCAAGAGCGCGCAAGGCGCAGAAAGACTGGGCCCGACGTCCGCTTGAGGACCGCGTTCAGCTGGTTCTGAAGGGTGTGGCGCGCCTCAACGAAATGGTAGCGGAGGTTGTGCCGGAACTGGCGCATATGATGGGCCGTCCGGTGCGTTACGGTGGCGAGTTCAAAGGCTTCAACGAGCGCTCCAATTATGTCGCTTCCATCGCCGCCGATGCGCTGGCGCCGCTCGTCATCGAGGAAAGCGGCAATTTCGAACGCCGTATCGAGCGCGAGGCCCATGGTGTGGTCTTCGTCATCGCGCCGTGGAACTATCCTTACATGACGGCGATCAACACCGTCGCGCCCGCCTTGATGGCCGGCAATACGGTGGTCATCAAACATGCGGCGCAGACATTGCTGGTCGGCGAACGCATGGTGCGGGCTTTCGTCGAGGCCGGTGTGCCTGACGATGTCTTCATCAACGTCTTCCTCGACCATGGCACGACCTCGGCGCTGATTTCCGAGGGCCTGTTCAACTTCGTCAACTTCACCGGTTCGGTGGAAGGCGGTCGTGCCATCGAACGCGCCGCTGCCGGCACCTTCACTGGCCTCGGGCTTGAACTCGGCGGCAAGGACCCCGGTTACGTGATGGAGGATGCCGATCTCGACGCTGCCGTCGATACGCTGATGGATGGCGGCACCTATAATTCCGGGCAATGCTGCTGCGGTATCGAGCGCATCTACGTCAATGAAAACCTCTATGACGAATTCGTCGAGAAGTCGGTGGCGTGGGTGTCCAACTACAAGCTCGGCAATCCGCTCGAGCAGGAAACCACGCTCGGGCCGATGGCCAACAAGCGGTTTGCCAAGGTGGTGCGGGCGCAGATTGCCGACGCCATTGCCAAGGGCGCCAAGGCGCTGGTCGATCAGACGCTTTTCCCGGCCGATGATGGCGAGAGTGCTTATGTCGCGCCGCAGATCCTCGTCAATGTCGATCATTCCATGGAATTCATGACCGAAGAGACTTTCGGTCCCGCCATCGGCATCATGAAGGTCAAGAACGACGATGAAGCCATCGCGCTGATGAATGACAGCAAATACGGCCTCACCGCTTCGCTCTGGACGCAGGATGCGACACGGGCAGCGAGGATCGGTCGCGAAATCGAGACCGGAACCGTGTTCATGAACCGCGCCGATTATCTCGATCCGGCGCTTTGCTGGACCGGCGTGAAGGAAACCGGCCGTGGCGGTTCGCTTTCCGTCCTCGGTTTCCAGAACCTGACCCGCCCGAAATCCTACCATCTGAAGAAAGTCACGAAATGAATATCGTCGCCAACTGGAGCTACCCCACCGCCGTCAAGCTTGGCCGTGGCCGGATCAAGGAACTGGCGGAAGCCTGCAAGACGCTCGGCATCAAGAAGCCGCTGCTCGTGACGGATCGCGGCCTTGCCAATATGGCGATCACCGCGCATGCGCTCGACGTGCTGGAAGAGGCAGGCCTCGGCCGGGCGATCTTCGCCGAGGTCGATCCGAACCCCAACGAGATCAACATGGAAGCCGGTGTGAAAGCCTATCGCGATGGCGGCCATGATGGCGTCGTCGCCTTCGGCGGCGGCTCTGGCCTTGATCTGGGCAAAACCATCGCCTTCATGGCCGGGCAGACCCGCCCGGTCTGGGATTTCGAGGATATCGGTGACTGGTGGACCCGGGCGGATGCTTCCAAGATCGCGCCGATCGTCGCTGTGCCGACGACGGCCGGCACCGGCTCCGAAGTCGGCCGCGCCAGCGTCATCACCAATTCGCAGACCCATGTGAAGAAGATCATCTTCCATCCGAAGCTCTTGCCCGGCGTCGTCATCTGCGATCCGGAACTGACGGTCGGCATGCCGAAGGTCATCACGGCCGGCACGGGCATGGATGCTTTCGCCCATTGCCTCGAGGCCTATTCGTCGCCGTTCTATCACCCGATGAGCGCCGGCGTGGCGCTGGAGGGCTTACGTCTCGTCAAGGAATTCCTGCCGCGCGCCTATAGGGACGGCACGGATATCGAAGCGCGCACCAATATGATGGCAGCGGCGGCGATGGGGGCGGTGGCGTTCCAGAAGGGTCTCGGCGCCATTCACTCGCTCTCGCATCCGATCGGCGCGGTTTACAATACCCATCACGGCATGACCAACGCCGTCGTCATGCCGGCGGTGCTGCGTTTCAATCGTCCGGCCATTGAAGACAAGATTGCCCGCGCGGCCGCCTATCTCGGTATCTCCGGCGGTTTCGACGGCTTCTATGATTACGTGCTGGAACTTCGCAAGGAACTCGGCGTGCCGGAAAACCTGACCGCCATGGGCATCAAGCCGGATCGTATCGACGAACTGGCGGCGGAAGCGATCAAGGATCCGAGCTGCGGTGGTAATCCGGTGCCGATGACGCTGGAAAATACCAGGAAGTTGTTCGAGGATTGCTTCTAAAGGGTGGGCAGAGTGACTGCGAGATTCTCACTTTTTTCGTCACTGATCGCGGTGGCGTTGTTGGGGTCGCCCGTCGTTACGCAGGCTGCTTCTTTTAAGGAACTGTCAGGGCAGGGCTACAAAGTTGGAGCCCTCTCGAGCAACAAGGCGGGAATTCGAGGCTGGAACCTGTCTAAAGGTTCTGACCGCTATTTTTGCGAGATGCGCGCGACCATGGCCTATTCGGGAAAAAATGGCATGGTGTCCTTCACCAGTGCCGGGCGCATGATTTCGCTTGATCGCAATACCGTTGAGAAAAGGCTGGGCGGTTCGCTAAATCTGCCCAAATATGAAGATCTTAAAGCCGGCCGGTTGCGGGCGGACGATGTGGGCTCCTGCCGCAAGCTGATGTAATCCACTGAACTGGAGAAGCCCGCGACGACCCGGTCGCGGGCTTTTCGTTGCCCGGCATAACCGTTCTTAGCCTTTTATTAACCCTGTTCGTTAAGATTATGGAAAGCACCATGAATTGCTTCGGTGCGTGAATGAGCATGAAACGGCTCTGACCAACAGGGGGTGTCATGTCAGTCATCACTTTCGCCAATACCAAGGGCGGTGCCGGAAAAACCACCGCCGTGCTGCTTCTGGCAACCGAACTGGCCCGCAGCGGTCACCGCGTGACGGTTCTGGATGCCGATCCGCAATTGTGGATTTCCCGCTGGCACGAATTATCAGGTGATATCGAAAATCTTTCGGTGATTTCGCATGTGACGATGGCCTCGCTTGAGGGCCATATTCGCGAGAATAAAACCAGCACTGACTGTTTCATCATCGATCTGCCGGGAGCGAAGACCCCGCTTCTGACCATGGCTCTCGGCATTTCCGATCATGTGCTGATTCCGGTTCAGGGCTGCGCCATGGATGCACGCGGGGCTGCCGAGGTTCTGGACCATATCGAATTTCTGAACCGCAAGATGGGCAAGGAGATTGCTCATTCCATCGTGCTGACGCGGGTGAACGCCATGGTGGCGACGCGTTCGCTGCTGCTGGTCAAGATGCTGCTGGCCGAGAAAAATGTCTCGGTTCTCAACACCCCGATCGTCGAGAGAGCCGCCTATCGCGATATTTTCGACCTTGGCGGCACGCTTCTCTGTCTCGATAAGACCAAGGTGAGCAATATCGACAAGGCGGTCGAGAATGCCAGAGCATTCGCGGGCGAAGTGCTTGGCCTGCTGCCGAAACGCCTGTTGCGGCTCGGTACGCCACCCGCGCGCCTTTTCACCCGTAAAGCCGCCTGAAATATTGCTTTCAACTTTCGATCCGTCTGCGGCGCTCATAACCGCAGACGGATGATGATGCCTTGGACCATCGGTGGCCGTCGGGCTTGCCGGCGTGTCAGCCGTCGCTTTTCAGCGATGGCTTCATTATTTGCTTGATTTGGAAATGATCATTTCCTATATTCCGGCCATGAGCAATACCAGCCACAATCAGTCCGAGGAACAGCGCCATCGCGGCAGGCCGCGCGAGTTCGATATCGACCGCGCGCTCGATGGTGCGATCCGGGTTTTTTCCAGACGCGGTTATCACGCCACTTCCGTCGGTGATCTTACCGATGCGATGGAGCTGGCGCAGGGCAGTCTTTACAAGGCCTTCAAGGACAAGAAGGCCGTCTTCATCGCCACGATGGAGCGCTACAGGATCGTACAGACCGAGCGTTTCGAGGCGGCGGTGGCCGGTTACGACACCGGTCGCGAACGCCTGCGGGCAGGGCTGATGTTTTATGCGGAACGGTCGCATGGCGGTGCTGGCTCTGATGGCTGTCTGGTTGTCGGTGCCGCTGCCGATCTGGCGGCGCTGGATGACGACATTGCCGTTGTGGTCGAGCGGGCCGTCAAGGCGAGGGAGCGGATTGTCGCCCGCCTCGTTGCCGAGGGGCAGAAGGATGGTTCGGTGAATTCCAGGGCCGATCCCGATGATCTTTCCCGGGCGATGCTGTGCATGATGTACGGCATGCGCGTGGTGGGAAAGACGGGGCGCAGCCTCAAGGACATGGTGGCCGTGGTGGATATCGCCATGAAGCTTGCCGAGTGAATTTATGTCTATTTAGGAAACGTTCGTTTCCATATTGGAGAAAATGATGACGACGCGTGTAATTGAAGGGGAGGATGTTGATGCAACATCCCTTTCTCCGGCTTTGACTTTTCTGCTGGCGACAGCCTGCGGGTTGATTGCCGCCAATCTTTATTATGCCCAGCCGCTTGCCGGCATCATCGGGGCGGAGCTCGGTCTCTCCGCCGGCGCTACAGGCTTGATCGTGACCCTGACGCAGATCGGTTACGGTGTCGGCCTGCTGTTCGTCGTGCCGCTCGGCGATCTCGTTGAAAACCGCAAGCTGGTCGTCGGTTCCGTCTCGATGGCGGTGCTTTCCCTTGTGGCAGCGGCATTCGCGCCGCATGCGGCCCCGTTCCTGATCGGGGCCTTCCTGGTCGGCGTCAGTTCGGTGGCAGTGCAGGTCATCGTTCCCTATGCCGCGCACATGGCGCCGCACGCCATTCGTGGCCGGGTGGTCGGCAATGTCATGAGCGGGCTGATGGCTGGCATCATGCTGGCGCGGCCGGTCTCCAGCCTGCTGTCGGAAGTCGTTTCATGGCGCGGCGTCTTTCTGACGTCGGCGGCAGTCATGGCGCTTCTTGCCGTCGTGCTCTTCCGGCTTTTGCCGCCGCGCATGCCGGAGGCAAGGCTGGGTTACGGCTCGCTGATGGCCTCGATGGGCAGACTTGCCCTCCACACGCCGATCCTGCGGCGGCGGGCGATCTACCATGCCTTCCTGTTTGCCGCTTTCAGTCTGTTCTGGACCACGACGCCGCTTTATCTGAGCGGACCGCATTTCAACCTGAGCCAGGGTGAGATCGCGCTGTTTGCGCTTGCCGGTGCTGCGGGCACCGTGGCTGCGCCAATTGCCGGGCGGATGGCCGATCGCGGCTGGACCCGTGCGGCGACTTTCCTGGCATTGGTGGCGGTGGCGCTCTCCTTCGCCGTCACGCATCTTGCGCCCGAAGGCTCGCATCTGGCGCTCGCCATCTTGGTGGTCGCTGCCATCGTTCTGGATTTCGGCGTCACCACCAATCTGGTGCTTGGCCAGCGGGCGATCTTCACGCTCGGGGCGGAATTCCGCAGCCGTCTGAACGGCATCTATATGGCGACGTTTTTCATGGGCGGCGCAATCGGTTCCGCCGTGGGCGGCTGGGCTTATGCTGTCGGCGAATGGCAAGCCGCCTCGTGGATCGGTTTCGCCTTACCGGTGGCCGCCCTGCTGTATTTCCTGACGGAAAAGCACGACTGAAACGCTGCCAAATGAAAAAAGCCCGACGGACCAAACCGCCGGGCTTTTTCTCTTTTATTCCGGTCGATCCTATTCCGCGAATTCAACCACAACGCCGGGGCGGACCATCTTTGCCAGTTCGGTCGCATCCCAGTTGGTCAGGCGGATACAGCCGTGGCTGTTTGTCTTGCCGATCTTTGAAGGTTCCGGCGTGCCGTGAATGCCGTAGGTCGGCTTAGACAGGGCAATCCAGACGGTGCCGACCGGGCCGTTCGGACCCGGCGGGATTTGCAGGATCTTGTCGTTCTGGCCCTGCTTGAAATTGATCTTCGGATTATAGGTGTAGCCGGGATTGAGCGCGATGCGCTCGACCGTATGCGTGCCGCTCGGCGAGGGCGTATCCGTGGAACCGATGGTGGCGGGATAAGCGGCGATCAGATTGCCGTCCTGGCCATAGGCAAAGACCTGCTTGATGCCCTTATGTGCTACGATGCGGGCCACCTGTCCCTTTTTCGTCTCGCCCGGATTGACCACCTTGATGATGGTGCCGGGCACCGTGAAGTCGATGCCGGGGTTCAGTTCCTTCAGATAGTTCTCATCCATATGGAAGCGCTCGGCGAGCGCCTCGGAGGTGGAGGTGAAGGACAGAGCGGGCAGCTGCGACTTTTCGGCATAGTCGTCCGGAATGGAGGCGACATAGGGGCCGGCGGCATCGGCGGCGGTAATGGTGTAGTCGACGATCGGCATGCCGCCGGAAGAGCGCAGGCGTTCCAGAATGTCGTCGGAATTGTTCGGGTCCAGCTTTTCGCCGGTCATGTCCTGCCAGGCGGCAATGGCCTTGTTGACGTTGTCACCCATCTTGCCGTCGATAACGCCGGGCGAGATGCCTTCACGGTCGAGGAAAGTCTGCAGTGCGACGATCTCCTGACGGGAGCGATTGACCGGTGTCGTCACCGGCGTGTGGCGTTCGATCAGGTGATCCGGCTGCGGAACGGCGGCCGTGGTGCTTTCGCCGGGCATGGGCTGGCCGAGCGGTCCGCTTTCCACCGCGCCGGGTGCGGGAACGGAGCCGGTATAGACATTGTCGTCGGTGCCATCGCCACGGTATTCGCGATAATCACGCACGCTGCCATTGTCCTGATAACCGTAGTCGCGCTGTGGCTCACGGTACTGGCCGCCGGGGGCGGGCGGATAATAGGTGGTGTCGCGCTGCTGGCGCGCCTGCTGCCGTTGCTGCTGGTAACCGGAGGGCATTTCGGTGGCCAGCAGATTGCCGTACTGATCGTAAAACACCGTGCGACCCATGGCATCGCGGCTGATGACGATATCGCCGCGCTCCGGCATGAAGTCGAGCACGCGGCCGTCAGGTGTCACCAGCATCGTCTGCTGGTCGCCATAACGCTGCTGCGCGCCAGCCTGTAGCGGGGCGAAAGCTGCCACTACCGCGACTGTCAGACCCAGAGCTGCGTTAAGAAACTGTTTCACGATTCTGCTATCCCTTGCTTGTTCACCGATAAACACACCGCAATCTTGACCCTATTGTGAAAAAGGTGAATTCGCGGTTAATGCAATCTTAATTTCCGTCACGACTAGTAGCGTTTCCGTGATTCATGCGTTTTTACCGCCACAGGGAGGTTGTCTTGCGTTCGTTTCAGGCCGGCAAATCGCCACGCATTTTCCTTGATGAAACCTCCGTTTTCGATATCGGCGCCTGCGTCGTCGATGGCATCGACATCGCGCCCGGCCGCGCCATTCCCGATGATGGCGATGCGCGCATCGATCATTCGCTGGAAGGCTTTCTCTTCACCTGCGGTCCCGATCATATCCGCCATCCCGAACCGATCGAAGGTGACGGCGAGGGGCGTCGATATCCGTTGCATGGGTCCTTTTCCTCGCATCCGGCAAAGATAGTCGCCTTCGATGTTCATGAGACCAATGCACTGGCGCGCGTCGAGGTTCCCGTAAAGCTTGCCGATGGCGGCACTGCGTTGCTGGAGCGGACATGGCGCATTGATGGCGAAAGCGGCGAAGTCAGCCTCGATGACAGGGTCATCAATACGTCAGACCGGCCGATGCCGGTGTTCCTGATGTATCACATGAATGTCGGTGCCCGTCTGTTTGACGATGCGGTGCGGCTGGAAGGCGCAATGCTGGATGGCGGCGGCCATGGCTGGCGTTTCGGCGAGGAGCCGGGCAATGTTTTCTGTGTTCCTGCCGGTAATGACGAATGGGCGGAATTGAAGCTCGGTCCCGTCGCGGCCATTGGCGGGAAGACGCTGACCGTGCGTTTTCGCACCGAGACGCTGCCCTATTTGCAGATGTGGCGCAACCAGCAGGAGCCGGCCAATGTGCTCGGCATCGAGCCGGTTTCGCATCGCTGGGTGGGGCGGAGCGAGCTTGAAGCTGCCGGTGAGTTCAATATTCTCCAGCCCGGTGAAAGCCGTTCCTTCGGCTTGCGTTTTTCCATCCTCTGAATGCCGTACCGAATGAGGACACCGCATCATTGACGCATGGGTTTTGAGCCCTTACATCGGATGCGGATTTCTAAGGGTGGCGAGAGCGTGCCAGCGGCGCGGATGCCGATTTCAGCGGAGGCATAAGATGGATATCAGGCGCATAGACGACGAATATTCGGTAACGGGACAGATCACCGTCGCCGATCTGGATGAGGTCAAGGCACTCGGCTTCAAGTCGATCGTCTGCCACCGCCCGGACGGCGAAGAAGACGGCCAGCCGCTTTTCGCCGATATTGCCGAGCGCGCAGAGCAGCTCGGTATTACCATCATGCATGTGCCTGTCGGCCGTTATGGCGTCGACGCCGATGCCGTTGCCGGCATGGTGGACGCGCTTGACGAATTGCAGCGCCCGATGCTCGGCTATTGCCGTTCCGGCGCGCGCTCCACGGCAATCTACGAAAAAACCCATCACCTGCGCGGCTGATTTTTCGCGCATCATTTTGTTTTCAAATGCCAATCAACAGGAGTTTTCCATGACCATCAAGCGTATCGAGCCGGGCAAGCGCATGAGCGGTGCCGTCGTTCACGGCAACACCGTTTATCTGGCCGGCCAGGTTGGCGAAGGCACCAGCGTGACGGAACAGAGCAAGTCTGCGCTGGCTGAAGTCGACCGCCTGCTGGCCGCTGCCGGCTCCGACAAGTCGAAGGTCCTGCAGACCATCATCTACCTCTCCGACATGTCCACCTTCGGCGAAATGAACGCCGTCTGGGAAGGCTGGATCGACCCGGCAAACCCGCCGGCCCGTGCCACCAGCGAAGCAGCGCTGGCAACGCCGGACTACAAGGTTGAATTCATCGTGACTGCTGCTCTCTGAGCAATCATTTGATGTGTCATTAAAAAGGCCGGGTTGCGACTTGCAGCCCGGCCTTTTTGCTGCCGGAGTGTAAGTTGACCCCTGTAAGGCAAGGGCGTTAGTCTAACGTGGTCCGGATGGGCTGAATTGTGCCGCAAGGGCCGTTTCGCAGCCGTGCTGCTTGATTGCCGCGCCAAGTGCGTGTTCGTAAACTTGGCGAGCGCTCTCGATACGCGCGCGTCCGTTATCTGTCAGCACCGTGTAGACACCGCGTTTATCGTCGGGACAAAGGTCGCGAACGGTAAGTCCTGTCCGTTCCAGACGTTCGACCAATCTTGAAACAGAACTCTGGTTCAGACAAAGATGCGCAGCAAGATCCTGCATCCGCAATTCGCCGTCCGGTGAGATGAACAGCGCTTCCAGCGCACGATATTCCGAAAGCCCAAGTCCGCAGGCGGTTTGCATCGCTTTTCCGAGGTCGGATTCAACGTTGCCAACGGCCTGAGCAAGTTTCAGCCATGCATCGTGTTTCGGGGGCATATGGGCTACGTGCTCCTGGAGGAAAGCTATCTTAGCCCATATGTATGTTCATACAATCATGTCTTCAAGCCGATGGAATTTGATCCGGCGATTGCTTTGTACTGTCGGCCAGCTTCAGCCACACGACACCGAAGATGATGATTGAAAGCCAGAATGTCTGGATGAGGTTTAAAGGCTGATCCAGCAAAAGACTGCCGCAAACCGCAGCGCCAACCGCGCCGATTCCGGCCCACACGGCGTAGCCAAGCCCGACGTCGATGGTCTTCAAGGCAACGCTCAGGAAATAAAGTGTCAGCAGAAAGAAAATCGCGGCAGCGATCGACCAACTAGGTATGGTGAAAGCCTTGCTCCCACCGACGCTTAGCGCGTAACCGATTTCGAAGCCGCCAGCAAGCAGCAGCATCAACCATGCGCGCCCGGCATTCGCTTTATCTTTCATGTCTTTATCCTTTCAGGCTTAAGTATTTGTCTTGATTGCCATGCTCGATCTTCACGCTGCGCCGCTCAGTCGGAGGCCTATGACGCCGCCGATCACCAGAAAGATGCCGGTGATCTTCTTCCAATGCAGTCGTTGTCCGAAAAAAATCGCTCCCAGAACCACGATGCCGACGCCGGCAGCGGAGGTCCAGATGGCATAGCCGACCCCAACGCTGAAGGTGAGAAGCGCAAAACTGAGAAAAACCGTTGCGATTGCGCCGCTGATGAGAGTGGCCACGGTCCACCACGGGTGGGTGAAACCCCTGGCGTTTCCTGCTGATATGGCGACCGCGATTTCAAAGATCACTGCGGCCGCAAGATACATCCAATGCATTGTCATTCTCCGTTAGGATGGTTGTGTGCGTTGTTGGTCTAATCTCCCTCTCACCGTTATGTGGCCGATGGAGCATGCATTGCCCTCGCGCATGATCGCTCAGATCACACGTCATCTATTTAATTGCATGTACATGCATATAATTTGCGACAGCAGAGGTCAATATGTCTATGCTGAATTGGTAACGCCTGTTGTTGTGCGGGGCGGGGGAGGTGACTGCCACGCGACGGCGCGCTCCAGTGGCTGCATGGCGCCGGTTGATTGTAGGAACTCTGGAGGGAATACCGGTCGAGCCTGTTTGTCTGAGGCCCTTGGCGGGTTCACTCTGCAATCGGGGCTATGCGTTGCTCAAGTTCGTTCAATGCCGCCACCCTCTCCGCAAACCACAGCCGTGCCAGATCGCTGGCCGAAGCGAGATCGATACCATCTGGGTCGATGGAGGTGATCGTCCAGCGACCGGCTTTTGCGCCGGCGAGAACTGCCAACCGCGACGCTTCACCCTTGATGGCGTTGAGGCGCGCCGCTTCGCTTTCCGTCGCAGCCATCAGTTCCGCCGCGCCTGAGAGATCGGTGCGCAGGTCGGCCGGGGTGATGTTGCTGGCATTGCGGGCCGGGCCGCCATTGATCTGCACGCCTTCCGTCCGCAGCCGGTAAAGCCTCGTGTCGGGAAGGGAGAGATAAAGTTTCGCTTTGGGGTAACGGGCAATGTAGCGCCTGATGGCGAGTTGCGTCTCATCCGGGCCGAGTTGTTCCACCTTGCCCACCAGTGTCAGCCGCGGCAGCGTCAGCGCATCGCCCTTGCCGAAGGGCGCGAGCGTCAGCGAGACGCGTGGGTCGGCCTCCATGTTGCGGGCGTGCAGCGCCAGGCCGGCCGCGAAGAAAAACGGCGTGCCATCCGGCTCGATACCGATATTGGTGGCAGTCGTGTAGGGATAGCTGCTGACCGGATCGAGCGTGGCGAGCGCCGCCGTGCGGGACGTGTGCAGCACATCGCGGGCCACGCGTACCGCCTCGAAAGGCGCACCGGCCGAGGGCTCGATCTTCGCGCCGCGTGGGGTGATGACGGGAGGGGCAACGTCCGGCATGTCTTATCCTGAGTTAGTGGATGCTGAGAGAAGCGTAAAACCTCTCCACGTCATGTCCTGGCCTGTCCCGTGCATCTGCAACCGATCGATTTAGCGCGACGTGGTTGGATCCTCGGGACAGGCCCGAGGATGGCGTCAAGCGAGCGTCAGGATTTACACCATGCCGGAGGCATGTCCATGCGTCATGTCAGCTTTTTGTCCTGATCTGTGTCAGCGTGCGCGTTGGCGTGATCGCTTCCGGGTCCAGCTTCACCTCGATGATCGCAGGCTTGCCGCTTGCACGCGCCCGCTCGAAGGCAGCGGCGAAGTCTTGCGTTCTTTCCACCGTTTCGCCGTGGCCGCCATAGGCTTTCGCGAAAGCGTTGAAATCGGGATTGACGAGATCGGTGCCGCTCACACGGCCGGGATATTCCCGTTCCTGATGCATGCGGATCGTGCCATAGGTGCCGTTATTGACCAGCACGGTGATGATCGGCAGGCCGTAGCGCACGGCGGTGATGAATTCCTGTCCGTGCATCATGAAGCAGCCGTCACCGGCAAAGCAGATCACCTCCCGCGCCGGGAACAGGTGCTTTGCGGCAACCGCCGCGGGTAAGCCGTAGCCCATCGAGCCGGAGGTCGGCGCCGATTGCGTGTTGAAGCGGCGGAAGCGGTGGAAGCGGTGCACCCAGGTGGCATAGTTGCCGGCGCCATTGGTGAAGATGGCGTCCTCAGGCACATTGGCTTCGATCCAGTCCATGATCGGACCCATCTGCACCGGGCCGGGGCCGGTCTGCGGTGGCGTGGACCAGTTGAGGTAAGCGGTATGTATGGCGGCGGTGCGCTCGGCCCATGCAGCGTTTGCCGGAAGCGAGATGGAGGAGAGGGCGGCGACGAAATCATCCGGTGCGGCGCAGATTGCGAGATCGGGACGGTAAACGCGGCCAAGCTCTTCGGCTTCCGGATAGATGTGGACGAGTTTCTGCGACGGGTAGGGGATGTCGAGCAGCGTATAACCGGAGGAGGGCATCTCGGAGAGGCGGCCGCCGAGCAGAACCACGAGATCGGATTCCTTGATCTCCTTTGCCAGCGCCGGGTTGATGCCAATGCCGACATCGCCGGCATAGGAAGGGCTTAAGTGATCGAACAGCATCTGGCGGCGGAAGGAACAGCCTACGGGCAGCTTGTGGTTTTCGGCAAATGCCCTGAAGCTTGCCACGCTCTCCTCGGACCAGCGTGTGCCGCCGATAATGAAGATCGGCCGTTTTGCCTCGCCCAGCATTTTCGCGAAGGCCGCGATCTGTGACGGGCCGGGATGCGCTTCGACCGGCGTGTAGGGCTTTGCCTCGGGCGCTTCGACCTCTTCCACCAGCATGTCTTCGGGCAGCGTCAGCACCACCGGGCCGGGGCGGCCGGAGGTGGCAACAGTGAAGGCGCGGGTGACGAATTCCGGGATGCGGCGGGCATCATCGATTTCGCCCACCCATTTGGCGAATTCGGTGAAGGCGCGGCGATATTCCACTTCCTGAAAGGCTTCGCGCTCGCGGGCTTCGCGCTGCACTTGGCCGATGAACAGGATCATCGGAATGGAATCCTGCCTTGCGATGTGCAGGCCGGCCGAGGCGTTGGTGGCACCCGGACCGCGGGTCACCATGCAGATGCCTGGTTCGCCCGTCAGCCGGCCCCAGGTGTCGGCCATCATGGCGGCGCCACCTTCCTGGCGGCAGACCACGGTTTCGATGCCGCTTTCATAAAGCGCGTCCAGCACCGCCAGATAGCTTTCGCCCGGAACGCAGGAAACGCGGGAGACACCATTGGCCTTCAGCGCTTCGACGATCAATTGCCCACCGGTTCTTTTCATGGCGTCGTGGTCCTTTCGATGTTTTCCAGTTCGGCCAGCACCTGCGCCTGATGTTCGCCGAGCTTCGGGCTCGGACGTTCATAGTGCAGCGGCGTCTGTGACATGATAATCGGTGTTCGTACACCGGGGATGACCGTGCCATCCTGAGCTTCGAGATCAATACGCAGGCCGCGTGCCTGAACCTGTGGATCGGCGAACATTTCCTCGATGGAATTGATTGGCCCGGCCGGCACGGCATTCTGCTCGCAAGCGGTCAAAAGATCGCGCTTCTGCCATTTCAGCGTTTCGGTGGAAATGATCTGCCGGACTTCGACCTTATGCGCCACGCGGGCCTTGTTCGTCGCGTAGCGCTCGTCATCGGCAATCGCGCCTATGCCGAGGATATTGCAGAGGCGGCGGAACTGGCCGTCATTGCCGACCGCGAGGATGAGGAAGCCATCGGCCGTCGGCACCACCTCATAGGGGGAAATATTCGGATGGGCATTGCCGAGCCGGACGGGCGGCTTGCCGGAGATCAGGTAATTCATGTTCTGGTTGGCGAGCACGGCCGACTGCACATCGAGAAGCGCCATGTCGATATGCTGGCCTTCGCCTGACCGTATGGCGTGGATCAGCGCGGCCTGAATGGCTGTCACGGAATAGATGCCGGTGAAGATATCGGCAACAGCCACGCCAGCCTTCATCGGCTGGCCATCCGGTTCGCCTGTTATCGACATGAAGCCCGACATGCCCTGCACGATATAATCATAACCGGCGAAATCGGCATAAGGCCCGGTCTGGCCGAAGCCGGTGATGGAGCAATAGATCAGCTTCGGATTGAGCGCCTTCAGGCTCTCGTAATCGAGGCCGTATTTGGCAAGTCCGCCGCGCTTGAAGTTTTCGATGACGACATCGGCGGTGCGCACCAGCCGGCGCACCAGCTCGCAGCCTTCAGGCGTTTTCAGATCGGCGACGATGGAGCGTTTGCCGCGATTGGTGGCGTGATAATAGGCGGCGGAGAGGTTTTCGCCTTCCGCGCCTTCAACGAAGGGCGGTCCCCATGTGCGGGTGTCGTCACCGCCTTCGGGGTTTTCCACCTTGATGACATCAGCGCCCATATCGGCCAGCATTTGCCCCGCCCAGGGACCGGCCAGAACACGCGCAAGCTCAATGACACGAATGCCTGATAGTGGTGGTTTCCTGTTCGGCATGTCGGTCATCTGTCCCCCGGTCTTTTGTGCCTGCCGGTTATAGACCGCGCCTTGCCCCGCCGCATGTGATTTTATCTCATGGACTTATTCCGTTTTGGAACGGCACTGAACTGGGGCTGACACGGCAGCTTCGACATTCGTTGTGTTTTGAGAGTCCCCTAATTCCGTCATTCCGGCTCAAGGCCGGAATGACGGGGAGGGCGTTTTACTGTCATCCACGACGCGGCCGCACCAGGCGGCGAAATCCGCCGCTGCCGCCTGCCAGCCGATCTCGTTCAGCGTCTCGTGCCGCATGCCCTTGTAGATGGTGTGTTCGACATGGCTGAAACCTGCCTCTCGAAACCGCTCTGCGAGCCAGACGATCTCCCTGCCGTCATTGGTCGCGGCGTCCTGATCGCCGCTGACCAGCAGAAGCGGCAAAGTCTTCGGCAGACGCTCGATGAGCTTCGGGGCGCGATAGGAGAGTTCGAAAACGTCCTGCCACAGGGAAACGCTGGCCTCGAACTGGCAGAGCGGGTCTTGCACATAAGCATCCACCGCCAACCTGTCATGGCTCAGCCAGTCGGCGTGGGTGCGCCTTTCCGGCATTTTCGCGTTCCAGGCGCGGAAGGTCGCTTTCGGCAGGATGGCGCTCGGCACGTCCGAGCCCTTCAGCATCTTTTCAAGCCGCAGCACCACCTGCGCGATGCGGCCCATGACGCCGGGATTGAGATTGGAATTCCAGATCGACAGGCCATCGAAGGCATCCGGATGGCTGACGGCGGTGTTGAGCGCCACGAGGCCGCCCATGGAATGGCCGAACAGGATGACCGGCAGGCCGGGATGTCTCTCGCCGATCATGATGCGCATCGCCATGACATCGGCGACCACTTTTTCGGCGCCATCCTTCCAGGCGAAGCGGCCGATCGGTGCGTCCGCCGCTTTCGTGCGGCCGTGGCCGCGATGGTCGTGGGCATAGACCTCGAAACCCTGTTTCGCCATGACACCGGCAAAACGGCGGTAGCGGCCGGCATGTTCCACCAGACCGTGGCAGATCATCAGCACGCCCCGCGCCGGTGAAACAGCCGAGGGCAGGTGGCGAAAGGCGATGGATGCGCCGGAAGGAGCCTCGAGCCTCTCGATCCGGCTGAAGGCGAAGTCATCAGTCGTCTCATTCATCGTCGCACCCAGCGTGTCATCATGTGCCTTGTCATAATCATGGGGTCATAATCGTGCCAGAGGTTGCCCCAAGGTCCTATTTACCCTACATAGCGGCAAATTTCCCGATACGTACTCTTAAAAATCCGATGTGGAGCATTCGCTACAATGGCACGTCAATTCATCTATCACATGGCTGGGCTGAACAAGTCCTATGGCGCGAAGAAGGTTCTGGAGAACGTCCATCTCTCCTTCTACCCCGATGCCAAGATCGGTATCCTCGGCCCGAACGGCGCCGGTAAGTCGACCGTTCTGAAAATCATGGCCGGTCTAGACAAGGAATATACCGGTGAAGCCTGGCTCGCCGAAGGCGCGACGCTCGGTTATCTCGAGCAGGAACCGAAGCTCGACGAAAACAAGACCGTGATGGAAAACGTCATGGAAGGCGTGGCGCACAAGACCGCCATCGTCGACCGCTACAACGAACTGATGATGAACTACTCCGACGAAACGGCGGATGAGGGCGCAAAGCTCCAGGACATGATCGACAGCCAGAACCTCTGGGATCTGGAAAATCAGGTCGAAATGGCCATGGACGCCCTGCGTTGCCCGCCCGGCGACTCGGCCGTAACAGGTCTTTCGGGCGGTGAGCGCCGCCGCGTGGCGCTGTGCCGTCTGCTGCTTTCGCAGCCGGATCTGCTGCTGCTCGACGAACCGACCAACCATCTTGACGCGGAAACCATCGCCTGGCTGGAAAAGCATCTGCGCGACTATCCCGGCGCCGTGATGATGATCACCCACGACCGCTACTTCCTCGACAATGTGACGGGCTGGATTCTCGAGCTCGACCGTGGTCGCGGCATTCCCTACGAAGGCAACTATTCCGCTTACCTGCAGGCGAAAGCCAAGCGCATGCAACAGGAAGCCCGCGAAGATGCCTCCCGCCAGAAGGCCATCAGCCGCGAAAGCGAGTGGATCGCCTCCAGCCCGAAGGCACGCCAGACCAAGTCCAAGGCGCGTATCAAGGCCTATGACGAGCTGGTGGAAGCGGCGGAAAACCGCCGTCCCGGCGATGCGCAGATCGTCATTCCGGTTGCCGAGCGTCTCGGCCGCGTCGTCATCGAAGCCGACAATCTGACGAAGTCCTTCGGCGACCGCGTGCTGATCGAAAACCTGTCCTTCAAGCTGCCGCCCGGCGGCATTGTCGGCGTCATCGGTCCGAACGGCGCGGGTAAGTCGACGCTGTTCAAGATGATCACCGGTCAGGAACAGCCCGATAGCGGTTCGGTGACTGTCGGTGAAACGGTGCAGCTCGGTTATGTCGACCAGAGCCGCGATACGCTGGCGGGTGACAAGACCGTGTGGGAGGAAATCTCCGGCGGCAACGACATCATCAAGCTCGGCAAGTTCGAAGTGAACTCGCGCGCCTATTGCGGCGCCTTCAACTTCAAGGGCGGCGATCAGCAGCAGAAGGTCGGCAATCTCTCGGGTGGTCAGCGCAATCGCGTTCACCTTGCCAAGATGCTGAAGGCCGGCGGCAACGTGCTGCTGCTCGACGAACCGACCAACGACCTTGATACGGAAACGCTGGCAGCGCTCGAAGAAGCGCTGGAAGCCTTCGCCGGTTGCGCCGTTATCATCAGCCACGACCGCATGTTCCTCGACCGTCTGGCCACCCATATCCTCGCTTTCGAGGGTGACAGCCACGTGGAATGGTTCGAAGGCAACTTCGAAGACTACGAAAAGGACAAGGTCCGCCGCCTCGGCCCGGAAAGCATCAAGCCCGGCCGGGTCAGCTACAAGCGCCTGACGCGCTGATCCTTTTCCGCATCGCTTCAGAAAGGCCCGCCGCAAAGCGGGCCTTTTCTTGTGCAATAAATGGAGTTGATGGCGGCGCATTACAGTTTGCGCTTGCATCGAACACCAGATCGACATAAAGATATCTTTATATCTTGATTAGCTTGCGAGGCGCGGCAGAGTGGCGTTCGGTCTGGACAAATTGGTGGATCTCCTGAAGGCGGCGGGTGAGCCGACGCGCTTCCGTTTGCTGGCGCTTCTTTCGGCCGGCGATCTGACGGTTACCGATCTTACTGAAATCCTCGGCCAGTCGCAGCCGCGCATCTCCCGTCACCTCAAGCTTTTGACGGAAGAGGGGCTGATCGAGCGTTATCAGGAAGGCGCATGGGCCTATTTCCGCTTGCGGCAGGATGGCGAGCCTGCGGGCGTCGTGCGGCAGCTGCTTGCCGCTGCATCGCCCTCTGACGCGGTTCTCCAGCGCGACAGCGAGCGGCTTGCCACCGTCAAGCGGGTGCGGGCCGAACGTGCACAGGATTATTTCAGCCGCAACGCATCCGCCTGGGACGAGTTGCGCCGTCTGCATGTCAGCGACGAAGCCGTGGAAGGCGCGTTGCTGAAGCTGGTGGGAACCACCCCGATCGATTCCCTTCTCGATCTCGGCACCGGCACCGGCCGTATCCTGCAGCTTCTGAGCGGCATCTATCGCCGTGCGATCGGTGTGGATGCCAGCCGCGATATGTTGTCGGTGGCGCGCGCCAATCTCGACAAGGCGGGCGTGGTCAATGCATCCGTCCGTCATGGTGATATTCTCAACCTGCCGCTGGAGGGACAGGATTTCGATCTGATCGTCATCCATCAGGTGCTGCATTTCCTCGACCAGCCGGAAATCGCGCTTTCCGAGGCCGCACGTATGCTGCGCCCCGGCGGGCGGCTGATCGTCATCGATCTTGCGCCGCATTCCTTCGAATATCTGCGCGATGAGCACGCGCATGTGCGGCTCGGTTTTTCGCATCCGCTGATGGAAGAATGGCTGAAGAAGGCCGGGCTTTCGCTGGAACGCGCTGTCGATCTTCATTCTGAAAAAGCGTCCGACGAGGCTCTCGACGTGACGATATGGGTTGCCCGCGACCAGCGGCTGCTGATGGCAGACGATGTGGTGCAAGAGGCCGTTTTACTTGCTGCCGGGAGGGCATGATATGTTGAGGTCGGAAACCGCGCGCCGTGATGGCGATATCCGGTTGTCTTTCGAATTTTTCCCGCCCAAGAATCCCGAGATGGAAACCCAGCTCTGGGAAACGGTTGCCGAGCTGAAGAAGTGGAATCCGGATTTCGTGTCCGTGACCTATGGCGCGGGTGGCTCCACCAAGGCGCCGACGCTGGATGCGGTGCGCCGTATGATCGGCGACAGCCACCTGCCGACCGCCGCGCATCTGACCTGCGTGGATGCCAGCCGTGACGACGTGCATCAGGTCATCGAAGAGTTTAGCAATGCCGGCGTTCGCCATTTCGTGGCGCTGCGCGGCGACCCCTCGACCGGTATCGGCACGGCTTACAAGCCGCATCCCGAAGGGTATGAGAATGCCGCCGCATTGGTGAGAGGCCTGCGCGAGATCGGCGATTTCGAAATTTCCGTTTCGGCCTATCCGGAAAAGCATCCCGAAAGCGCAAGCGAAGCTGTTGATATCGACATGCTGAAGCGCAAGGCGGACAATGGCGCGACCCGGGCGCTGACGCAGTTCTTCTTCGATAATGACGTGTTCGAGCGTTACATGGAGCGGGTGGCAGCGGCGGGCATTACCATTCCGGTGGTTCCGGGCATCATGCCTATCCAGAACCTTACCCAGCTCAAGCGTTTCGCCGGCCGCTGCGGCACCAGCGTTCCCGGTTTTCTGGATGAGCGTTTTGAAGGTTATGACGAGGATCTGGAAGGGCGTGCCCGCGTGGCCGCCGAAGTTGCGGCCGAGCAGATCGCCGATCTGCAACGGCGTGGTTTCAACGAGTTCCACCTCTATACCATGAACCGTGCGCCGCTGGTCGACGCCGTGCTCGAAAATCTCGGGCTGGAGCGTCTGCGCCGCAGCGCCGCCTGATCCAGGCAACAGATTTCAGGCAGAAAAAAAGCGCAGGTCCCTAAGGATCTGCGCTTTTCAAACTCGTGTCACTACGGTTCTTCACTGCGTTTGGTCTTCACGTCTCGTCAGATGAAAAGCATCATCGCTACGAACAAAAACGCCAAACCGACTGCCAAGGCATTGAGAGATTTTGTAAGTCCCATGGGTGCCTCCTGTTGTTGACAGGGTCGATAATATGACCGTTTTGTGGCAGTTGAAAAGCGGTTTTTGTGATGCAGTGCAGCACGCTTTGGCATGGTGTAAAAAAGTAAATTCTATAATATATTGAAAATAAAAGATTATTTTCTTATCACGCAGTGCTTCATATGTTTAAAAAAAGTAAATGACCGGGGTGTTATCCCCAGTCATCCGGTCGAGATTAACGATTTCCGCCTTGATTCCGGCTCACAGATTAAAGGCCTGGCAGCGCCGTTAAGATTGCTTAAAGCGCCTGCAGAAGCGCGGCCGACGGCCAGCCATCCGCGGGCATGCCGAGGCGCTGTTGCTCCTTCTGGATGGCGACGCGGGTGCCGGAACCGAGAATGCCATCCACCTTGCCGACATTGTGTCCGCGCGCCTCAAGCTTGGTCTGAAGCTCTTTCATGGTCGCGTCATCGAAGCCGGGCTCGGGATTACCCTTGTTGTAGACAGGGGAGCCCATCAGGCGGGTGGCGAAATAGGCGGCCGATGTCGTGTAGATGAACGACTGGTTCCATTCCAGATAGATGTTGAAATTCGGATAGGTGATGAAGGTCGGTCCCTTGCGGCCCTGCGGCATGATGAGGGCCGCGGGCAGGGAGGCGAAGTTCCTGTTGCCGTCACGCGGGGTTACGCCCAGCGCAAACCATTCACCGGCGGTCAGCGGACCGCCGAGGCCGGATTTTTCCCAGGGCAGGTTTTCCGGCAGGGAGACTTCCTGAATCCAGGGTTCGCCCTTCTTGAAGCCGAGATGCTGGATGAATTTGGCCGCCGTCAGAATGGCATCCGGGGCGCTGCTCTTGACGTTGATATGCCCGTCGCCGTCTCCATCAACGCCGAAGGCGATGATGTCCTTGGGCAGCATCTGCACCTGACCGATTTCGCCCGCCCATGCGCCGGTATTGGTGGCGGGATCGAGGTCGCCGTGCTGGACCATTTCGATCAGCGCCAGCAGCTGCGGACGGAAAAGTTCCGGGCGACGGCAATCATGCGAGAGGGTCACCAGCGCGTTGCGGGTGTTGAAATCGCCCTGAACGGCGCCGAAATCGGTTTCCATGGCCCAGAAGGCGGCGATGACGCCGGCCGGTACACCGTATTCACTTTCGGCGCGGGCGAAGGTGGAGGAGAGTTCCTGCAGCTTCCTGCGGCCGATATCGAGGCGAGCCTGGCTGACGGTACGCTGGGAGAACTCCAGGAAGGTCTGGCGGAACACACCCTGCGCGCGGTCACGCGAGAGCACCTTCGGGTCGACCTGCGCGCCGGCAAGCGCCTTCTGGATCGCATCGGCCGGAATGCCTTTGGCGAGCGCGTCGGCCTTTACGCCTTCAAGGAAGGCGCCGAGATCACCGCCGCAGGCAACCTGCTTGGGATCGTCAGGCGAGGCCACGGGTGGCGTGGCGAAGGCGGAGCCGGTGGAAAGAAGCGACAAAGCGGCGGCAAAAACGATGCTGCGCGACCGGAAGGTGGACATGGGAATTTCCTCAATGGGTTGTAGGCCCGCTTTACCCATATGTTTGCGACAAAAAAACGGGTCTCGCGGTCTGGCGACAGGTGAGAACGCGGTTTTTTTGAATGTGTTGCTTCTTGGCCGTGTTTATTTGGCGGAAGCGACCCATTTACGCCAGTTTTTCTCGCTGCCGGCAAAGACATTGATATCGGTCGGACCGTTCACGCCGGGCACGACGCCGGTTGCCGTATATTGCCAGAAGGCCCATTGCCGGTCTTCATAGATCTTGGTCGGATGCGCGGCGACGGAGCGCACCCAGAAATGATAGTCCTTGAACTGGCCGACGAGATTGTCGCGGTGGAAATCGACCGAGGTATAGATGATCGGGCGTTTGCCATAATGCGCCTCGATACGGTCGAGGAAACGCTGCATCTCGGCGCGAACGATGCCGGGCGCCGGGCGCGTCTTGCAGGTGGGCGAGGCCGGGTTCCATTCCACGTCGAGAACCGGCGGCAGGGTGACGGCGTCCTTCGGCACGTTGCGGATGAACCAGTCGGCCTGCGCGTCGGCGGTCGAGCAGAAATAATAGAAATGATAGGGCGCGTGCAGGATATTCGCCGCTGCGGCGCTGCGCCAATGGTCACCGAATTTCGGGTCGATGCGATCCGATCCCTCCGTCGCCTTGATGAAGACGAAGGAGACGCCAGACTTGCGCACGGTCGGCCAGTCGACATCGCCATTCCATTTGGATACGTCGATGCCATGCACCTCATGACGGTGCGGGTTGTTCATGCCGAAATCCTGCGGATCGGTATCGGAAAATTTCGGCTTGGAAACGGATGCGGTTTCAAGCAGGTCATAACTCGTGGATGTGCAGCCGCCGATCAACAGCAAAGCCGACAAAAGTGCCGATAAACGCAGCCGCATTGGAACCCTGAAGAAAGTGTTGTCCATCCCACGGCCGCAAAAATGGCGCGCCGCATCTCCCGATTTACCCATAACATGGTAAACAAGCGGTTATGGCAAGAGGCACCGCGCCTTTTTGCGCCCTGCAAGCCACTGGATTTGAAGCGATTTGCGTTTTTGTGGCGGCAATGGCCGATCAGCGCCGCAGGAAACGCCCCAAAGCCCGCCGCTGCCGCTGCGCGGGCTGAGGTGCTGAAATCCCTTCGAGAATCAGGCGTCGGCCAGGATGCGGCTGATTTTCGGTTGCTCCTGGGGCACGGGAAGCGTGATGACGGCCCGCCACGCATAACCGCGGGCGATCTCCTCGAATTCCAGATTGCCATCGAAACGACCGGCCATATTGGCCAGAACGTAACGAAGATTGGCGCGGGGCGTGACGTGAAAACGGGTGAGCCATGCCTGCAGAAGAGTGCGGAACCACTTCGGCAATTGCTCCTGCTGGCCGAAATCGACGATATGCAGGGAGCCGCCGGGTTTCAGGGCCGTGAGCGCCTGTTCGATCGCTTTTTCCCAGTCCGGTATCATGGACAGCGCATAGGGGATCATGACACGGTCGAAACCGTCGGGCTGACCGAATTCGGCGGCACGGAAGGCGGTGGCGTCGGCCACGCGCAAAAGCGGACGCTCTGCCTTGCCGGCAAAATTCTCGGATGCGGTCAGCAGCATTTCGGCGGAAATATCAAGGCCGAACAGTCTGGCCTGGGGAAATTTGCGGCTGGCCAGCAGCAGGTTGCGGCCGGTGCCGCAGCCGACTTCCAGCAGCGTGCCGCCCTTCGGCACGTCGAGACTGGAAATGGTCCTGTCGCGGCCGAGCAGGTAATATTTGCGGGTGATATCGTAGATATGCCGCTGATGGCGATACATGCGGTCCATCAGGCCCGCATGCGCGCTGTCTGCAAGGCCCACATTCTCGCCGATGGTTTTCATGCCATAGCCCTTTGATAGATATGGAAGCCGCCATAGATGGCCGAGCGGTCCATGGCGTTCAGCTCTTTCGAGCGCTCTTCGAGGTAGACCCACTGGTTGCGGATGTCGGTGGAGAGCCGGCCTTCGATGACGCTTTTTTCGGCGGCGGTGCGGAAGATGACGCGCGCGCCGGCTGCGGCGGTGCGGCTGATCTGCGACCATAATTCGTTGAGCTGCGCGTCCGTCATCCAGTCCTGCGCGTCGAGCAGGATATAGCGGTCGACGGCGCTTGCCGGTTTCTTGGAAAGAAGCTCGGTATAGGTGGCATGATGCACGGCGACGCGGGCGGTGTTGTTGCGGATCGTTTCGTAATATTCCGGCTTGAGATAGGCGGGCAGGGCACCCTCATGCGGCTCGGGATAACGGCGTGCGAAGGCCTGCCAGGCGAAATAATTGTCGCTGAGCGGAAAGTTGCAGGCAAGCTTTTCCAGCCGCTCCTTGAGCACGGCGGCAACCGTGCCATTTGCGGAAAGGCTTGCGAGCTCGTCATATTGGCGGGGCGGAATGCCGAGGCCGAACAGCGAGCTTTTGCGCTTCGTCAGCCAGCGCACCACCGGCTTGTCGAACAGCGGTGCGACCTTGCTGTCGAAGAACTGGCGCTGTTCGTCCAGTGTACGGCTGTTGGCCATTTCGGTGAGCTTCACGCCGTGCAGGCGGGCCATGAGGTGGCCGGCGCCGATGAAACGGCCGAGCAGACCGGTGCGATAGATATTCCGGTCAAACACAGAAATGCGGCGGCGGCCGGTCAGCGTGCGCTTCGACCAATAGGCCTTGGTCGTATCGTCGAGGTGGTCGGCGATGAAACGGTCATAGCCATGGCTGTTGCTGCGGGTATTGGCGCGGCCGAAGTGGCGCACGACATCCTGATGGGCGGGAAGGTGGCGGAAGGCGGCGAGCTTCAGCTTGTTGAGGGCGATGTGATGCGGGTTCAAATCCACGACATCGATGCTGGCAGGGTTGCGGGAGAGATAGGCCAGCATGTTGCAGCCGCCGGAGCCGATGGTGACGATGCGGTGACCTTCGCCAAGCTCCATCGCTTCCATGTCGATTTCCGGGTCTTCCCAGATTTGAGGGTAGACGAGACCGGAAAAAAGAACTCCGAAGAACCGTTCGGAAAGGCCGCTTTTCGAGAGTGCCTTGTGCTGGAGCAATGCGGACTTCAGTTTCGTGTTTTTGCTGAAGCCGGTCTTGGGTGCCGCACTCGTCATATGTTCACCTCTCAGTCGATTGAGAGGCCTCTACAGCCGTGACGCTACAGTTTGATGACAGGGCCTGTGGGCTGAGGCAGGAATCGAAAAGACGATGGGAAAGCGGACGGTGCCCCGGGTTGATGGCCAAGGTCCGTCATGCAAGCCATCCCCGGTTTTGAGCCGAAGAATCAAAGCCCGTTGCAATGGCAGGTTCCCGGGGCAGGCCCGAGGGCGGCGGAGGTGTTGTTTTCGAGGCTTATGGGCGGGCGTTCCGGCAGACCGTTCCTATTTGAACGGCATTCCCGGAACAGCCTGAAACCATTATTTGCGCAGGACGTGCAGCATGCCCTTGCGCTTGGCGTCGTAATAATAACCGCGCGCATAAAGGCGGACCGCGTTGTCGCGGTTGTTATCGGCGACAAGCCATGCGCCGCGCAGGTATTTGACGGCATATTTCAGGTTGGTTTCGGCATCGAACAGGCCAGACGCCGGGCCGTCGAAGCCCATGGAGCGGGCCGTGGCGTGCTTGATCTGCATCAGGCCGAAATGGCCGCCATTATAGGCGCCGGGATTATACATGCTTTCACGCTGCACCACGCGGTGTACCAGATCTTCCGGCACGTCATACATGGTGGCGTATTTGGAAATCAGCCCGCTCAGCTTCTCGCGTCCGGCTGGCGCCGATCTGAGCGGCGCCGTCATCGTTTCGTTCTGCCGGATGGCGGCAAGGGCGGCATTGGTGGGGCCGGCGGCATAGGCCAGAACCGCGCTATCCGGCTTCGGCAGCGGAACGACCTTCCGCTCCGCCGTCAGTTCGGTGCCGATGGAGGGTGAACCGGGCGGTGGCGGCGCGGGCGGGAAGCTGCCCTTGACGGCAACCACCTGCGGCAGGTCTGCGGCGGCATTGTGGGGTGCGGACTTTGCCGCCATGTCAGCCGTTTCGATTGCGGCTGCGGCCGGAGCGGCGCCTGTCGGTGCGAGAGCCGCGGCCGTGGTCGGCGCAGACGTCATCACGGTGGCCTGCGCCATCTCGTTCTGTTGCGGTTGCATCTGGGCAGAGATGGCGGCCGCAGCGGCGATTTCGGATGCCGGCGGCAGTGCGACGCGGCCGCCCTTGACGGCGACGGCAGTCGGAAGTTCCGCAGGGTGAGAAGAGGCTTCGGCGGTCTGCGTTGCCGGAGCGATGCCGGCCGGGGTCTCTGCCGTTGCCGACTGTGCGGCCGGCTGGCCGGAAGTGGCGGGGTGAACCGTGGCGATCTTCGGGCCGTCAGGCCCTTCCTTCGCGGTATATTCGACGCTGGTGCATCCGGCCAATGCCAGTGCCAGGCCCACGGTGGAAGACAGAAGAAGTGTCCTTCTTCCGCGGAATTTGCCCGAATTTCGCATGTTGCCGCCTTCGTTATGCCTGTCTTTCGATACCCCCGCGTCGAGCGAAGCAGGCAGTGTCCCGTCGAGCCTTCATTAACCTATTGTAAGGAAAGCGGCAAGCCGGGAGTAATCTCCCGGTTTTTCAGGCTGCAATGCGCCTGTATCCGGCGCTGACGGCACGGCCGGAAATGAAGTGGGTACGGTATTTCGGCCTGATTTTTTTCTCGCCCGACATGCGGCGCACCAGCGCCAGCGTCGAGGCGGCAAACAGCGCCTGCGCCGTCAGCATGGCAAGCGCCAGAAGCAGGGTTGCTGCCTGCGCCATGGCGAACGCTTCAACGGCGTTGCCGGAGGTGGAAACGAATTGCGGCAGCAGCGCCAGAAAGAATGCGAAATAGCGCGGGCGCAGCGCGGCGATGGCGTAACAATCGCTGAAAATGCCGATCCATGATTTGCCGGGCAGATTGTCGTTGTCGGCATTGGCTGCCTGGGCGGCGGGCGTGGCGAAGGTCCACAGGAAAAACAGCATAAGCCAGCCAATACCGGCCCATTGCACGATTTCAACGAAGGCTTGCGGCAGATAGGTGAGGCCGGCCACCGGAATGGCTGAAATCGTCATGGTCGTGACGATACCGAGGGCGCCGCCGCTGACAGAGGCGAAAATCGTCTTCCTGCCGCGAATGGCGGCATAGGAGGCAACAGAGAATACAAGGGGAGAGGGAAGTGCGAACACAACGGCACATGCTGCACAAAAAATCAGCCAGGCCTGTCCAGACATTCTCTTCCTCCTTGCCCTCCCTGTCGCCGTCTTATTTTAGACTATCGTAAAATCAGGCCGCTGTGAACGGCTGACCGACGTGTTCCATCACTTCGGTAAACCATTTTGCAGAGAGGTCGAAATGCTTTCCACCCTTGATACGCGGAAACTCGATGGTCCGCAATTTGCCTTTCTGGTCTTCGTCATGGCCGGTAACGCCGGAAACCTTGTTGAGGGCGCTTTCGACGGCGAGATCGACCATGCCCTGGATGAGGCGCAGGTCCTCGCCGTTGGCGGCGGCGGAACGGGCGAAATAGCCTGATTTCTGCACCATGGAGCGTTCGGCGCCGATGAGGCTCGCGAACTGCTTCTGGAACCAGCCACCGACATTGATGGTGTCGATCTTCACATGGCCGAAGGCATCGCGCTTGACGGCTTCGCCGGACGCTTCGCGTTCCGCGACGATGGAATCGAGGCCCGCACCTTCCGACACGAACAGGGTGACATAGCCGTTCCTGTCCATGATCTCTTTCAGACGCTCGGCTTCCGCTTCGATGTCGAAGGCCATTTCCGGCAGATAGATGCCGTCGATGTTCTTCATCTGCGTGTTCATCATCAGACCTTCGACATATTCATTGCCGCTGGTCTTCTGGATATAGGCGCGGGCGGTGGCGGCCGTCAGCCAGCCGCAATGGCGGCCCATGACTTCGTGGATGACGAAGGTCTTCGGCGCCGCACTCTGTTCGTTGCTGACATTATCGAAGAAGGAGGCGCCGACTTCGGCAGCCGTCCAGGCGCCAAGCGACTGCTTGATCGGTACAACGTCATTGTCCACCGTCTTCGGCAGGCCGACGACGGTAAGGTCGTAACCGTTGGCACCGAGATAGGCGGCGAGGTCGGCGGCCGTCGTGTTGGTGTCGTCACCGCCGATGGTGTGGAGAATGGTGATGCCATCTGCGGCCAGCCGTTCGGCGGCGACGCGCAGCGGATTGTCGCCTTCCTTGACGAGGCCACGCTTGGCGCAATCGGCGGCGTTGGTGAGCTTGACGCGGCTGTTGCCGATCGGCGAGCCGCCATAGCGGTGCAGGAGATGCGCCTTCTCCCGCATGTCCGCCGTGATCTCGATACGGTCGCCGAGAAGCACGCCCTGATAGCCGGAGCGATAGGCCACGATGTCGATTTCAGGCGCGATGTCGCTATAGCGCTCGATCAGGCCGCCAACGGCCGAAGAGAGACAGGGCGCAAGGCCACCCGCGGTCAGCATTGCGACTTTCTGTTTGGCCATCATGGCTCTCCTTTTCACGTATACCCAAAGACATGTCTGGCAAATGGATGCGACAGCCGCGTGTAGGTGTAAAGTGAATTTATGAAGAAAAACGCCGATTTCTCGCGGTTTTTCAGCGGCTTGAGGAAACCCGTCGAATATAATCGTTTCAATCCGCATCGAAGCCGCCACGCGCCCATGTCCGATTGCTGCGCCTGTGGAAAACCTCGGTTGCGCCGTTTCCCGCGCTCTTGTTCCTGAAGCAAAACTGTCGCAAAGATGAATAAAAGTTAATGCCGCTGGCCCCCTCGACATATTGCATTCGCGGCGATATCCCGTCATGCTTGTCGCCATGATGTTCGATTTCGCCTGTCTGCAAATTTCATCCCTGTGGGAACGGCTGCTCGGCGCAATCGGCGACGCGGCGGGCGGTGCGCTCGGGCGCGTTGTGGAAGCCATCCGCACCCTGTTCGAGGGTGACCCGGAAACACGCCGCAAAGTTTCGTTCTCCGTGGCGATCATCGCGCTCTCCGCCAAGATGGCGAAAGCCGACGGCGTCGTCAACGATGCCGAGGTGCGCGCCTTCCGGCAGATATTCGATTTTCCGGAAGAAGAAGCCAGGAACGTCGCCCGTCTTTATAATCTTGCCCGTCAGGATGTCGCCGGTTACGAGGCCTATGCGGAGCGGCTCGCGGGTCTGTGCGGTTCCGGCCATGACAATTGCGAGATGCTGGAAAGCGTCATCGATGGCCTGTTCCATATCGCCAAGGCCGATGGGCTGATCCACGAGCGGGAACTGGCTTTCCTTGGCCGTATCGCGGAAATCTTCCATATCACCGAAGATCACTTCGAAACGATCATGGCGCGGCACGTCCACATGGACGGGCGCGATCCCTACCGCGTACTTGGCGTTTCGCCTTCCGACGATTTCTCCGACATTCGCAAACGTTACCGTTCGCTTGTTGCCGAGCACCATCCGGACAAGCTCATCGCGCGCGGCGTTCCCATGGAATTGCATGCGGCGGCGAATGAGCGTATGGCGGCTCTTAATGCCGCCTATGCGGCCATAGAGAAAGAACGCCGCGTCGCATGAGTGAATGTCTGCCGGATTTTACCCCGGATTTCGGGGGCGCGGCCGTTGCGCCTTCGCCTAACCATGGCGAAAGGCTTGATGTGGCCGGGCCGGATATCATTCTTCTGCACTATACCGGCATGACGACCGCCGATGGCGCGCTGTCGTGGCTCTGCAATCCGGAAAGTCAGGTCTCCAGCCATTATTTCGTCTTCGAGGACGGGCGGGTTGTTCAGCTGGTTCCGGAAACCCGCCGTGCCTGGCATGCGGGCAAGAGCGTCTGGGCAGGGCATGAAGACATCAATTCCCGCTCCATCGGCATCGAAATCGCCAATAAGGGTCATCCGGGCGGTCTGCCTGAATTCCCGAGGGAGCAGGTGGCGGCCGTCATCGAATTGTGTCGCGATTGCGGCCAGCGATGGTCCATCGCGCCTGAAAGGGTGCTTGCCCACTCGGATGTAGCGCCGATCCGCAAGGTCGATCCGGGTGAGAAATTCCCGTGGGACATCCTGTCGCAGCACGGTGTCGGCCATTGGGTGGAGCCCGCGCCGATCCGCGGCGGCCGCTTTTTCCAGCGTGGTGACCATGGCCAGCCCGTCGAAGCACTTCAGTCGATGTTGTCCATTTATGGATATGGCGTTGAAATTACAGGCGCTTATTGCGAGAAAACCGAAGGCGCCGTTGCTGCCTTCCAGCGGCATTTCCGTCCGGCTCTGGTGGATGGCATCGCGGATTTTTCCACCATCGACACGTTGCACCGGCTGATTGCCAGCCTTCCGAAATTTTCGGTCGTCTGAAGGCAGATTCTGGAAAAGCGTTCCCCGTTTTCCGGCTGTTCAAGTCGCTTTTTTTGTTGTGCCACAGATAATCCGCATTGAAGAAGTTTAAGAACGTCACTGCATGCGGTGACGTTCTTCAGGGGAACCTGCCGTCAATATCAATCAAGGAGACTGGACAGCGGAAAGTCGGGATCGACTTTCCGGGCGTTGAATATTTGTGTCGCTTCACTGTTACCGTCATCCGATCTGGAGACTTTTTCTACATATGAACAGGGTTGTTGTTGCTGTTGCGGCGGGTGTTGTTATGCTCGTTTCACAGGCGGGGATTGCTTTTGCCAAAGACGAGGACGTCAAGACCAAGACCGTGACGCTGGAGACCTTCTTCCGCAAGTCCGGTTATCCCATTCCGGAAAAGAGCCTGCCTTCCTCCCTCAGGAACGATTATTCCGATCTGATCGTCAAATATGCCAAGCGTTACGGCGTTCCCACCAATCTGGCGCATGCCGTGGTTTCGGTGGAAAGCAAGTTCAACCCGAAGGCCCGCGGCAGCGCCGGCGAGGTCGGGCTGATGCAGATCAAGCCGGCAACGGCGCGCATGATGGGTTTTCGAGGTACGACAAAGGCGCTCTACGATCCCGAGACCAATATTCGCTGGGGCATGCAATATCTGGCAACTGCCCATCAGCTTGGCGGCGGCGAGGTTTGCAGCACGATCCTGCGGTATAATGCCGGCCATGGCGCCACGCGCATGAACCCGGTGTCCAAGCGTTATTGCGGCAAGGTGCAGGCGCTGCTGGCCGGTTGAGACCTGCGCTTATCTTTCCCGGAAGCCTTTCCCGGAAAAGCGGTGCTGTTTTCCGTCCGGAAATGCGACCGCGCCCCATGGTTTTGCGAAAAGCGATTCCGGTTCGCGCGGGCATGCTGTAGTCAGGAGCAAATCTGATACGGAGCATGTCATGCCGGATTTCAAATATATCGTGGTCGGGGCCGGGATGATGGGGGCTGCCGCTGCGCGGCACCTTTCTGCGCAAACGGAAGGCGTGGCGCTGATCGGACCGGGCGAACCCGCCGATCGCAAGAGCCATAAGGGCGTGTTTTCAAGCCATTACGACGAAGCACGTATCACCCGTGGGTTTGATGGCGACCCTGTCTGGGCGGAACTCGCGCAGCGTTCCATCCGGCGTTACGCCGAGATCGAGGCCAAGAGCGGTATCCGCTTCTTTACCGAAGCCGGCTGCCTGTTTACCGGAAACGGCAAGGGGCTTGCGGGAGACTATGTGTCGCGGGCGCTTTCTTCGGCCGGTCGTCTCGGTCTTGGCGTGGAAACGCTCGGCACTGAGGCGCTGGCTGGCCGGTTTCCGATGTTCTCGTTACCCGCCGATCACGGTGGCAGCTTCGAGGCCCGTAATGCCGGCCACATCAATCCCCGCGCCTTGGTAAAGGCGCAGTGTTCGATTGCCGGGGCGCAGGGTACGCATCTGGTGGGCGAGACCGCAGCGCATATTCACGACACCTCCCACGGTGTCGAAGTGGTAACGCGGGAAGGTACTGTTCACACCGCTGAAAAGGTCATCGTGGCCGCAGGCGGTTTCACCAACATGGCTGAGCTTTTGCCTTCGCCGGTCGACATGGCGGCCACCGGTCGCACCATCGTATTTTTCGAGCTGGATGAGGCAAGGCAGGCGATATTCGGCGCCATGCCGTCGACCATCGTGCTGGCGGAAACGGAGGACGACATCGTCTACATCCTGCCGCCGGTGCGATATCCCGATGGCAAGATCTATCTGAAGATCGGCGGCGAAAGCGAGAAGGGCAGGCTTGAGACGCTGGCCGAGGCGGTGGACTGGTTCCATTCCGACGGCACGCCGGGTGAGGTGGAATTCCTGACGAGGAAGGCCCTGTCGCTGATGCCCGAACTTGCCGGCTGCCCCGTGACCTCCGGCTCCTGTGTCGCATCCATTACCCGCAGCGGTTATCCCTATATAGGCTATACACAATCCTCCAATATCGCAGTTCTGACGGGTGGCAATTTCGTCTCCGCCAAGTCTTCGGACGAGATCGGGCGGCTGGGTGCCGTGCTGCTTGCGAGCGGTCAACTGACCGAGGATGAATTCGCGGCCGAAATGTCGCCGGTTTTCATCTGACATCCTTCTGCGAAGCGGCTACAAGGTTGCTACTGAACAGGGTGGATGAAGAGGGGCGGCATGTCGGGACATTTCAACTATATCGTCGTGGGTCGCGGCATGATGGGTGCCGCCGCCGCCCGCCATCTGGCGGAAACGGTGGATGGCGTGGCGCTGATCGGCCCCGGCGAACCTGCCGATATCAAATCACATCAGGGCATTTTCGCCAGTCATTATGATGAGGCGCGGATTACCCGCACCATCGATGGTGATGCCGACTGGGCGCTGCTCGCCAACCGCTCGATTGCGCGTTATGCCGATATTGCCGCGAGAAGCGGCGTGGAATTTTACGCGCCGGTCGGTTGCCTGATGGTGGGGCCTCAGCGGGGCGGCGGCAATCCCTTTATCGATGGTGTTCTCAAGGCAGCGACGCGGCTCGGTGTTTCGACGGAATTGCTGGATGGGGAAAACCTGAAAAGCCGGTTTCCCTATTTCTCTTTCGAGCCGGGCTGCGAAGGTGTCTTCGAAAGGGACAATGCCGGATACGTCAATCCACGTGCGCTGGTGAAAGCACAGGCGGTTCTGGCGGAAAAGGCCGGCGTTAGGCTGATCGACGATATCGTCGTCTCGACGCGGGAAGAGGATGGTCGCGCTTCGGTGCGGACGGCTTCCGGTGCGGTTTATACCGCAGACCGGGTGCTGGTGGCGGCCGGCGGGTTCTCGATCACGAAAGACCTGCTGCCGCAGCCGGTCGCGCTCAATGTCTATGCGCGGACCGTCGCCTTCTTCGAGATTGACGAAGCCGATCTTGGGCAATATGCGGCTATGCCGTCGCTGATCTACGAGCCGCGCGACACCACGAAACATATCTATCTTCTGCCGCCGGTGCGTTATCCCGATGGCAAATTCTATCTGAAAATCGGCGGTGATCCCGATGACAAGGCGGTCGGCAGCGACCCTGAAATCCGGGAATGGTTCCGGTCCGGCGGACGTGAAAGCGTGCGGGATCATCTGTCGGCCATCGTCGAAACGCTGGTGCCTTCCGTCGATCTCTCGCGTGTCTCGATGGCCGCCTGCGTCGTCTCCAAAACCCGGAGTGGTTATCCCGCCATCGGTTTTACCGCCTCACCGCATATCGCGGTTCTCACCGGCGGCAATGGCACCGCGGCGAAGAGTTCCGACGAGATCGGGCGGCTGGGTGCCACGCTGCTGCGGGATGGAAAAATCGCCGATCGTGCTTTCACGACGGATTTCACGCCGGCATTTCTTTGATCCTTGATTGCGCTTTTCGGTGGCTTTCGCTCCGGAACATGGTTATGCAGCCCATGCCAGTTGGCCGGGCAGCCGCGCTTTACCAATGTCGAAAGACGGTAAGGTGAGGAAAGTCCGGGCTCCACGGAAATACGGTGCCGGATAACGTCCGGCGGGGGCGACCCCAGGGAAAGTGCCACAGAGAGCAAACCGCCATGCATCGCATGGTAAGGGTGAAAGGGTGGGGTAAGAGCCCACCGCGCCGCTGGTGACAGTGGTGGCAAGGTAAACCCCACCGGGAGCAAGACCGAATAGGGATGACACGGGATGGGCGAAAGCCCGTTCACAGCCGGTTTCCGGGCCCGTCATCCGGGTGGGTTGCGAGAGGCGGCATGCAAATGCCGTCCCAGATGAATGGCTGCCACGTTCCGGGTCAAACCGGGGCCATACAGAACCCGGCTTACAGGCCAACTGGCGAATTTTCCCACCTGTGTGCGATGCCTCTCTGTTAATCCGGCGCACTTGCGGTGAAGGTGCTCATTCGGGTTTAGCTACACGAATGGGACGGGTTCCGACTGGAGCGCCGGTCACGCGGTCTATGGTGACGGGATCGATTTCCGTTCCGGTCTCAGCGTCGAAAAAACGGGTTACCTCACCGCCGCCGCGATGTTTGTTTCCCCATGCGCCTATTGCAAAGAGGACCGGCAGAAAATCGCGGCCGGCTTCCGTCAACATATATTCGTAGCGTGGCGGACGATCGGAATAACGGCGTTTCACCAGTAATCCCTCTTCGGTCAGCGATGAAAGCCGCGCTGTGAGCATCGTCGGCGCGATGCCGAGGCTCTTGCGAAAATCATCGAAGCGGGTGAGGCCCGCATGGGCATCGCGCATGATCAGCATGCTCCAGGCGTCGCCGACAAGGGCGAGGCTGCGGGCGATGAGGCAGGGCTGGTCCGAGAGATTTTTCATGTTGATATCTTTTTAGTAGTGACTTTGTATCGATTTGATAGTAACTCAATGTTCATTGTTGTTCCATAACAAAATGAAAGTGGACGCAGATGAGCAAGACAGAACGCGGCATTGCCCTGGTGACGGGCGCATCCTCCGGCATCGGGCTGGTGACGGCGCAGGCGCTCCGGCGCGACGGTTACCGTGTGTTCGGCACCAGCCGAAAGCCGATGCCCGACATCGAGGATGGGATCACGATGCTGATCTGCGACGTTACCGACGATGCGTCCGTGCGGCGTGCGGTGGACGAGGTTTTGAGCCGCGCAGGAAGGATCGATCTTCTCGTCAACAATGCCGGGATCGGTTTGCTGGGCGGTGCGGAAGAATCGACGGCGGAGCAGGCGAAGGCCGTATTCGACGTCAACGTGTTCGGCGTGATGCGCGTGACAAATGCGGTTCTGCCCGTCATGAGACGGCAGCGTCGCGGCCGTATCGTCAACCTCAGTTCCATACTCGGGCTGATCCCAGCCCCCTATAATGCGCTTTACGCATCGACCAAGCACGCCATTGAAGGCTATTCGGAATCTCTTGACCATGAAGTGCGAACGCAGGGCATCCGCATCGTGCTTGTCGAGCCGGGTGTGACCCGCACCTCCTTCGAAGAAAACATCACACGGCCAGACCGGCCGCTTGCCCTCTACGATACGGTTCGGGCGGACGCCGAGAAACTGATGCGTGACGTCATCGAAAAGGGCGATGCCCCGGAGGTGGTTGCAAAAGTTGTCGTAGAGGCCGCCAATACGGCATCGCCCAAACGACGCTATACTGCCGGAAAAGCTGCGGGGCAGGCCCGCTTCATCCGCCGCTTCCTGCCTGAGTCCTTCGTCGACAGGAGCTTTCGGAAATTCAGCAGGCTTCCCGATTGAGCTTTTATTGCCGGTGCCGTGTGCCGGCCACAGAAACGAAAGTTAGTCCGATGAAATCATTTCTGATCGATCGCTACAAGAAAGGCGGCGCATTGCGGCTCGGCGAGATCCCCGAGCCGGAGTTGCGCGCAAACGACGTTCTGGTCGAAATCCGCGCCGCCAGCGTCAACCTTCTGGACAACAAGATCAGGGACGGAGAGTTCAAGCTCATCCTGCCGTACCGACTTCCGCTGGTGCTGGGCAACGATGTGGCGGGTGTCGTGGTCCGCGTCGGTGCCAATGTCCGCAAATTCAAGCCCGGTGACGAGGTCTATGCCCGACCGGACCAGGCACGTATCGGGACATTTGCCGAGTATATCGCCATTGATGAGGCCGATGTGGCGATGAAGCCGGACAATCTGACCATGGAAGAGGCCGCATCCATACCGCTTGTCGCCCTGACGGCATGGCAGGTGCTTGTCGAGCGGGCCAATGTGCAGAAGGGACAGAAGGTGCTGATCCATGCCGGTTCGGGCGGCGTAGGCACTATCGCGATCCAGCTTGCCAAACATCTCGGGGCATATGTGGCCACGACCACGAGTACAGGCAACATGGATCTGGTAAGAAGTCTCGGTGCGGACGTCGTGGTCGACTACAAAAAGGAAGACTTTGCTGAAGTGTTGCAGGGCTATGACGTCGTGCTGAACAGCCTCGGAAAAGACACGCTGGAAAAATCCATCGCAGTGCTGAAACCTGGCGGGAAGCTGATTTCGATTTCCGGGCCGCCCGATCCGGATTTCGCCCGGCAAAATGGCTTCGGCTGGCTGCTTCGTCAGGTCATGCGCCTGCTCAGTTTCGGCATCAGGAGGAAATCGAAACGCCGGGGGATCGGTTATTCTTTCCTATTCATGACCGCGAATGGCGGGCAACTCGAAAAGATTACCGCTCTGATCGAGGCGGATCACATACGTCCGGTGATGGATCGGATATTCCCGTTCGAAAAGACCATTGAGGCATTGGACTATATCCAGACCGGTCGTGCGAAGGGCAAGGTTGTCATCGCGGTGAAATAATGTTTGCGGTCCATAGGGCCGAAAGCAATTTCCAGTTCAATTGCCGGGCGAATATGGGGCCGATCCTCGACGTGTCGGGCGGCCCCGTACGCCGTCACGCTTTTAGCTGGAATGCTCCCGATGAAAAACGACATCGTACTGCCGCCACCTGTGGCGCGGAGCGCCATCGTGCGCCGCCTTCCGTGCATTGTGGCTGAGACCATGGGCTGGATGAAGAGGCGCATTCGCCCGAACCGCGATCAAAAGCGGTGCGGCTGAAATCATTTCCTTGTTTCAAAACAGAAAAACGGCGGTTTCACCGCGCCTTTGTGTGCCGTGAAAGAGCGTCTGTGCGCCCGAAGTAAACCATTCGTTAAACTTAACGGCTTATGAATTTCCGATGCGAAGTCGGTATCGTGCCGGCTTCTCCCATTGACGCCCATAGTGTCCCATGATATCCCAAATGCACACCACACTGGGTCGTGTTTTTGACCCGCAATCGCTGAAACGAGTGAGGAGCCTGCAAGGGGCTGCTGCAGGGCATGTTGCCCTGGCGCTTGGCGATGTGTCGTGCGTACCGGTGTTGTCTGTGGGGCGGATGGTTCGCCTGGCGGATTGCGGTTTGGGCGAGTTGAGTAATGGACCGCTTTTTATCGAACGTGACGAACAGGATCGACGCCAAGGGGCGCGTTTCGGTTCCGTCTCCGTTTCGTTCGGTGCTGGTGAGGCGCGGCATTCAGGAGCTTTATTGCCTTCAGGATTTCGCCTTTCCGGCAATCAGTATCGGCGGTCCGGATTTGCTGGAGCGCTACGAGCGGCAGATTGCGTCGATGGATGCCTTCTCGCCGGAGGCGAACGCGATGTCGCTGCTGGTTCACGGCGGCGGTGTCTTCATGAAGCTCGACCAGGAAGGTCGGTTGATGGTGACGGATTTCGTGCGGGAATTTACCGGCATATCCACCGAGGTCACCTTCGTCGGACGGGCGGATCATTTTCAGCTTTGGCAACCGCAGGCGTTTTTGGGCGCGCAGGCGGAAGCAAGAGCGGGGCGCGGTTTTTCGGCTGCTCGCCCCGCATAGGACGGGGACACGGAATGGCGGCGAATTCTGGTGGGCGATCTTCTGATGCCGATGGCGGACCTCAGCGTCACATCCCTGTCCTGCTTCGCGAAGTTATCGCCGCGCTTGAACCCGCATCCGGAAAGATCATCCTTGATGGCACTTTTGGTGCCGGCGGCTACACCCAGGCCATTCTCGATCAGGGTGCCAACGTCATCGCGCTCGACCGTGATCCGACCGCGATAGCTGGCGGTCAGGCGATGGTTGCCGCCAATGGCGGCAGGTTAAACCTTATTCAATCACAATTTTCCGATCTGGCGAAGCACGCGCCCGAGGGCGGTCTCGACGGCGTCGTACTCGATATCGGCGTTTCCTCCATGCAGATCGACGAGGCAGAGCGCGGTTTTTCCTTTCAGAAGAACGGTCCCCTTGATATGCGCATGTCCGCCTCCGGCGTTTCGGCGGCGGATGTCGTCAATCGTGCGAAAGTCGGCGATCTGATCCGCATCTTCGGTTTTCTCGGTGAGGAAAAGCAGCCGGGCCGCATTGCCCGCGCCATCGAGAAGAGGAGGGCGGAAGAACCCTTCCGCACTACGCGTGATCTCGCCGGTCTCATCGAGATCGTCACGCCGCGCAAGGCGAAGGACAAGATCCATCCAGCGACACGGGTGTTTCAGGCGCTTCGGGTTTTCGTCAATGATGAACTCGGCGAGTTGGCGCAGGCGCTTTTCGCTGCAGAGCGGTCCCTGAAGCCCGGTGGTCGCCTGGTCGTCGTCACGTTCCATTCGCTGGAAGACCGCATCGTCAAGAAATTCTTCTCCGACCGTTCCGGCAAGGCCGCCGGTTCCCGGCATCTGCCGATGGTCGAAGACAAGCCGGCCATTTTCGACAATATCGGCAAGCCGATGATCGCCGCCAGTGACGCGGAGGCGGAACTCAATCCGCGTGCGCGGTCAGCCAAGCTGCGGGCCGGTCTGCGCACGACCGCGCCGGCGCGCGCGGCGGATTTTTCGATCTTCGAGCTTCCCGATCTCGCCAGCCTTGAAAAGATGGGAGGCTGATATGCTGCGCACTTTCGATGTCATCTTGATGGGGGTCATGGTTGCTGCGGCCGTCGTGACCTATTCGATCAAGCACAAGGCCGATTTGAAGCTCGAAGAGGTCCGCAAGCTCGAGGCCGAAATCAAGCTCGAGAAGGATACGATCGATCTGTTGCGGGCCGACTGGGCGCTGCTGACGCAGCCGAACCGTCTGCATCGCCTCGTCAACGCCTATCAGGACGAGCTTGGCCTTTCGCCGACGCTGCCGACGCAACTGGCGCAGCCGCGTGAGTTGCCCATGCTGCGCTCGCAACTGCCGCAACCGCCTGAGCCGGAAGGCATGAGCGTCGAGGACGTGATTGCCGCCGCCGTCAACGGTTCCAAGCCGGGCGCGACGCTTGGCGCGGCCGCCAAAAAGAAATCGCCGCCGGCCGGCCAGATCGCCGCCAATGGCGCCCCGGTTCCGACGCCGAGGGCGCGCGTTTCCCGTCCCCCAGCGGCTCCGGCCGTCTCCGCCGTCGCCGGTGATGAAACCGATGACATGGATGACACGATAACAGGATCGGTGAACCGCTGATGTCTTTTCTCTCCCGCGTCATGGTTTTGAAGAGCAAGGCTCATTTTTCCGCCAGCACCACCGGCGTTTATACCGATCATGCGGCTTTTGAGGGAGCCCGCAAGAAGCGTGCTGCCCAGGCGAAAAGCCGGGTCGGTCTGATCATTTTCGGTTTCGTGGCCTTTTATGCCGTCGTTGGTGGGCGTCTCGTACAGTATGGCATGGCGGAACAGGAAACCGTTTCAAGCATCGCGCCCGCAGACCGGCTGATGGCGTCGCGCCCGGACCTTCTCGACCGCAATGGCGAGGTTCTCGCCACCGACATTCGCACCGTCTCGCTGTTTGCCGAGCCGCATCGCATTGTCGATATCGACGAGGCGATCGAGAAGCTGCGCACCGTTCTGCCTGATCTCGATCAGCGCGGCACCTATCAGAAGCTCACCTCCAATTCCCGCTTCCAGTGGCTGCGCCGTCAATTGACGCCCAAGCAGCAGAGCCAGATTCTGGCGCTCGGCATTCCCGGCATCGGCTTCCGTCCGGAAAAACGCCGGTTCTACCCGGGTGGCCCGACGGCGGCTCATGTGGTCGGTCACGTCAATATCGACAATCGCGGCGTGGCGGGCATGGAACGCTACGTTGACAGCCAGGGCCTCGCCGATCTGACGGCGCTCGGCATGACCAGCGACCAGCCGCTGGAACCGGTGAAGCTTTCGATCGATCTGCGCGTGCAGTCCATCGTGCGTGAGGTCGTGACTTCGGCCATTGCCAAGTTCCAGGCAATCGGCGCCGGCGCCGTCGTTCTGGACGTGCACACGGGCGAAGTTCTCGCCATGGCCTCGGTACCGGATTACGATCCGAACAACCCGGCCGAAGGCGCAAAAGAGGGCTGGCTCAACCGCATGTCGAACGGCACGTTCGAAATGGGCTCGACCTTCAAGTCCTTCACCATCGCCATGGGCCTCGATTCGGGCCGCGTGCGTCTGGGTGACAGTTTCGATGCCCGTTATCCGATCCGTATCGGCGGTTTCACCATCAAGGACTTCCACGGCAAGAACCGCATTTTGTCGGTGCCGGAAATCTTCCAGTTTTCGTCCAATATCGGTACGGCCAAGATCGCCGACACCGTCGGCACCGAAGGCCACAAGGAGTTTCTGACCAAGCTCGGGCTTTTGACCCGCATGCAGACCGAATTGCCGGAGGTAGCGCTGCCATCGCAGCCGCGTGAATGGAAGAAGATCAACTCCATCACCATTTCCTTCGGTCACGGTGTTTCGACGACACCGCTGCAGACGGCGGTTGCCGGGGCGGCACTCGTCAATGGTGGCAAGCTGATCGAGCCGACCTTCCTGCCGCGCACCCGCGAACAGGCGGATCTGGTGGCCAAGCAGGTTCTGAAACCCACCACCAGCAAGGACATGCGTTTCCTGTTCGAGTGGAATGGTGTGAACGGATCGGGCCGCAATGCGCGCGTCGACGGTTTCAACGTCGGCGGCAAGACCGGCACGGCGGACAAGGTCGTCAATGGCCGCTATGTTCGCGACAAGAACTTCAACGCCTTCCTGTCGGCTTTCCCGATCGACGACCCGCAATATGTGGTGTTGACCTTCATCGATGAACCGAAGACGGACAAAGGCAATGGCGCGGCGCTGGCCGGCACCTCCGCAGCGCCGATGGTGCGCGACATCATCGCCCGCACGGCAGCGGTTCTGGGTGTGAAGCCGAAGTTCGGCAAGGATGGCTCGGCCTTGCTCGTGTCTTATTGATTGTTAGAGCTTATGATGTTCCGGCGATTCGCGCCGGGGGGACAAGACGGACACAGTCGATGAATTTGCGAGATATATCCGGAAATGCGTTTCCGGAATTGAATGAATTGCTCCTGTCTGGAATAGGGGCGGTCGAAATCGGGGGGATAACCGCAGACAGCCGCAAGGCTCAGCCCGGCAGTCTGTTCGTGGCGGTTGCGGGCACGAAGGCGGATGGCGCGGCCTATGTGAAGGACGCGGTTGCCAAGGGCGCGGTTGCTGTCGTTTCCGGTCATGCGGTGGAGGCCGATGTGCCGGTGCTGGTCGTCTCCGACCCGCGGCTCTATCTTTCGCTCGCCGCCGCCCGTTTTTATGGAAAACAGCCGGAAACCATGATTGCCGTCACCGGAACGGCGGGGAAAACCTCCGTCGCTTCCTTTGTGCGGCAGATATGGGCCTTTGCCGGCCATGCGGCCGCGCAGATCGGCACGACGGGTGTCATCGCTCCGGGTCGCGAGGATTACGGCGCGCTGACAACGCCCGACCCGGTGACGCTGCATGCGCTTCTGGCCGAGCTTGCCTCCGAAGGCGTGACGCATGCGGCGATGGAGGCTTCGAGCCACGGCCTCGACCAGCGCCGTCTCGATGGCGTGAAGCTTGCGGCGGCCGGTTTTACCAATCTTGGCCGTGACCACATGGATTATCATCCGACTGTCGAGGACTATATGGCAGCGAAGATGCGGCTGTTCGACACGCTGATGAAAAAAGGCGCGCCAGCGGTGATTTTTGCGGACGATCCGTGGTCGGAAAAGGCAATCCAGGCGGCGCGCGAAGCGGGCCTCGCTGTGCGAACCGTGGGCCGCAAGGGTGATTACCTGACGCTGAAGAGGGTGGAGCATTTCCGTCATAAACAGATGATCGAAGTGCATCATGACGGTGTGATTCACGAGGTGGATATTCCGCTTGCCGGCGATTTTCAGGTGGCCAACGCGCTTGTGGCGGCCGGTCTTGCCATGTCCACCGGCGTTTCCGCCGCAGTGGCGATGAAGGCGCTTGAAAAGCTGATCGGTGCGGCCGGCCGGCTGGAACTGGTGGGCCAGACGAAAAACGGCGCGCTTGCCTATGTGGATTATGCCCACAAGCCGGATGCGCTGGAAAATGTGCTCACTTCGGTCAGGCCTTTCACGTCGGGCCGTATCGTCACCGTCTTCGGCTGCGGTGGCGACCGCGACAAGGGCAAACGCCCCATCATGGGTGAGGTGGCGACGCGGCTTTCCGACATCGTCATCGTCACCGATGACAATCCGCGCTCGGAAGATGCCGCAACGATCCGTTCCGAGGTCATGGCGGCGGCACCGGGTGCACTGGAAATCGGCGACAGGTCGCAGGCGATCCACCATGCGGTATCGCTGCTTTCCAACGGCGATACGCTGATCGTCGCGGGCAAGGGGCATGAAGAAGGGCAGATCGTCGGTTCCGTGACGTTGCCGTTTTCCGATCATGAACAGGTGCGCGCTGCACTGGCAGGGCTGGAAGGATCGAAGATTTGAGCTGGTTATGGACAGTCGCCGATATGATCGCCATCACGGCAGGACGCCCGGTGGGCAACCTGCCGACCGGAATCACCGGCATTTCCATCGACAGCCGGACGGTCAAGCCGGGCGAAGCGTTCTTCGCGATCAAGGGCGACCGGGTGGACGGTCATGACTATACCAGTTTCGCCGTTGCGAACGGGGCGGGTCTTCTGGTCGTGGCGGAGGGCAAGCTGCCGGCGCTCGGCCGGCTGACCGTACCGATGATCGTGGTGGAGGATGTACTTGCCGCACTCGGCAAGCTCGCCATCGCGGCGCGCGAAAGAACGTCGGCGCGCATCATCGCGGTGACGGGTTCCGTCGGCAAGACGACGACCAAGGAAATGCTGCGGCAGGCGCTTGCGCCATCCGGCCGGGTGCATGCGGCAGTTGCGTCCTTCAACAATCATTGGGGCGTGCCGCTGACGCTGGCGCGTATGCCGGCCGACACCGAATTCGGCGTTTTCGAAATCGGCATGAACCATTCCGGAGAAATCCGGCCGCTGGTGAAAATGGTTCGTCCGCATGTGGCCATCATTACCACCATTGCCCCCGCCCATCTCGGCAATTTCAAGGACATAGAAGAAATCGCCGCCGCCAAGGCGGAGATATTCGAAGGCCTGGAGGAGGGCGGCTCCGTCATTCTCAACCGCGACAATGCCCAGTTCGAGCAGCTTGAAGAGGCTGCGCAGGAGCAGGGCATCGAGCATATTCTGACATTCGGGCAGCACGCCAAGGCCGATTTCCGTCTGGCCGATTTCGAGAGCACTGTGACGGGTTCGACCATCTGGGTGATCCTGAACGGTGAAACCAGCGAATTGCAGCTGAATATTCCCGGACGGCATATTGCCGACAACGCCATGGCGGTTCTCGGTACCGTTGCTCTCACCGGCGCCAATCTGGACCGCGCTTTCGAGGCGCTCGGGACGCTGGAGGCGGTGAAAGGGCGGGGCCAGCGCCACCATCTGGCGATCAATGGCGGGTCTTTCCTGCTGATCGATGAAAGCTACAACGCCAATCCTGCCTCCATGCGGGCGGCGATCGCCGTGCTGGCGGAGACCGAAACGCAGGGGCATGGCCGTCGCGTCGCCGTTCTCGGCGACATGCTGGAGATGGGTGAGTTTTCCGCGCAGCTGCATGAGGAGCTGGCCGGACCGCTGCTTGCGGCCGGTATCGAACATGTCTGGCTGGCGGGCGAGGCGATGGCCGCTCTTCGCGATGCGCTGCCGGACAGCGTCACCGTCATCTGGTTCCCGACAACGGCTGAGCTTGCCGATTTCGCCCTGCAATGGGTGCAACCGGGAGACGCGCTGATGGTAAAATCGTCACTTGGCCTCGGTTTCGGCAAGATTGTCGCCGCCCTGCTTGACAAGTATCCGGCATTCCCCGAGACGGAACGCCAAGTCTGAAATAGCCTTTTGAAAGGGCAAATATGCTGATCTGGCTCGTCGAACTGTCGGATAAAGTTCAAGTCTTCAACCTCTTCCGGTACATCACCTTCCGGGCGGGGGCGGCGATGTTCACCTCTGCGTTGATCGTCTTCCTGTTCGGACCGGCGATCATCAACTCGCTGCGCGTTCGCCAGGGCAAGGGCCAGCCGATCCGTGCCGACGGGCCGCAGACGCATTTCAAGAAGGCCGGAACGCCGACCATGGGCGGGCTGATGATCCTTGCGGGTATCCTCGGCGGCTCGCTGCTCTGGGGTGACCTGTCGAATGTCTATGTCGTCGCCGTTCTGATGGTGACACTCGGTTTCGGCGCCATCGGTTTCTATGATGATTATCTCAAGGTCACGAAACAGAGCGACAAGGGTTTTTCCGGCAAGGCCCGTCTCGGCATCGAATTCCTGATTGCGGCGATTGCCGTGTTCTTCATGATGAAGATGGCGCTAGCCTCCGCACCGCATGGCGGCACGCTCGGCAGCTCCATTGCGTTTCCGTTCTTCAAGGAATTCGTGATCAATCTCGGCTATTTCTTCGTGCTGTTCGGCGCTTTTGTCATCGTCGGCGCGGGCAATGCGGTGAACCTGACGGATGGTCTCGACGGTCTCGCCATCGTGCCGGTCATGATCGCCGCCGCCACCTTCGGCGTGATCGCCTATCTCGCTGGCAACGCGGTTTTCGCCAATTACCTGCAGATCAATTTTGTGCCCGGCACGGGTGAGCTTGCCGTCATCGTCGGCGCAGTCATCGGCGCGGGCCTCGGCTTCCTGTGGTTCAACGCGCCACCCGCCGCCATCTTCATGGGCGACACGGGTTCGCTGGCGCTCGGCGGCCTCATTGGCTCCATCGCTGTCGCGACCAAGCACGAGATCGTCATGGTCATCGTCGGCGGTCTGTTCGTCATGGAGACGCTGTCGGTCATCATCCAGGTCTTCTGGTTCAAGCGTACCGGCAGGCGCGTCTTCCTGATGGCGCCGATCCATCACCATTTCGAGAAAAAGGGCTGGACGGAAAGCCAGGTGGTCATCCGTTTCTGGATCATCTCCGTTGGCCTCGCGCTGCTCGGCCTCGCCACCCTGAAGCTGAGGTGAGCGATGATCCCGGTCACGTCGTTCAAGGGTAAGAAGGTCGCTCTCTTCGGGCTCGGCGGTTCGGGCCTCGTCACGGCCCGGGCGCTGGTTGCCGGCGGGGCGGATGTCGTCGCTTTCGACGACAATCCCGACAGTGTCGCGAAGGCTGAGGCCGAGGGCATCGTAACGGCGGACCTTCGAACGATAGACTGGCCCTCGTTTTCTTCCTTCGTGCTGGCTCCCGGCGTGCCTTTGACGCATCCAAAGCCGCACTGGTCTGTGGACCTTGCGAAAGCAGCGGGCGTCGAGATCATCGGCGATATCGAGCTTTTCATCCGCGAACGTCGTGCCCATGCGCCGGATTGCCCTTTCATTGCGATTACCGGCACCAACGGCAAATCCACGACAACGGCGTTGATCGCCCATATTCTCAAGGCATCCGGCCGCGATACGCAACTCGGCGGCAATATCGGCACGGCGGTGCTGAGCCTCGATCCGCCGAAGGCGCAACGCTTCTACGTGGTCGAATGCTCGTCCTACCAGATCGATCTTGCACCGACGATCAATCCGACCGCCGGCATTCTGCTCAATCTGACGCCTGACCATCTCGACCGGCATGGCACGATGCAGCATTATGCCGACGTCAAGGAACGGCTGGTGGCGGGTAGCAACATTGCGATCGTCGGTGTGGACGACAGCCATTCAACGCTGATTGCCGACCGTATCGAGCGCGCCGGCGTCAAGGTGGAGCGCATTTCCAAGCGCAATGTCGTTTCCGAAGGTCTTTATGCCGAAGGCAGCCGCATCCTGCGGGCACATGGCGGCACGTCTTCGCTGCTCACCGATCTCGACGGTATCCAGACGCTTCGTGGCAGCCACAATGCGCAGAACGCGGCGGCGGCAATCGCCGCCTGCCTTGCGGTCGGTGTTTCCGAAGACGAGGTTCGCGCCGGTCTCAAATCCTTCCCCGGCCTCAAGCATCGCATGCAGCCGGTCGGCCGGCGCGGCAATGTCACCTTCGTCAATGACAGCAAGGCGACCAACGCCGATGCGGCAGCGCCCGCACTTTCAAGTTTCGACCGTATCTACTGGATCGCCGGCGGTCTGCCGAAGGCGGGCGGTATCACCAGCCTTTCTCCGCTTTTCCCGCGCATCGCCAAGGCCTATCTGATCGGTGAAGCGGCGGCGGAATTTGCCGCGACGCTTGGCGAGGCGGTGCCTTACGAAATATCCGGCACGCTGGACAAGGCCGTGCAACACGCGGCGGCCGATGCGGAAAAAGATGCGACGGCCGGCAATATCGTGATGTTATCCCCGGCTTGCGCAAGCTTCGATCAATATAAGAACTTTGAGATCAGAGGTGATTCGTTCGTCGCGCAGGTCGCGGCGCTCGATGGCATGACGATGCTGGTTGACTCTGGAAAAGGGGGCTGAAGGCCATGGTAAGCCGAGTTGATCGCGGTCCGGTCGCGGAGTGGTTCTGGACCATCGACCGTTTCTTTCTGGCGGCGTTCGTCGCGCTGATGGGCATCGGCCTGATGCTGTCCTTTGCAGCGTCGCCCGCGGTTGCCGAGCGTATCGGTCTCAACAGCTTCTTCTTCGTCGAGCGTCAGGCGATGTTCATGGTGCCGTCGCTGGCGATCATGGTCGGCCTTTCCTTCCTGTCGCCGCGTCAGGTGCGCCGCGTGGCGGTCATCATGCTGATCGTCTCGCTGCTGATGATGATTTTCGCGCTGTTCTTCGGCATCGAGGTCAAGGGTGCGCGGCGCTGGATTTCCATCGGCACCTTCTCGATCCAGCCGTCGGAATTCATGAAGCCGGCCTTCGTCATCGTCTGCGCGTGGCTGTTTGCCGAACGGGCGCGCCATCCTGAAATTCCCGGCAATCTCTTCGCCATCATCACCTTCGGCATCGTGGCAGCACTCCTGATCGCCCAGCCGGACTTCGGCCAGACGATCCTGACCTCGGTGGTCTGGGGCGGCATGTTCTTCATGGCCGGCGTACCGTGGTTCTGGATCATCATGCTCGGTGGCGTCGGCGTCGGCGGCATCATCTCCGCCTATCTGATGCTGCCGCACGTGGCCGGCCGTATCGACCGTTTCTGGACCGGCGAGGGCGATACATTCCAGGTGGATACCGCACGTGAGGCCATCATTCGCGGTGACTGGTTCGGTCGCGGACCGGGCGAGGGCATCGTCAAGCGCATCATTCCCGACAGCCATACCGACTTCATCTTCTCGGTTGCGGCGGAAGAATTCGGCATCGTTTTCTGCATGTTCCTCGTTGCGATCTTCGCCTTCATCGTGCTGCGCGGCCTGTCGCACGCCTTCAAGGAAAAGGACGATTTCTGCCGCTTCGCCGTGGCCGGCCTCGTGTTGCAGATCGGCATGCAGTCGATGATCAATATTGGCGTCAATCTGGAACTGATGCCCGCCAAGGGCATGACGCTGCCTTTGATTTCCTATGGCGGTTCGTCGATGATGGCGATCTGCGTGACCGCCGGTTTCCTTCTGGCGCTGACACGCCACAGACCCGAAAAGCGGGCGCAGGAGCGGAGTTTCTTCCGCGTCGGTTCCGGCGTTCCCGCGGAGTAAACGATCATGAGCAAGGGTATTGTTCTTCTTGCCGCCGGTGGAACCGGCGGCCATGTCTTTCCAGCCGAGGCTCTGGCGCATACGCTGAAGGCGCGCGGTTATCAGGTGCATCTCGTCACTGACAGCCGCGCCGAGCGTTATGCCGGAAAATTTCCGGCGGATGAAATCCATGTGGTGCCTTCCGCCACCATCGGCTCGAAGAACCCGATTTCCGTCGTGCGTTCGCTCTGGAAGCTGTGGGTGGGTCTTCGCGCGGCGCGCCGGCTGGTTGCGAAACTGAAGCCGGTCGCGGTTGTCGGTTTCGGCGGTTATCCCACCGTGCCGCCGCTGCTGGCATCGACCGGGCTTGGTGTGCCCTCCATCATCCATGAGCAGAATGCGGTGATGGGTCGCGCCAACAAGGCGCTGGCTGCCCGCGTGAAGGCGATTGCCGGCGGTTTCCTGCCGCCCGCCAACGGCCAATATTCCGACAAGACGGTGGCGACCGGCAATCCGGTGCGTCCGGCGGTGCTGGCGGCATCGGACATCCCCTATACCCCGTCGCAGACGGGCGAGCCGTTCCAGCTGGTGGTTTTCGGCGGCAGCCAGGGCGCGCAGTTCTTTTCCAGCGCCGTGCCGGCGGCGATCTGCCTGCTGAAGGACGAGCAGCGCAAGCGCATCGTCGTCACCCAGCAGGCCCGGCCGGAAGACAAGGACAATGTGATAACGTCTTACCAGAAGCTTGGCGTCAAGGCTGACGTTTCGCCCTTCTTCGGTGACATGGCCACACGCATTGGCGAGGCCGATCTCGTTATCAGCCGTTCGGGCGCCTCGACGGTATCGGAACTCTCGGTGATCGGCCGTCCGTCGATCCTCGTGCCCTATCCGCATGCGCTCGATCACGATCAGGCCGCCAATGCGGCGGCGCTTTCGGCGGCGGGCGGGGCAAGCGTCATCAAGCAGGCGGAATTGTCGCCACAGAAGCTGTCCGGACTTCTCTCGGCAGCGCTTTCGGAGCCGGATCGGCTTTCTGCCACTGCGGCGGCGGCCAGGGCGACCGGCAAACCCCATGCGGCGGATGTGCTGGCCGATCTGGTGGAGGCGATTGCTTCCGGCCAGTCCATACAGGAATTCAAGAAGAATAATGAAGGAGTTGGGGCATGAAGATGCCGAAAGCCATAGGCCTTGTCCATTTCATCGGCATAGGCGGGATCGGCATGAGCGGCATTGCCGAAGTGCTTCACAATCTCGGCCACCGGGTTCAGGGGTCCGACCAGTCCGACAGCGCCAATGTGCAGCGCCTGCGCGACAAGGGTATCGAGGTTTTCGTCGGCCATACCGCGGATAATCTCGGTGATGCGGAAGTCGTGGTCGTTTCCACCGCCATCAAGAAGAGCAATCCGGAACTCATCGCCGCGCGGGAAAAACACCTGCCGATCGTGCGCCGCGCCGAAATGCTGGCCGAGCTGATGCGTTTCCGCAATGCCATCGCCATTGGCGGCACCCATGGCAAGACCACCACGACCTCCATGGTCGCGACCCTGCTCGAAGCCGGCAATCTCGATCCGACCGTCATCAATGGCGGTATCATCAATGCCTATGGCACCAATGCCCGCATGGGCGAGGGCGAGTGGATGGTGGTGGAGGCCGACGAATCCGACGGTACCTTCCTGAAACTGCCGGCCGATGTGGCCGTTGTCACCAATATCGATCCGGAGCATCTGGATCACTACGGCAATTTCGATGCCGTGCGTGCCGCATTTCGCCAGTTTGTTGAGAACGTGCCGTTCTACGGTTTCGGCGTGATGTGCCTCGACCACCCGGAAGTGCAGGCGCTGGTCGGCCGGATCGAGGACCGCAAGGTCATCACCTATGGCGAAAACCCGCAGGCGGACGTGCGCTTTTCGAATGTGCGCATTGACGGCACGCGGTCCATTTTCGATGTGGAAATCCGTCGCCGCCGCACCGGCAAGATATTCTCCTTCAAGGACCTCGTCCTGCCGATGCCCGGCCGCCATAATGTGTCGAATGCGACGGCGGCGATTGCGGTTGCCAACCGTCTCGGCATTTCGGAAGCCGACATCAAGAAGGGCCTTGCCTCCTTCGGCGGCGTCAAGCGGCGCTTCACGCTGACAGGCGAAGCCAACGGCGTGCAGGTCTTCGACGATTACGGTCATCATCCGGTTGAGATCAAGGCCGTGCTGGCGGCTGCGCGGGAAGCCTGCAAGGGCCGTATCATCGCCGTGCACCAGCCGCACCGTTACAGCCGTCTTTCCAGCCTGTTTGACGATTTCGCGCATTGCTTTAACGATGCCGACACGATTATCCTTGCTCCGGTCTATGCTGCGGGCGAAGATCCGATCGAAGGCGCAAGTTCGGAAGCGCTGGTTTCGGCCATCAAGGCCGCCGGCCACCGCGATGCCCGTTTTCTCGAAAAGCGGGAGGACCTTGCGTCACAGGTTGCAGCCATTGCGAATCCGGGTGATTTCGTGGTTCTCTTGGGGGCTGGGAATATCACGCAATGGGCAGCGGTGCTGCCTTCGGAATTGAAGAGCATATCAGGAAAGTCTGAATGAGACAGGTCGATGGGGTAAAATTGCTGGGGAGGCTCGGCGACGGGGTAAAGGAATTGCGGGGACGTCTGACACCGGATGCGCCCATGGACCGCGTGACGTGGTTCAGAGCCGGCGGCCTTGCGGAAGTCATGTTCCAGCCGCACGACACGGATGATCTGATTGCCTTCCTGAAAATTCTGCCGGAAGACGTGCCGCTGACGGTGGTTGGCGTCGGTTCGAACCTTCTGGTGCGCGATGGTGGCATTCCGGGCGTTGTCGTCCGTCTGTCCGCCAAGGGTTTCGGCCAGGTGGAGCTCGCCGGCGAAAACCGCATCAAGGCCGGTGCGATCTGCCCCGACAAGCATATTGCGGCCATGGCCATGGATAACGGCATTGGCGGCTTCCATTTCTATTACGGCATTCCCGGCTCCATCGGCGGCGCGCTGCGCATGAATGCGGGCGCAAACGGCGGCGAGACGCGCGAGCGGGTGGTGGAAGTCTATGCGGTTGACCGTCAGGGCAATCAGCATGTGCTGTCCAATGCGGACATGGGTTACAGCTACCGCCATTCCGGCGCCGATGCCGGCCTGATCTTCACCGGTGCATTGTTCGAAGGTTATCCCGAAGACAAGGCGAAGATCCGCGCCGATATGGACGCCGTGCGCCACCATCGCGAGACCGTTCAGCCGATCCGCGAACAGACCGGCGGTTCGACCTTCAAGAATCCCGAAGGTCATTCGGCCTGGGAACTGATCGACGAGGCGGGTGGCCGCGGTCTCGTCATTGGCGGCGCGCAGATGTCGTCGCTGCACTGCAATTTCATGATCAATACCGGCCACGCGACGGGTTATGATCTGGAATATCTGGGTGAGACGATCCGCAAGCGTGTGTTCGAAAAGTCGGGCATTCGGCTTGAATGGGAAATCAAGCGCCTTGGCCTCTTTATGCCGGGCCGCGAAGTGGAGCCGTTCCTCGGGGCATAAGCCCCGACGAATGCCTTGTACTGCAAGAAAATCCTGCTGTTGAACCGGCCGTTTCGTGTATCGTAACGGTCGATCAACGCTTTTTGCCATATTGTTTCCGGGAAATACGTGAGCGGATGAGATAAAGTCTCGCCCCTCCAATAATTAAATGCTTTTTTATTTCGAAATACCAACGACATTACGCGACTGGGCACTTTTGAACATGATGTTGGGTCTTTGGAAAAAAACGATCGAAATGATAAGTTTTTCGGTCGCCACGCCGGAGGACCGCCGCCGGCTTGAGCCGCTGGAATTCTCCATTCGTATTGCGTGCCTCGTGACGCTCATCGTTATCCTGATGTGCACGGGTGGTCTGGTGTTTCTGGCGCAGTTCGGGCTGGTAACCGATCTCTTCAACGGGATCATGCTGAGCGTGACGCTCGGCGGGGCCGTTGCGTTTACGGTGACGTTGCTGGTCTGCTGGCTGAATGCCAGGGAGGTGCAAATTCTCGTGCAATCCCATGAGCGCTTCCTGCATCTGAGCCATACGGATGCCCTGACCGGCCTGAGTAACCGGCTCGGCCTTTATGCGGCATGCGCCGAACTCGGCAGCGATTATTGCGTCGCCTTTCTCGATATCGATCATTTCAAGCTGGTGAATGACAGATACAGCCATCTTGTCGGTGATCTCGTCATCTCGAGCGTTGCCCGCAGGATAAGGGAGCATTTCGATCCTTCTGCGCATGTCGCCCGTCTGGGGGGTGAGGAATTTGTCGTCGTGCAGGAAACCAGCCCGCCTGCCTTTCTGCAGATGTGCGAAAGGGTTCGCGCGGTCATCGAGACCACGCCGGTGGAGCATCAGGATCAGCGGATCACGGTGACGATTTCGATTGGCGTGGCCTTTCGCGGCGACGCCGACATTTTCGACAAGGTCATGCACAATGCCGATCTGGCGCTCTATCGGGCGAAAGGGGGAGGGCGCAATCGCGTCTGCGTGACCGGTCATGCGGAGCGGCGCCAGGCCGTGGCGTAAGCGTCGAAGCAGGCAAACAAAAGCCCGCGAGACGAAGGTTTCGCGGGCTTTTCAATGTCTGGCAGTCCGTTCGGATCAGACTTCGTCCTTGCGGGAAAGAAGAATGCAGGCGAGCGTGATGAGGGCGGATACGCAGAGGTAATAACCGACATATCCCATGCCGTAATTCACCTGCAGCCATGTGGCGATGTAAGGCGCCAGCGATGCGCCGAAGATGCCGGCCATGTTGAAGGTGATGGACGAGCCGGTGTAGCGCACGCGGGTCGGGAAAGGCGCGGCGAGTGCCGTGCCGATCAGGCCGTAGGTCATGCCCATCAGCATCATGGCAAGAGCCGCGAAGACGAAGATCGAACCTTCGCTGCCAGTCATCAGGGTAGGCAGCAGGAAGGAGAACAGGCCGATCAGCACTGTCGTCAGGATCAGGATTTCACGACGGCCGAATTTCTCGGCGAGCTTGCCGGCGATCGGAATGAAGATGCCGAAGACGATTGAGCCGAGGATCTGCACTTCCAGCGCGTCGAGGAACGGGATTTTCAGGACCTTGACGTTGTAGGACAGAAGATAGGCAGTGCCGATATAGAACAGCACGAAAGTGGCCAGCGCCACGAAGGTGCCGAGCACGAGGCTGCGCTTGTGGTTGCGGAACAGTTCCGCGACCGGCACGGCCACACGCTCTTCCTTTTCGATTGCCTTCTGGAAGTCGGGCGTTTCGGTGATCGACAGGCGAACCCACATGCCGACCGCGATCAGGATGATCGAGGCGACGAAGGGAATGCGCCAGCCCCAGCTGAGCAGGGCTTCCTGAGACATGAAGTGCAGCAGGATCCAGAACACGCCGGACGAAAGGAACAGGCCGACAGGTGCGCCGAGCTGCGGGAACATGCCGTACCAGCTGCGCTTGCCGGGAGGGGCGTTTTCCGTGGCGAGCAGGACGGCGCCGCCCCATTCCCCACCAAGGCCGAAGCCCTGACCGAAACGGCAAAGCGCGAGCAGCAGCGGGGCCAGAACGCCGGCGGTCTCATAGGAGGGCAGGAGGCCGATCACGACCGTCGAGACGCCCATCGTGAGCAGGGCGGCGACAAGGGTGGTCTTGCGGCCGACGCGGTCGCCATAGTGACCGAAGACCACGGCGCCGAGCGGGCGGGCGAAAAAGGCGATGGAGAAGGTGGCGAAGGACGCCAGAAGCGCCGTCATCGGGTCATTGTTCGGGAAGAACAAAGTAGGGAACACGAGCACTGCGGCCGTGGCGTAAACGTAAAAATCGAAAAACTCGATGGTCGTGCCGACCAGGCTGGCAGTGAGAACTCGTGCAGGCGAATTTGTCTTTACAACGTTCGAATTGCCAGCTGTCGGCGATACCGGAGATATCGCGTCAGTCATGGTTTGGGTTCCATTTTGGAGGATTGCAATGTCATGCCTTGGGAGGCGATGTCTGCGTTAACGCAATTTTTGTTCCTATGGAATGCTGAAAAAGAAATAATGCAAATAATGTGATTGATGAATGCGACAGGCTTGGCCGTCGCGGCCGGGCTGCGGTCCGGCGATTGAGAGACTGATTCAGGCCGTGGATTTAAAACGCTGAAACGCCAGATTATTTTCCCTGGGGAATAATCCCGTCTGTTAACGTTTTGACCTTGCCTTCGTCGGGGAGCCGCAGCCCTGCCGGCGTGATTTTATTTCCGATCATTGAAAACCTGCATGTTGCAATCGGTGCAACTCTCTGATTCCAAGGAGGGAATCCGGATCGATGCTGATTCTTTAATGGAACTCGGCATGTTGGGCGCGGCGGTTAACGAAAGTAAACGATTCATTAACCTTAATGGCGTTTAACTGATCACAAGGATCATGTGCCAGAATCACCGTTCGTCAAATTCGGTCGGTTCGGGGGTGGTTCGTAACGGAGAGTTGGTGTCAGAGGTATCGATGGGCGGCAAGCACGTAGCTGTTCTTTTGGGTGGGTTTTCGTCGGAGCGGCCGGTCAGCCTCTCGTCGGGCAACGCTTGTGCGCTTGCGCTCGAAGGCGAGGGCTACAAGGTCACCCGGGTCGATGTGGGGCGCGATATCGCCGCCGTGCTCGGTGAGCTGCGCCCGGATGTGGCCTTCAATGCGCTGCACGGTCCCTTTGGTGAAGACGGCACCATTCAGGGCATCCTCGAATATCTCGCCATTCCCTATACACATTCCGGCGTGCTGGCTTCCGCTCTTGCCATGGACAAGGCGCAGGCCAAGAAAGTTGCTGCCGCCGCCGGCATCCCGGTGGCTGCCGAGCGCGTCATGAACCGCTTCGATTTCACCAGCGAACATCCGCTTGCGCCGCCCTATGTGGTCAAGCCGGTGCGTGAAGGCTCGAGCTTCGGTGTCGTGATCGTCAAGGAAGACCAGTCGCATCCGCCGCAGATCCTCACCTCTTCGGAATGGCGTTACGGCGATCAGGTGATGGTCGAGCGTTATATTCATGGGCGCGAGCTGACCTGCGGTGTGCTCGACGGCGAGGCGCTGGGCGTCACCGAAGTGGTGACGCTCGGTCACAATTTCTATGATTATGATGCGAAATATGCGGCTGGTGGCTCGAAACATGTCATTCCCGCAGAAATTTCACCGAAAATTTACCAAAAAATTCAAACACTGGCGGTTATGGCGCATCGGGCGATCGGATGCCGTGGCGTAAGCCGTTCAGACTTTCGTTACGACGACCGTTTCTCAGAAGATGGCGAAGTTATCTGGCTTGAAGTGAATACGCAGCCGGGCATGACGCCGACCTCCCTGGTGCCGGAAATGGCGGCCCATGCTGGCCGTTCCTTTGGTAACCTTGTCAGCTGGATGGTGGAGGACGCTTCGTGTTTGCGGTGACCGGCAAAAAGTCGACGGCAAAAAAGCGCGAACAATTCGCGGCGGCGGCCAGTGCCGACGACCGCATGGTGTTGCCGCGTCCTCTGCGTCGCTTCGTGCGTTTCGGTGTCAGCCTTGCGACCGGACGCATTCACATTCCCGCCCATACCGGCACGATTTCGGCCGTCGCCTTTTACGCGGTGACCGGGCTTTACGGCATGTCGCTCGGCGGGCACACCAATATCGTTACCCAGACCACGACATCGGCCGCGGGCTTCGCGGTCGAGGACGTGAAGGTCTCCGGTAATCTGCAGACCTCCGAAATCGAAGTGTTCCAGCTTCTCGGCCTCGATGGCAGCACCTCGCTGATCGCGCTCGATATCGATGCGGCGCGCCGCAAGCTGGTGCAGCTTCCCTGGGTGGAAGATGTCGATATTCGCAAGGTCTATCCGAAGACGGTTGAAGTTCGCCTGAAGGAACGTGAGGCCTTCGGCATCTGGCAGCACGGAACGGAACTGTCGCTGATCGAAAAAAGCGGCAGCGTGATTGCGCCGCTGCGGGACAATAAATTCGCCTCCCTGCCGCTCTTCGTCGGCCGCGACGCGGAAACGGGTGCTGCCGGTTTCGTCGAACAACTGGCCGACTGGCCGGAAATCCGCAACCGTGTCCGCGCTTATGTCCGCATTGCCGGTCGCCGCTGGGATCTGCATCTCGACAACGGCATCGTCGTCAAGCTGCCGGAAGAAAACCTGCCGCAGGCGCTGCAATTGCTGGCGCGGCTCGATCTCGAGGAAAAGGTGCTGTCGCGCGATGTCGCCGCGGTTGATCTCCGGCTCGCGGACCGCACCACGATCCAGCTGACCGAGGGTGCCACGGAACGCCGCCAGGCCGCCGTCGATGCGCGCACCAAGGCTCTCAAGAAGGCGGAGAAGAACACATGAGCTTATTCGGTTCTTCCCATTTCGGCCTGCCTCGGCTGAAGCCGCTTTCCTCCAAGCGCAGCCACATCGTGTCGGTGCTGGATATTGGCTCGACCAAGGTCGTATGCATGATCGGCCGGCTGACGCCGCGTCAGGAAAGCGAAATTCTGCCGGGCCGCACCCACAAGGTCGAAATCATCGGCATCGGCCACCAGCGCTCGCGCGGCGTGAAGTCAGGCGTGATCGCCGATCTCGACGCGCTGGAAGGCGTCATCCGTCTGTCTGTCGATGCGGCCGAGCGCATGGCGGGCCTTACCGTCGACAGCCTGATCGTCAATGTTTCTGCCGGACGGTTGGCAAGCGATATCTATACCGCGAGCATCGATCTCGGCGGCCAGGAAGTGGAAGCAAGCGACCTGCGCAAGGTTCTGGTGGCGGCAAGCCAGCAGTCCATGCGCCAGGACCGGGCGATTCTGCATTCGCTGCCGACAGGCTATTCGCTGGATGGCGAGCGCGGCATTCGCGATCCGCTCTCCATGTATGGCGATCTTCTCGGCGTCGACATGCATGTGGTGACGGTCGAGCGCACGGCGCTGAAGAACCTCGAGCTTTGCGTCAACCGCGCCCATCTTTCGGTCGAAGGCATGGTGGCGACGCCCTATGCCAGCGGTCTTGCGGCGCTGGTGGACGATGAAGTCGAACTCGGCTGCGCGGCCATCGACATGGGCGGCGGCACCACGACGATCTCGGTTTTCGCCGAGGGCCGGCTCATTCACACCGACGCGATCGGCCTTGGCGGCCATCACGTTACGACAGATCTTGCACGTGGCCTCTCGACACGAATCGAAGATGCGGAGAGACTGAAGGTGGTGCATGGTTCGGCTTTGCTGAATGGCGCGGATGAGCGCGACATGATTTCGATCCCGCCGATTGGCGAAGATGATCGCGATCAACCATCGCAAGTTTCAAGAGCCCTTGTAACCCGCATCGTGCGGGCGCGTATCGAAGAGACGCTGGAATTGATCCGTGATCGTATCCAGAAGTCCGGCTTCAGCCCCATTGTCGGCAAGCGCGTTGTCCTGACCGGCGGCGCAAGCCAGCTGACGGGGCTGCCGGAAACGGCACGGCGCATTCTCGCCCGCAACGTTCGCATCGGCCGCCCCATGGGTGTGGCTGGTCTTCCGGTCGCGGCAAAGGGACCGGCATTTTCAACCGCCTGCGGACTGATGATCTATCCGCAGGTGGCGGACATCGAAATTCATGCGGCGCAAGGCGGAATGTTCTCGCCGTTTGGTACGGGTAGCGGCCGGATAGCCCGGGTGGGGCAATGGCTGAAAGAGAGTTTTTGAGTGGCCTCGTGGCGTAAGCCGGAGGTTTCAGAGTTGAGTTTTCAAGAATCGGCCAGCGGGGCGATGCGGCCAGAGAAAGAAGGAATGCTAAAATGACGATACAGCTGCAAAAGCCTGATATCACCGAGCTGAAGCCACGCATCACCGTTTTCGGTGTCGGCGGTGGCGGCGGTAACGCTGTCAACAACATGATCACGGCCGGCCTCCAGGGCGTCGATTTCGTCGTCGCCAACACGGATGCCCAGGCGCTGACCATGACGAAGGCAGATCGGGTCATCCAGCTCGGCGTCAACGTCACCGAAGGCCTCGGCGCCGGTTCCCAGCCGGAAGTCGGCCGCGCCGCCGCTGAAGAATGCATCGACGAGATCATCGATCACCTGAACGGCACCCACATGTGCTTCGTCACCGCCGGCATGGGCGGCGGCACCGGCACCGGTGCTGCCCCGGTCGTTGCACAGGCTGCCCGCAACAAGGGTATCCTGACGGTCGGCGTCGTCACCAAGCCTTTCCACTTCGAAGGCGGCCGCCGCATGCGTCTTGCCGAACAGGGCATCGAGGAACTGCAGAAGTCCGTCGATACGCTGATCGTCATTCCGAACCAGAACCTCTTCCGCATTGCCAACGACAAGACGACCTTCGCCGACGCCTTCGCCATGGCTGACCAGGTTCTCTACTCCGGCGTTGCCTGCATCACCGATCTGATGGTGAAGGAAGGTCTCATCAACCTCGACTTCGCCGACGTTCGCTCGGTCATGCGCGAAATGGGCCGCGCGATGATGGGTACCGGTGAGGCTTCCGGTCCGGGCCGCGCAATGCAGGCTGCGGAAGCGGCAATCGCCAACCCGCTGCTCGACGAAACCTCGATGAAGGGCGCACAGGGCCTGCTGATCTCCATCACCGGCGGTCGCGACCTTACCCTGTTCGAAGTCGACGAGGCTGCAACCCGCATTCGCGAAGAAGTCGATCCGGATGCCAACATCATCCTCGGCGCGACCTTCGACGAAGCGCTTGAAGGTCTCATCCGCGTCTCCGTCGTCGCAACCGGCATCGACCGCGTTGCTGGCATCGGCGAACAGAACGTTGCCGATATGCGTGCCGCAGCAGCCGTTGCCAAGCCGCTTATCCGTCCTTCCGCGGCCGTTGCTTCCGCTCCGGCCGCAGTTCAGCCTGCTCCAGCAGTATCGCAGGCACAGAAGGCCGTAGACCCGATCGCCCAGACCATCCGTTCGGCGGAAGCCGAAATGGAACGCGAACTCGGTTTCGCCGCACACCAGCAGCCGGCTCAGGATTTCCGTCCGCAGAGCAAGCTGTTCGCATCTTCTCCGGCTGAAGCGCCGGCGGCTCTTCGCCCGGCCCAGCCGGTTCAGCAGGTCGCTCCGGCACCGGTTGCTCCGGCGCCCGTCTACCATGCACCGGAACAGGTTGCCGCTCCGGCTCCGCGCATGCAGCAGCCGCAGGCCCCGGTCTACCAGGAGCCTGCTCCGGTTGCCCGCCAGCCAGAGCCGGTACGCATGCCGAAGGTCGAGGACTTCCCGCCGGTCGTGAAGGCCGAGATGGAACATCGCACCCATGCCGCTCCTGCCGCCCAGGAAGAGCGTGGCCCGATGGGTCTTCTGAAGCGCATCACCAACTCGCTTGGCCGCCGCGAAGAAGAAGAAGTTCCGTCCGACATGATGGATGCACCGAGCATGGCTCCGCAGCAGCGCCGCGCACCGCTTTCGCCGGAAGCCAGCCTCTACGCACCGCGTCGTGGCCAGCTTGACGACCACGGCCGCGCAACGCCTGCCTCGTCCAGCCACCATGACGACGACCAGCTGGAAATTCCGGCCTTCCTGCGCCGCCAGTCCAACTAAAGGCGATTCCATCCGCCTCTTCGAACGCCCGGGTTTCACGATCCGGGCGTTTTGTTTATTTTACGTTATTAACACTAAATTAATTCGGTTTTTCAAAGGCTTATGCGTGTAACAATCCGAAACGAACAGTGATTTGTCGTGGCACCTACATGTGCGTATGTATGAGCCTGGGTAAAGGAAAATACGGACTTGGCCGGTTGCCAAAACCGGCTTGAAAACTTGAACGGCGCCCAGGCGGCGCGGTTTGCAAAACAAGGCATATACGCATGACTATCGGACTGCTCGGATTTCAGACAACTATCGCACATGCTGTTCAGCTCAAAGGCATTGGCGTGCATTCCGGCAATCCGGTTTCGATGACGTTCCAGCCCGCAGAAGCCGGAACGGGCATCGTGTTTCATCGCCTTCATGACAATGGCAGCGTTACCGAGTTGAAGGCCGTTTCGGCCAATGTCGGCAATACCGATCTGTGCACCGTGCTCGGCCGTTCGCTCTCCCAGTCGGTGGCGACGATCGAGCACGTCATGGCTGCAATCTATGCCATGGGCCTCGACAACCTCATCGTCGAGGTTGACGGTCCTGAAGCGCCGATCATGGACGGCAGCTCCGCTCCCTTCATCGAGGCGATCGAATCGGTCGGCATCAAGAGCCTCGGCGTGAAGCGCCGCTATATTCGCGTCATCAAGCCGGTGCGTATCGATTCGGGTGCGTCCTGGGCGGAGTTCCGTCCCTATGACGGCACGCGCTTTGAGGTTGACATCGATTTCGATACGCCGCTGATCGGCAAGCAGTCCTGGAAGGGTGACCTGACGGCGGAGAGCTTCAAGAGCGAACTGTCTCGCGCCCGCACCTTCGGTTTCATGCGTGACGTTGAGCGCCTGTGGGCTGCCGGTTATGCGCTCGGCTCTTCGCTCGAGAATTCCGTCGTCATTTCCGACGATAACAGCGTCATCAACATGGAAGGCCTGCGTTACGCCAAGGACGAATTCGTCCGTCACAAGACGCTGGACGCCGTGGGCGATCTGGCGCTTGCCGGCGCGCAGTTCATCGGCTGCTACCGCTCCTATCGCGGTGGCCACAAGGTCAATGCGAACGCGCTGAAGGCTCTTTTGAGCGATCGTACGGCCTATGAGATCGTCGAAGCGCCGGCCGCCCGCAACCAGATGGTGCGTGCCCGTGAATTCGTCGCGGTCAACATGCCGGAATTCGCACCCTGGTCTGCCTGAGTTTGTTTGCAGGCTATCAATTGACAGGAAAAGCCGCTCCTTCGGGGCGGCTTTTTCGTGATGCAGGACAAGATGTTTCGCCATATCGCCTGATATTCATGTGATTGCGCGCGTGGATGCCATAAAAATGCGTTAATGCGTCATCATTGCGTTGCCCTGCGGATGCTTTTATGGCTAGAAACGCCAGTGCAAAGCCGATGCTTATGTATTTGCGCGGGAAGTGGGAACTGTCGAATGAAGCATGTAGGGTCTGGTGCGATGAAGGGTACGATGCGGGGGATCGCCGTTTCGTTGTTGTTGGTCGGTGCAAGTGTCGCCGTCACGGCCTGCCAGTCCGATCCGGATATCGACATTACCAAGCTCGGCGTCGAGACCGATCCGCCTGACGTTCTGTACAAGCAGGGGCTTGCCAACATGAACGCCGGCAACATGACGGAAGCCTCACGCAAGTTCGAGGCGATCGACAAGCAATATCCCTTTACCGAATGGGGCCAGAAGGCGCTTGTCATGCAGACCTTCATTGCCACGCGTACCAACAAGAACGATGTGGCGATCACAACCGGCAGCCGGTTCCTGCGGCAATATCCGCGCTCCAAGGATGCCGCCTATGTTCAATACATGATCGGCCTTGCCTATTCGAAGCAGATTTCCGACGTGACGCAGGATCAGCGCGCCGCGCAGCGTACCGTCGAGGCGATGAACAAGGTCGTCAACGACTATCCCGATTCGGAATATGTCGCCGACGCGCAGGCCAAGATCCGTTTCGCCCGCGACCAGCTTGCCGGCCGCGAAATGCAGGTTGGCCGCTATTATCTTGAGCGCAAGGAATATCTCGCCGCCGTTTCGCGTTTCCGTATCGTCGTCGAGCAATACCAGAACACCAACCAGATCGAGGAAGCGCTGGCGCGTCTGACGGAGGCCTATTACGCGATGGGCCTGACGGATGAGGCGCAGACCGCGGCCGCCGTTCTTGGTAACAACTATCCCGACAGCCAATGGTATGCGGATTCCTACAAGCTGCTGAAGGGCAGCGGGCTGGAGCCGCGGGAAAACAAGGGGTCCTGGATTTCGCGCGCCGGCAAGAAGCTTATCGGCGCCTGAGACGGGGCATAGGCCATGCTGGTCCAGCTCTCGATTCGCGATATCGTCCTGATTGAAAGGCTCGACCTCGGTTTCGAGGCGGGCCTTTCCGTGTTGACGGGGGAAACGGGCGCTGGCAAATCGATCCTGCTCGACAGTCTTTCATTGGCGCTCGGTGGCCGCGGCGATGGCGGCCTTGTACGGCACGGCGAGGACAAGGGGCAGGTGACTGCCACTTTCGAAGTCCCCAACAATCATCCGACACGGCTTCTTCTGCGGGAAAACGGTCTCGATGACGACGGTGACCTGATTTTTCGCCGTGTGCAATCCTCCGACGGGCGCACCAAAGCCTATATCAATGATCAGGCCATCAGCGTGCAGATGATGCGCCAGCTCGGGCAATTGCTGGTGGAAATTCACGGCCAGCATGATGACCGCGCGCTTGTCGATACCGATGCCCACCGCACGCTGCTGGATGCCTTTGCCGGACTGAGCGATGAGGCCCGCGCCGTTCAGGGTTTTTACCGCACCTGGAAAGACGCCGAGCGCGCCCTGAAGACCCACCGCGCCAAGGTGGAGGCCGCCGCCCGCGAGGCGGATTACCTTCGCTCCTCCGTCGAGGAACTCGAAGGGCTTTCGCCGCGTGACGGCGAAGAGGAGGAGCTTGCCGAGCGCCGGGCGGTGATGCAGAAATCCGAACGCATTGCCGGCGATATCGCCGAAGCCAGCGAGTTTCTGAATGGCAATGCTTCGCCCGTGCCTGTCATTGCATCCATGATGCGCCGGCTTGAGCGCAAGAGCCATGAAGCGCCCGGCCTGCTGGAAGACACCGTGCAATTGCTGGATGCCGCGCTGGACAGCCTTTCCAATGCGCAGATGGAAGTGGAGGCGGCGTTGCGCCGCACCGAATTCGACCCGCGCGAGCTTGAGCGGGTGGAGGAGCGACTGTTTGCGCTGCGCGCCGCCGGCCGTAAATATAATGTCGCGGTGCCTGACCTGCCGGCGCTTGCGGAAAAAATGGTGGCTGATCTCGCCGATCTCGATGCCGGTGAGGAAAAGCTTGGCAAGCTGGAGGCCAATCTCGGCGTCGTCAAAGCTGATTTCGACCGTGCCGCCCAGTCGCTTTCCGACAAACGCCGCCATGCGGCGGATGCGCTTTCCGACGCTGTGATGGCCGAGCTTCCGGCGCTGAAGCTGGAGCGCGCGCGGTTTACCGTCGAGGTGACATCCGATCCCGAGCAGGGGACGGCTGACGGCATCGACACGGTGGAATTCCACGTCCAGACCAATCCGGGCACACGGCCGGGGCCGATCATGAAAGTCGCCTCGGGTGGTGAATTGTCCCGTTTCCTGCTGGCGTTGAAAGTGGCGCTGGCGGATCGCGGTTCGGCACCGACCCTGGTGTTCGATGAAATCGATACGGGCGTTGGTGGTGCTGTGGCGGATGCTATCGGCCAGCGGCTGCGTCGCCTGTCGAAGACGGTGCAGGTTCTCTCCGTCACCCATGCACCGCAGGTGGCGGCGCGGGCGGCGACCCATCTCTTGATTTCAAAAGGCCCATCCGGCGATGGCAGCGAGCGCATCGCCACCCGCGTGGCGACGATGGAGCCGAAACACCGGACCGAAGAGATTGCCCGCATGCTTGCCGGTGCGTCGGTGACGGACGAGGCGAGGGCGGCGGCGGCTCGCCTGCTGGCGGCCAAGGACTGACGGCTGCCCACGCGGATTCGGCTTGTGGGTCCAACGGCAAAACCTGTTTTTATTGCGTTTTATTTCGGCTAAAAGCGTTCGGTAATTCCGAAAAGAGGCCGACATGTCGAAAGACCAGATTCCCGTCGAAAACCTGACTGAACTTGAAGCCTCTTCCGAGCTGGCATTTCTCGCAGCCGAGCTTGCCCGTCATGACGCGCTTTACCACGGTAAGGACGCGCCGGAGATCTCCGATGCTGACTATGATGCGCTGAAGCGGCGCAATGATGCCATCGAGGCGGCGTTCCCGGCATTGGTGCGGGCTGACAGCCCGTCGAAAAAAGTCGGCTTTACACCGCTGCCGACCTTTGCACCCATCGTGCATGCCCGCCCGATGCTGTCGCTCGACAATACATTTTCGGAAGAGGACCTGCGCGATTTCGTCAGTTCCGTCTATCGTTTCCTCGGGCACCTGCCTGACGATTCCATCGCCTTCACCGCTGAGCCGAAGATCGACGGCCTTTCCATGTCGATCCGCTATGAGAAGGGCAAGCTGAAGACGGCGGCCACCCGCGGCGATGGCACGACCGGCGAGAACGTCACCGCCAATATCAGGACCATCAAGGAAATCCCGAACGAATTGCCTTCGGACGCGCCCGATGTGGTGGAGGTGCGTGGCGAAGTCTATATGGCCAAGAGCGACTTCATGGCGCTCAACGCCCAGATGGAGGCCGAGGGCAAGCAGACCTATGTGAACCCGCGCAACACGGCATCCGGTTCGCTGCGCCAGCTTGACGCCAATGTGACGGCGAAACGCAAGCTGCGGTTCTTCGCCTATGCCTTGGGTGAAGTCTCTAATAGTGGCCAGCCGGCGCGGATTGCCGATACGCAATATGGCATCGTCGAGAAGTTCCGGGAGTGGGGATTTCCGGTCAATCCGCTGATGAAGCGATTCACCTCCGCCCAGCAATTGCTTGAGCATTATAATGAAATCGGCGTCGCACGGCCTGATCTCGATTATGATATCGATGGCGTCGTCTACAAGGTCGACCGGCTTGATCTGCAGGAACGGCTGGGCTTTCGTTCGCGCAGCCCGCGTTGGGCTACGGCGCACAAGTTTCCGGCCGAACAGGCTTTCACCACGGTCGAGAATATCGAAATCCAGGTGGGGCGCACCGGGGCGCTGACGCCGGTGGCGCGCCTGACCCCGATCACGGTCGGTGGCGTCGTCGTCACCAATGCGACACTGCACAATGCTGATTACATCGAAGGCATTGGTAACAGCGGCGAGCGTATCCGCCCTGAGGATCATGACATTCGCATCGGCGATACTGTTATCGTGCAGCGCGCTGGCGATGTCATTCCGCAGGTGCTGGATGTGCTGCTGGAAAAGCGCCCTGCTGAAGCGGTGAAATATGCGTTTCCGGAGAAATGTCCGGTCTGCGGCAGCCATGCGGTACGCGAACGTAATGAAAAGACCGGCAAGCTCGATTCGGTCACGCGCTGCACCGGCGGTTTCGTCTGCCGGGCGCAGGCGGTGGAGCACTTAAAACATTTCGTCTCGCGAAATGCTTTTGATATTGAAGGGCTGGGCACCAAACAGATCGATTTCTTCTTCGAAAGCGATGATCCGGCGCTCTCTATCAAGACTGCGCCCGATATCTTTACGCTGAAGGCGCGGCAGGAAGCATCCCACCTGACCAAGCTTGAGAATATTGACGGTTTCGGCAAGGTCAGCGTCAGGAAGCTGTTCGATGCCATCGATGCCCGCCGCGAGATCGATCTGCATCGGCTGATCTTTGCGCTCGGCATCCGCCATGTCGGCGAGACCACGGCGAAGCTTCTGGCGCGTTCCTATGGCACCTATGAACATTTCGAAGAGGCCATGAAGGCTGCGGCGGATCCGGCAAGTGACGCCTGGGCTGAACTCAACAGCATCGACGGTATCGGCGAGGTGGTGGCCCGCGCCATCATCGAGTTCTATAAGGAACCGCGCAATCTCGACGTCATCGACCGGTTGATACGGGAGTTGCAGCCGAAGGAAGCCGAGAAACCTTCGACTGAGGGCAGTCCCGTGGCGGGCAAGACGGTGGTCTTCACCGGCTCGCTGGAAAAATTCACGCGGGATGAGGCGAAAGCCCGGGCCGAAAGCCTTGGCGCGAAAGTGGCTGGTTCCGTTTCGAAAAAGACGGATATTCTGGTGGCCGGGCCGGGGGCGGGCTCCAAGCTTGCCAAGGCGACGGAACTGGGCGTGCAGACCATGGACGAGGATGAGTGGCTGGCGCTGATCGGCGGCTGATCTGCCGTCATCGCCGAGTTGTCCTGCACCGCTAGAGGTTTGCGCCTGAAACGGGGAACGCATCATGGATGACCGCATTGTCGTCACCGTTCAGCAGGTCCGGGCGCTGATTGCCAGCCAGTTTCCGCAATGGGCGGCGCTCGATGTTCGGCCGGTGGAACTGAGCGGCTGGGACAATCGCAGCTTCCGCCTTGGCGACGACATGCTGATCCGCATGCCAAGTGCTGAGCGCTATGTGGCGCAGGTGGAAAAGGAACATCGGTGGCTGCCGGCCCTTGCGCCGTTCCTGCCGGTTCCGATTCCCGCACCCTTGGCGCTTGGACAGCCGGGTGAGGATTATCCGTTCTGTTGGTCCGTCTATCGCTGGCTGAAGGGTGAACCTCTCGCCCGGCAACTGGACAGTATCGATCTTTCGGCCATCGCCAGCGATGTTGCGGGGTTTTTGAACGCCCTGCATGACATCGATGCTTCGGATAGCCCCCTTGCGGGCGCACATAATTTCCATCGCGGCGGATCGCTGGCGGTCTATGATGGCGAGGCGAGAGCCTCGGCGGCGCGCCTTTCCGATGAGGTGGATCAGGCGTTGGCCATGGAGATATGGCAGCTTGCGCTTTCGAGCCGTTGGCAGGGGCAGGGCGTGTGGGTGCATGGCGATATTGCCGAGGGCAATCTCTTGGTGCTGGACGGGCGCCTGTCGGCCGTCATCGATTTCGGCAGTTCCGGCGTCGGCGATCCGTCGTCCGATCTCATTCTCGCGTGGAATGTGCTTGATGCGGAAAGCCGGGCTGTCTTTCGCCGGGCGCTGGATCTGGATGAGACCACATGGCAGCGCGGGCGCGGCTGGGCACTGTGGAAGGCGTTGATCGTACTGGATGCCGAGCGCGGGCGGAACGAAGAAATGGCCGAATGGTCGCGGCGAACCATTCGGCGCGTGTTTGAGGATCATTGCTTGGCCGTCTAAACCATTACCGCAGACGCGCCATGCAATAGGCATCGATATATTCGCCATCGCGGAAGGCGAAGGATTTCAGATGGCCCTCGACCTCGAAGCCGAATTTACGATAAAGCGCCAGCGCCGGTTCATTGTCGGTGAAAACGGTCAGCTCGATCCTTTTCAGGTCCAGCCAGCGATCCGCAATGGCGAGGATTTCGCCGATCATGGCGCTGCCGATTCCCCGTCCCGTATAGGCATCATGAACACCCATGCCGATGCTGCCCGCATGGGCCCGGCGGTTGGTGTGGCGCGTCAAGCCGATATCGCCGACGATCTTGTCGTAGAGAATGGCGACCAGCGCAAAGCTGTTGGCCGACTGGGTTTCGATCCCTTTGCGAATATCTTCCGGATTCTGATGCGGCCAGCGCAGCGTCCCGTTGCGAAATCCGGCCATGTTGTGCAGTGCCGTTATCCCCGGCGCATCTGCCGGGGTGCGGGCGCGGATGCACAGGCCTTCGGGCCAGCGCGCATCGGGGTCCAGGGGTGAAGGTATATCGCTTTCCGGCATGTCTGCTCTCCTTGGATTTTTCAGCCGAGGCAGAGCGGGAACACCAGACCCTGCCAATATGCGGCAGGGTGGTGGACGGATGACCAGTTGACTAACGCACTGACACCGCCACGCGCCCTGCGGGGCGAATGGTCACGGTGAGATGCATGTGGGTGGCAAAGCTGGTCATGGCGGCATAAGGCCAGAGGAGCCGCCGGGCGTCAAGACGGCACGGAAGCGTTCATTGCCGGAAAACATCGGGGTGAGAGGAAAAAAACGAGGCCGTTGTCTCGCAAGCCGGCCTCGATCGTCCGGCCTCATTGCAGCCGTTGGCGCGGCTGGCGCAATCTGGAAAGCAATCTGCCATCGATTGCGGCAAGACCGGCAGCGATCATCGCCATGCCGGCGAAATGTTTCATTTCCAGTTGCTCGCCGAGAAGCAACGAACCGAGCAGGATGGCGCTGACGGGAATGAGGAAGGTGACGAGGGCAAGATTGGTGGCGCCGGCGCTGGCAAGAATGCGGAAGAAGATGAGGTAGGCGAGGGCTGTTGACAGCAAGGCGATGCCGATCAGCGCGCCCCAGGTGCCGAGGCTTGGCATGGCGAGTGTCCATGGCCTGTCGACGAGAAGAGCCACCGGGATCAGCATCAGCGTCGAAGAGGATATCTGGCCGGTGGCGGTCATCAGCGGCGGCACGCCCATGGCCTTGAAACGGCGGCCGAATATGCCCGCGAAGGAATAGGAGATGGCTGCGCCGAGAATGGCGATCTGGCCCCAGAGGCCGGATGATCCGCCAAAGGCTGCAGGGCCGATCATCGTCGCCACGCCGGCAAAACCGATCAGCACGCCGACGAGTTTATTACCGGTCATCTTTTCGTCAGCGGTCAGGAAATGCGCGACAATGACGGTGAAAAGGGGCGTGGTGGCATTAAGGATCGAGGCAAGCCCGCTGGCAATATGGGTCTGGCCCCAGACGATCAGGCAGAAGGGAATGATGTTGTTGAGCAGCCCCATGCCGAAAAAGGCGCGCCACACCGCCCATTGGCGCGGCAGGTGAAGGCCCATGATACGGCAGACGATGAGAAGCGCCGCAGCGGCAAGCGTGACCCGCAACGTGACGATGGTGACGGGCGGCAGTTCCTTGACCGCGACGCCAACGAAAAAGAACGATCCGCCCCAGAGCAGCGAGAGCGCTATGAGCATTGCCCACTCTCGGGCATCCATCTGTTTCTGTATCGCCATCATCGTCTCCCACGCTATATGAATATCGACATGATTGCAGGAAGGCACGCTGTCATCCACCCGATATCGGTTGAGTTTACCTCAAGCCGATATTGCGGCCTTTTCTCCGCCCCCATATCCTGTTGCGTCTATTTACTCCCCGTTTTATTGTGTTTTCAAACGATAGTTTCTCTCGCGATAATTGAGCCCAGCTAAATCATGGCAACGGAACTTCCATCGCTTAAAGGGTTGCAGGCCTTTGAAGCCGCGGCGCGGTATCGCAGCGTCACGCTTGCTTCCAACGAGCTGAATGTCACCCCTGGCGCGGTCAGCCTGCAAATACGGGAGCTGGAGACGCGGCTTGGCGTGCAGCTGTTTTTCCGCAAGCCTCGCAGCATTCAGCTGACGCGGGAGGGGGAACGTTATTACGGCGCGCTTCGCACCGCCTTCCGGATGATGCGCGAGGCGACGGCGGAACTGACGGCGCGCTCCGAGATCACGATTCTGACCCTCAGCTGCACGCCGACTTTCGCTATACAATGGCTGATGCCGAGATTGCCGGCCTTTCAGCAGCAACACCCCTATGTGGACGTCCGCATCAGCGTGACCAACCGGCTGGTGGATTTTTCGCGGGACGATGTCGATCTGGCGGTGCGGCATGGTTTTGGCCGTTATGAAGGGCTGGAGAGCATCCGTTTCATCGATGACAGCACTTTGCCGGTCTGTTCGCCGCAGCTTCTTGAGAAATACGGACCGTTTCAGGAGGCGGGAGACCTGAAAGCCGTGCCGCTTCTGCATGATGAAAACCGCAATGAGTGGCGGCGCTGGCTGGAGGCGGCCGGAGCATCCGATGTCGATGCCTCCGGCGGCACGATCTTCATCGACAGCAATGGCGCGCTGGATGCGGCGAAAGCCGGGCATGGCATTGCGTTGACGCGACGCTCGCTTGTTTCCCGCGAGCTTGCGGAAGGTGCGTTGATCGCGCCCTTCGGGAAAGACATGGCCAGCACGCTTGCCTATTTTCTGGTTTATCCACGACGCATGCTTGATAATCCCGATCTGGTGACGCTCATCGAATGGATGCTTTCGCAGGCGGGTTCGACCGAGGCCGGTTCTCTTTGATGCCAATCCGGTCTATGCCGGAATAAAACAACGGGAATCACTCTTGAAAACCATCGCCATCGATTTCGAGACCGCCAATGAGGAACGGGGCAGCGCCTGCTCCGTCGGGCTTGCGTGGATAGAAGACGGTAATATCGTTCGTGTCGAGGAACGTCTTATCCGCCCGAAGGACATGCGGTTTTCGTCCTTCAACATTGCCGTGCACGGAATTCGGCCTGCTGATGTCGAGGATGCGCCGGAATTTCCTGAGGTGATGGAAGAGTTCATTGATGACTTCCATGGCGCCACCATGATCGCCCATAATGCCGCCTTTGATTTCAGCGTCATGCGGGCGTCCTTCGACAAATACCGGCAATCCTATCCTGATCTTTCCTATCTGTGCAGCGTCAAGATCGCCCGGCATGTCTGGCCACATCTGGAATCGCACAAGCTGAATGTGATTGCCCATCATCTCCAGCTGCGCTTCGTGCACCATAATGCCGCCGAAGACGCGGTTGTCTGCGCTGCCGCATCGATTGCGGCGGCGAAGGCCCTGCGTGTCGCCCATATCCGCGATCTGCCGGAAAAGATCGGAATGGTCGCCGGCCGTCTCACCTCCACCGGCTACCAGCCCTGCAGCATGAAAAAACGCGCCGTCGCCCGGGTTGCTTAATGGTGTCGCCCACCTATGTTTGAAGCAACGTAACGGAGAAGATGCGATGACGATGAAAACTCTGTCGGGTTTGTTTGCGGGCTTTCTGGCATTGCTTCCGGTGACAGCGGCGCATTCGCAGGTCGTGGGTGAGGTCGGGGTCGACTGGATCGGCAATGATATCGTCATCGAGGCGATCGCCGATCCCAAGATCAAGGGTGTCACCTGCCACGTTACCTATTTCGAGCGTGGCGTCATCGACCGGCTGAAGAACGGTAACTGGTTCGAAGACCCATCCAACAACGCCATTTCCTGCAGCCAGACGGGGCCGGTGGAGATCGGCGACATCGATCTGTCGAAGGGTGGGGAAGAGGTATTCCGGCAGGGCATGTCGCTGGTCTGGAAGAAGCTCGTCGTCAGCCGCGTCTATGACAAGGCCAATGACACGCTGATCTATCTGGTGCATGCGCGGGAACTGACCGACGGTTCGGCCAAGATGGCGATTTCCACGGTGCCGCTCTATAATCAGCAGGTGACGTGGCAGAAGGGCAAGCCGTAAGCTCTTCCGGTATTTTGATAAGGAATTCCAATGCATTAGCCGTCATGCCGGACTTGACCCGGCATCCAGCCACGACGCGCCCGCGTCGTGAAGGGACTCTTTCGCGATCAAAGACTTGATCGCGCTGGACCCCGGATCAAGTCCGGGGTGACGGGGTGGGGGCGCTCAGGTGGTGCCAAACCCTAAGGTTCTGCATACAGCCCGCATGGCTTCAGCTGATCAGGCCGCTTCGCGTGCCAGCTCGTCCGCAATGACGGTGTCGAGGTTGAGGAAGCAGACCATGCTCTTTTCCAGCGCCACGATGCCGCGGCAGAAGCTGCGCTGTTCTTCCGGAATGATATCCGGCGCGGGCTGCAGGTCTTCGGAGCGGATGGTCATCATGTCGGAGACCTGTTCCACCAGCAGGCCGACCAGCTTGCCGCCGATATCGGTGACGATGATGGCGGAGCGTTCGGACGGTTCGGTCATCTTCATGCCGAGGCGGCCGGCCATGTCGATGACGGGAATGACGGCGCCGCGCAGGTTGATGAGGCCGAGAACATAAGGCGGCGTGTGCGGCATCGGGGTCACCGGCGCCCAGCCGCGGATTTCGCGGATCGCCATGATGTCGATGCAGAATTCCTGATCGCTCAGATGGAAGGAAACGATTTCGAGATATGCGCCGGATTGCTTGATGGCGTTGGACATGACGGCAGGTTTCCTCTGATGGCTCTCTAACAGGCCCGCGCAGGATTGAGCTTTATGCGGTGGCCGGCGTGGACCGGGAGACATCATGTCGAGGCTTCAAAAACCGCTGCGATCATAATGCGCAGCAAGATTTTAAACTTTCCCTAACAATTGCCGCTGCCGGATCGTCGAAGCCCAGTATTTTGGCGGTTTTCGCGCTTGCGCAAACAGGTTATAACAGAAGCATGAAGGCACTCACGTCCCATCCGCTGAAGTTTATTCTGGCAAGTCTTGCCGCTGCGGCTTCGCTTGCCGTTGTGCTTCTTGCATTTGACGGCTGGGTGCGGCACAGCACGGATATTTTCCTTTCCACCGTGCAGAGCGGTATCGCCTGGTGTCTGTGATCGTTTGGGCCGTCCGCGCTTTGTGACAAATCAGCGCGGTTCCCGCAAATACGTCCAGTTGATTTGCCGTCGCCGTCGCCGTTCGTTATCAGTCTGCCAGGGCCTGCGATATGCCGCCGGCTTTCGGGGTAGGATTGGACAATGAGAAATATTCGCATCGTATTGTGGGCCGTGGTGGTCGTTCTTGCCGGTGTCGTCAGCTGGCTGACGATCGAAATGACGAAGACCCGTGAGCAGATGGTGGAAACGGCCTATGGCGTGCCGTTCGAACTGACGGCGCAAAACGGCCAGCCGATTACCGAAAAGGCCTTTCAGGGCAAACCGACGGCCTTGTTCTTTGGTTTCACCCATTGCCCGGAAGTCTGCCCGACGACATTGTTCGAGCTGAACGGCTGGATGGAAAAGGTGGACCCGGCCGGCGACAAGATGCAGGCCTATTTCGTCTCCGTCGATCCAGAGCGTGATACGCCCGAGATCATGCAGCAATATGTTTCCAACGTTTCGAAGCGGATTACCGGCATTACCGGTCCGGCCGACAAGATTGCCGAGACGCTGAAAGGCTATCGCATCTATGCCAAGAAGGTGCCGGTGGATGAGAAGGATCCGAATGGCGATTACACCATGGATCATACTGCCTCCGTCATCCTGCTTGATGCTAAGGGCCGTTTTTCAGGCACGATTGCTTATGGCGAAAACCCTGAAGTTGCCGAGCAGAAGCTCCAGAATCTTCTGAAGGGCTGATAGAGCCGGCATAATTGCGCCAGGCTTATTGGACTGGCGCAGCTTTTGTGGCAAAGGCAAGACAACAACCTCAGCCAGAGAAAGCAGCCCGCCGTGAGCGAAATCCGACTTTACGTCACCACGACCGAAATCAAGGCCGGCGAAATCCTCGATCTCATGTCGGATTATTTCGGCGAGGAGGATGTTGCGATCGCCACGACCGAGGTGGATGAGAAGCGCGACATCTGGGAAGCCTCCGTCTATTTGATGGCCGAGCAGGAGGATGAGTTCCGCGAGCGTGTCGGCGCTTTGCTTGCGCCTGCATTTCCCGGTCTCGTCATCGAAAAAGAGATCGTTCCCGATGTCGACTGGATCGCCAAGTCGCTCGAGGGGTTGAAGCCGGTCAGGGCAGGGCGGTTCATCGTGCATGGCGCGCATGATCGCGACAAGGTGCAGCCGCACGATCTGGCTATCGAGATCGAGGCGGGGCAGGCTTTCGGCACCGGCCATCACGGCACGACGGCGGGTTGCCTTGAAATGATCGAGGATGTTCTGCGGGCACGGACGGTGCGCAACGCGCTCGATCTCGGCACCGGCAGCGGCGTGCTGGCGATTGCCGTGCGCAAGATGCGCCCCATTCCCGTACTGGCGACGGATATCGACCCCATTGCCGTCAAGGTGGCCAAGGAAAATGTACGGCTGAACGGCATTGTGTCAGGAATGGCGCTGGAAACCGCACCCGGTTTTCACTCCGATGCTTTCCGCAAGCATGGTCCATTCGATCTCATCATCGCCAATATTCTGGCGCGGCCGCTGATCAAGATGGCGCCGCAGCTTGTCACGCATCTGGCGCCCGGCGGCACCGTCATTCTGTCGGGCATTCTTGCGTCACAGCGCTGGAAGGTTCTCGCCGCTTATAATGGCGCGCGGCTTTCCCATATCCGCACCATCTGGCGCAACGGCTGGGTGACGCTGCATCTGCGCAAAGACTGACGCTCTTTCGACATTGCTTTCGGGCAAAAGAAAAGGCGGCGCTTTCGCGCCGCCTGGAACCCGCGAGCATATGGGAGGAGCTTGCTCAAGCGGGTCGACGTATTCCTGTTCAGACGCGGTGGAGGGAGGATCGCCGCGCCTGACGTGATCAGAATACGTAGCTGGACTTTGCCTTGCGACGCAGATCGGCGCGGTTCATGCCCAGCGCTTCGAGCGACTTGTCGTCAAGGTTCAAAAGCGCTGCGTTGACATGGCGGCTGACCTGACGCTCGCGTGCTTCAACAACACGATCGAAGGCGGTGCGGAGGAAAGATTTTGCCATTGCTTCAAATCCCTTTTTGCCAGGAGAGCGTCTCTCTCGCTGTGTTGATCCATATATAAGCGATGTGATTTTGTTTGGTTAGAGAGGATATCTCACGGTAGATATGCGTTTCTCGCATATCATGTCGCATTCAGTATTACTTATTTTGTGAATTATGCACAATTTATCGTCGAAACCGGGGCTGTCATATATGGCTTGAAACGGGGTTTGCCCGCATGGCATTGTCGATGCGCGCCAATGATTTGACGGCGCGACAGAACCGCTTTTCTCATGACAGTTCCCGAAAGACGCCCATGTTCCAGACCTTCGAAAACAAATCCGCGCCGCAATTTGGCAAGGCCCGTGTCGAGGCGCTGCGCGCCGGTTTCGACGCCCTCGGCATTGACGGTTTTCTGGTGCCGCGGGCCGATGAATATCAGGGAGAATATGTGCCGGAATGTGCCGAACGCCTGTCGTGGCTGACGGGGTTCACCGGTTCTGCCGGTGTTGCGCTGGTGACACGCGCGCAAGCGGTGGTGTTTGTCGACGGCCGATATACGACGCAACTCAAATCCCAAGTCGATCAGTCCGTGTTTACCGGCGGCGATCTCGTGGGCGCGCCGCCGCCTGTCTGGCTGTCCGAACATGCCACGCAGGGCTTCCGGCTCGGTGTCGATCCGTGGCTGCATACCGGCGCGGAACTGAAGCGTCTGGAAAAGGCACTGGCAGGCAAGGGTGGCTCCGTTGTCCTGCTGGAACGCAATCCGCTCGACGCCCTGTGGCAGGATCGTCCGTCCGAGCCGCTGGAACCTGTCGTCATCCAGCCGGAAGCCTTTACCGGGGTACTCGCGAAGGAAAAGATCGCGCTGCTGGCGGAGACGGTTTCGGCAAAGGGCGCGGATGCCCTGCTGGTTACCGATCCGTCCTCCATCGCCTGGATTTTCAATATTCGTGGCAATGACGTGCCGCATACGCCGCATCCGCTTGCCCGCGCCATCATCTATGCCGACGGCAGGGCGGATATTTTTCTCGACAAACGCAAGACCGGCATCGAGGCCGAGGCCTATCTGGCGCAACTGGCGACGCAGTTGCCGCCATCGAAGATTGCCGACCGCCTGCATGCGATTGCCAGCGCCAAGGGCCGGGTCATGGTCGATGCCGATCTGACGCCGGTGGCGTTGACGGGCGCAATCGCGGCGGCGGGCGGTACATTGGTCGAAGCGGCCGATCCGGTCCGCCTGCCGCGCGCCTGCAAGAACAGGGCGGAGCTTGCCGGTTCTGCCGCAGCGCACGTGCAGGATGGCGCGGCCATGGTCGAATATCTGAGCTGGCTGGATCGCCAGCAGCCGGGCAGCGTCACCGAAATCGCTGCGGTCAAGGCGCTGGAGGCAGCGCGGGCCAGAGTGGGGCAGGCGATGCAGAACCCGTTGAAGGATGTGTCTTTCGACACGATTTCCGGCGCTGGCGAACATGCCGCCATCATCCACTACCGCGTCACCACCGACACGGATCGCACACTTGCCGATGGCGAAATGTTCCTCGTCGATTCCGGCGCGCAATATGTCAACGGTACTACTGACATCACCCGTACCGTCGCAATCGGCACGGTGCCGGAAGAGCAGAAGCGTTTCTTCACGCTGGTGCTGAAGGGGGTGATCGGCATCAGCACCGCACGGTTTCCGAAGGGAACGCGCGGTTGCGACCTCGATCCCCTGGCGCGCATCGCGCTGTGGAAGGCCGGCGCCGACTATGCCCATGGCACCGGCCACGGTGTCGGTTCCTATCTTTCGGTGCATGAGGGACCGCAGCGTATCGCAAGGCTTTCGACGCAGGAGCTGCTGCCGGGCATGATCCTGTCGAACGAGCCGGGTTACTACCGTCCCGGTGCTTTCGGCATCCGTATCGAGAACCTGATCTATGTGCGTGATGCGCAGGAGGTGGCCGGTGGCGACCAGCCAATGTTCTCCTTCGAGACGCTGACCTGGTGCCCCATCGACAACAAGCTTGTCGTCGTGTCGCTCCTGACCGACGAGGAACTCGACTGGCTGAACGCCTACCATGCCGACGTTCTGGAAAAGCTCTCTCCGTTGATCACCGATGAAGAGGTGAAAGCATGGCTTGTTGCCGCGACCAGGCCACTGGAGAGGATCGCTTAAAGCAGCCCGAAATGCCTGATGGCGATGACGACGGCCCAGCCGATTGCCAGCATCGTCAGGCCGGGAAACCGCAGGCAGACCAGAAGGGCTGCCACCATGCCGATCTTCACCTCGTATCCGCCTTCGAAAAAGGCGGGTGCGACAAGCGTGGTCAGAACCGCAACCGGTACGGCGTTAAGTCCGGCTTCCATGCGCGGCGGGATGGATTTCATCCGCGTCATCAGCACATAACCGCCGATGCGGGTGAGATAGGTGGCGATGGCGGCGAGCGCGATCAGGATCATCGTATCGGTATGGAGCATGTCGCTCATGGCGTTTCCACCCGGTTTTCGGCGTTCGCCCCGCCGGCCGGTTTCGGCGGATAGAGGACGGCAACGAGAATGCCGGCAATCGCGCCGAGGCTGACATGCCAGGGCGAGCCGACGAAGTGATAGGCGACCGTCGCGCCGGCTGCGCTTGCCAGCATCACGGGGTAGAAATTCTCCCGCTGGCGGAAGCTCAGGACCATGCCCATGAAATAGATCGGCAAAAGCACATCGAGGCCGATGGCCTTCGGATCGCCGACGAGGTTGCCGAGCGAGGCGCCGAGAATGGTCATGGCCAGCCACAGCACATAGACCGGTGCCGCAAAGCCCATATACCAGGAAAAACCGACCGTGCCGGTGTTCTCATATTTGCGGACCGATTCGGCGAATTGCGGATCCACCAGAACGAAGAAGCCGGCAGCTTTCTGCATCAGCGACCAGCCGGAGATCATTCGGGCAATGGCCGCCGAATAAAGGATATGGCGGAAATTGACGGCGAAGACGGAAAGAACGATCAGCCATGGGGCGACCTTCTGGCCAAACAGTTCGATGCCGACAAGCTGGCTTGCGCCGGCATAGACGGTGCCGCTCATGATCGTGGCTTCGGTGACGCTCAGGCCGTTATCGACTGCAACCGCGCCGAACAGCGCGCCAAAGGGGGCGGCGGAAAGGGCGATCGGAAAACCGGTCCGCAGTCCCTCGCGAAAATCTTTATTGAACATTCTCTGGAAACTCCTTGCCGCCGCTCTATCGCCGTCCCGGCCGGCTGGCAAACGAATTGCATGAATGGATCGATTGATTCCCTTGAAGCTTCCGTTACGGTAACGCCCGCGCGATATTTCGTGCCTGAAATCGGATCATGGAAGACAGATGCTGGAAAAGCAGGAAAAGGCCGCGCTGGCTGCACGGATAAGGGATTACCTCGCCCGGGAGACCGAAATCGAAATTGGTCTTCTGCAGGCTGAGATCTTCGTGGAATTTCTGGCCGAAGAGGTCGGATATGTTTTCTATAATCAGGGGCTCAAGGATGCACATGCCGCAATCCTGAGACGGCTTGAGGACGCGGCCGGTGATATCGACGTCTTGGAGAAACCAAGGCGGCGCTGACAGAGCGTTCCTTACCTCACGCCTGTGGCCGGCAGAAGAGTGAGGTCAGTCGCGCAATATGTCGCGGCTGTTGACGATTGCGGCGCCCTTTTCCCGCATCTCCGCAATCGCGGCCTTTATGCCCTGCGGATCGATGCCGCGGCTTGCATCCTCGATGAAACGGACCCTGACGCCGGGTAGCATGTCGAGCGCATCGAGCACCGAAAAACTGACGCAATAATCGGTGGCGAGGCCGCATATGTCGAGCTGCGTCACGCCCTGACGCGCCAGATAATCGGCAAGGCCCGTCGTCGCCGACTGGTCGTTGTCGCGAAAGGCGGAATAGCTGTCGACGGCGGGGTTTTCGCCCTTCTGCTGAATGTAGTCGAATGCCTCCGTCTTCAGGTCGGGATGGAATTCGGCATCCTGCGTGCCCTGCACGCAATGATCCGGCCACATCATCTGCGGTTTGCCGGAAAGTTCGCCCATGTCGAAAGGTTTCCTGCCGGGGTGCTGCGAGGCGAAACTGCCGTGGTTTTCCGGGTGCCAGTCCTGCGATGCGACGACGAGATCGTAACCGCCATTGTCGATCAGGGCATTGGCGGCGGGCACGACCTTGTCGCCTTCGGCAACGGCCAGATTGCCGCCTGGGCAAAAGCCGTTCTGAATGTCGATGAGCAGCAGCGCCTTCATGATGTGCCTCCCTTTTTGCCAGCAGGATGCCAAGCCGGCTCTGGCGGATCAAGTGCCCTTTCAACCTTTGTGCCGGTGCAAGTGCCCGTGGCGGGCGCTCGTCCCGTCGCAGTCCTGCCGCATTTGCAGCAAATTTCCGGCCAAGTCGGAATTTACCTGACGATGCGGCGACGGAAATTTTAAAGGCCGATGGCGCCCCGCAGGGGCCTTCTTCCGGGACGATGTGGTGCAGATGCACGCTATGCCCGTGTAAGTCATTGTTTTGCCTTCGCCCGACAATGCGCAGACCTTAACGAAATATTTTTGCAGGGACTCGTAAACACTTTGGTTACCATAATTCGTCATGCTTCGAACCAGTCAGTTCCGAAACCGGCGTGGTGTTTACCCGCTCTTCGGATGCCCCAAAATCCCACCGGCATCGGCCGGGTGTGCGTGAACGGTTCGAGTAACGAGTATCATGGCGTTTTCTGCTGCGGCCTATAATGGCGCCGGTCTTGCTGGCCCGTCTTCCGTCAAGAGAGACAAATCATTTTCGCTTGGCCGAATGTCCGCGCTTCTTGGTGGCGGCGCTTTCGCCGGGCTGTTCGCCTTTGCCGCCTTTGCTTCGCTGCACAGCATGGCGGCTGCCTCCCACGGTGTCGGACAATTTGAAAAGACGCTGGTGGCAAGGCTCGATTCCGCCACGGCTGCCGCCCCTGCGGCTGGGCGGGATATTCACGTCCGCAAATTCTCGCGCCTGAGCGACCACAGCCATGGCCAGCAGAAGGCGGTTCGTCTTGCCGGCATCATGCCCGAAATCGGTGCGAAGGAATTCGGCGAGCGTTTTGGCGCGGCGGTGAATACGAAGGGGCAGGCGACGGTCAGGGAACTTGCGGCGCTGCGGCCTTCGGCAATCGTCGATTCGGCGCTCGGACGCACCTCCGAGGTCGCCTATCGGAGCCCCGCCTCGCAACATCCGGCATTTGAAGTGGCGCTGGCGCGGCCGCAGATCGAGGAGGAGGCCAACAGCCTGCTTCCCGACGATGTGCCGCTGCCGAGCTTCCGCCCCGAGGTTGCTGCGGCTGAGACGGTGGAGCCATCGCCGCGTCCCGCCGCACCCTCCAGGGCGGAGGAGCGCGTCCCCGCTGTCGCTTCCGTCCCGGATTTCGATGCGCCGGTTCCGCTGCGGGCCCCGCAGGCGCCGAAGCAGAGCACCGGCGCCATGCTCGCCTTTGCGAAGCCGGACAATCCGATGCGTGAGCCGAGCAAGATGGATGCGGTTCCGTGGCCGGACCGCGGCAACGGCACGGCGATCTACGATATTTCCTCCGGCGTGGTGCACATGCCAAACGGCGAGAAGCTGGAGGCGCATTCCGGCATCGGCAAGATGCGCGACAACCCGGACTACGTTCATGTGAAGATGCGTGGCTCGACACCGCCTTCCAGCTATAAGCTGACGATGCGCGAGGCCCGTTTCCATGGCGTCGAGGCCATTCGCCTGACACCGGAAAACGGCGTCAACCCGCATGGCCGCGACGGTCTTCTGGCCCATACCTACATGCTGGCGAAACGCGGCGAATCGAACGGCTGTGTCGTGTTCCGGGACTATTCCCGCTTCCTTGCGGCCTTCAAGCGCGGCGAAGTCAAACGCATGGTGGTGGTGCCCAAGCTCAACGGCAATCGTCCCACGCTTGCCAGCGGCGGCAGCAAAAGCGGTGGCAAGACGCTGTTCAGTATGTTCTCGCGCGGCAGCGATTCCTGAGGCTGCCCGAGTTTTGTCAGCGGCCGCGCCGCTGTGTCAGTACCATGCCGGCAAGGATGAGAAGAATGCCGAGCGCGCTTGCCCAGATTTTCGGCGGATGATCGCTGAAAAGATCGAGCACGACGCCTGATACCATCTGGCCGCTGATGACCAGAAGGGCGGTGTTGACCGCGCCGATGCGTGGGATGAGCCAGCTTCCCGAAGCGATGAAGACGACACCGATCGGGCCGCCGATGAAGGCAAGCCAGGGGGCATCGGCCGCGCCCGGCGGAATGAGGCCGCCGACGATGAGCCCGATGACGGTCAGCACGCCAAAACCGACAATATGGTTCCAGAAGGAGGCGATGAGCGGCGAGTTCGACAGGCTGAGACGGCCGTTGATCTGCCGGCTCAGCGCCACGAACACGCCACCCGTAAAGGCCATGGCGATCCAGATAATCATGCCGTTCTCCCGACGAGAATAATAAGCGCGCTGCCGCAAAGGATCAGTGCCACCGCCGCCATGTCCCGCATGTCCGGTCGTCTTTTGGGCAGGCCGAAGAGGCCGAAAAGATCAGCCAGCAGGCTGAAGATCACCTGTCCGCCAAGCCCGAGCGCAATGGTGCCGGAAAGCGCCAGCGGTGAATTGACGGCGGTGGAGGTAAGGATGACGATGGCCGCACCCACGACCCCGCCGCAATAGGCCCAGAGCGGCGCTTTCGGTTTTGCCGGTGCCGCTGGGTCTGTCTTCGGGCGCATGATGGCGAGATAGATCAGCGCCGCCACCGTGCCGGTGCCATGCGCCGTCCATGAGGAAAACAGCGCGCTGCCATAATGGGCAAGCTGGCCGTTGAAATGGACCATCAGTGTCAGGAGGCAGCCGCTGGCGAAGGCGGCGGCAAGATGCAGCGGGTTGAGGCGGGGATGCGTCGTATCTGTCATGGCGGGCCGGGAAAGCTGAAGAGGAACCTGAGCTTTAGCTGATATGTGCCTGAAGCGGAATCGAATTGCGCCTCTTCTTTGCCTTGGGCGACATTATCCTGTGCGCTACGGAACCAGCGACGCAGCCGCGCATTGTTCCAGCATGAAGAAAACGACGCGCAAGCCATTGAACCGGATGACGATTTTTGTCATTTCGATTTTCATTCTCGCAGCCGTGGTGGCTGCGGTCTATCTCATCGGCTTCACGCCCGGAGAGATCTGAGCCTGTCGCTCAATGTCCGGCAGCGGCAGCTTTTCGCTTGCCGCCTTCCATTGCCACCCGTGCTTTCGCCACCGCAAAGCGGAGGCCGCGCAGGAGAAAACGGCTCGTTTCCAGATAGGCGCGGTAGGGCAGTACCGTGAAATAACGCCAGCGCGGCAGACGATAAATGCGCAGGTTGTTCTGGATCTGGCTTTCACCGTCCGCATCCTGCGTCGCGCAGAGCGGGTAGATGAAGGCTCCCTTCAGGCCCGCGAGATATTCCAGATCAAAAGCGATATCGTAGGCGAGCCGCATGGGAATGAGTTTCGAGATCCACCGTCCGGCGCGGCGATTGACGAGATAGGCTCCAGATCCCTTTTCGCGGGTCAGCGCGATGGCGAGCGAACGGCCGCCGGCGAGCGGGCGAAACGGAAACTTCCGGCCATTGCTGACCGTGGTCAGCCGCAGCAGATCCCAGTCATCGCCGTTCAGCACTGCCTCGTCGAGCGCATCGAGAAAATCATGGTCAAAGACGACGTCGTCTTCGAGGATGAGCGCGATATCGGCATCGCTGTCCATGAACTTATTGGCGCAGGCGACATGGCTGAGATAACAGCCGATTTCCGGCGGCGAGGTACGGCGGCCATGCATGAGCATGTAGGAAATCTCGCTGAATTCCGGGATCGGATACTTCAGCTCCCTGCCATTGACACCGGCCACCCGCTCCGCCTTCAGCCCCATGGCATCAAGCCGGGTCGTCATGTCCTCAAGGCGCCTGGTGGCACCGTCCATGTTGATCAGGAAAACGGCAAGCTTGCGCTGGCTTTTCGGTAAAATATGCAAAGCGGTCCTCGCCCGGTTTTCACTGTCGTGTAGCAATTCCTTTATTGCAACGGCTTGAGGCGGGCTATGGAAAAAGCTGTCTTGAACCTGTCTTAATCGTGCGAATCAAACCTTTTCCACAAATCCGTCCAGCACCCGTTTCTGCCCGGCGCGGTCGAAATCGATGGTCAGCTTGTTGCCCTCGATGGCGGAAATATTGCCGTTGCCGAATTTGAGGTGGAAGACGCGGTCGCCGACAAAGTATTTCGATGGCGTGTCGGCCACGGATTTCGCCACCAGCTCGCCGTCGATGGTGCGGGTGCGCGGGCCGCTTTCGCCATAACCGATCCGTTCGACCGCATGGCCGGAGCGGGTGCCCCAATTGTCGCGGGTGGCGTCGCTGCGGTTCTGTTGCGCACGCTTCCAGCCGGGGGTGGAGTAGTTGTTGGCGAAGGGATCGGCCTTGTCGAATCGGGACTGGCCATAGCCACCGCGGCCGCCATAACCGCCGTAACTGCTGTCGGACGCCGCCACATCCACATGGGCGGGTGGCAGTTCATCGAGGAAACGGGAGGGCAGGGTGGATTGCCACAGCCCGTGAATGCGCCGGTTCGACACGAACCAGATATGGCAGAGCTTCTTGGCGCGGGTGATGCCAACGTAAGCGAGACGGCGTTCTTCCTCCAGGCCGGAGCGCCCGCCCTCATCCAGCGCCCGCTGGTGCGGGAACAGGCCTTCTTCCCAGCCCGGCAGGAATACGGTGTCGAATTCCAGACCCTTGGCGGAATGCAGCGTCATGATGGAGACGGCATCGAGATTTTCGTTCTGCTCGGCATCCATGACGAGGGCAACATGCTCAAGGAAGCCGCGCATGCTCTCGAAGGCTTCCATCGAGCGGATGAGTTCCTTGAGGTTTTCCAGTCGTCCAGGCGCTTCTGCCGTCTTGTCGGCCTGCCACATGGCGGTATAGCCGCTTTCGTCGAGAATCTGCTCGGCAAGCGTGGTGTGTTCGGTGTTTTCCAGGAGGCCCTGCCAGCGGCGGAAATCCTGCACCACGTCGAACAGCGCCTTGCGCGCCTTCGGTTTCAGCTCGTCGGTCTCGATGATGTCGGCGGCTGCGGCCAGCATCGGAATATCGCGGGCGCGGGCGTAATCGTGCAGATTGCGGATCGTCGTATCGCCAAGGCCGCGCTTCGGCGTGTTGACGATCCGCTCGAAGGCAAGATCGTCTGCCGGCTGGCAGACAAGGCGGAAATAGGCCATGGCGTCGCGGATTTCGAGGCGCTCATAAAAGCGCGGGCCGCCAATGACGCGGTAATTGAGGCCGAGCGTGACGAAGCGGTCTTCGAATTCGCGCATCTGGAAGGAGGCGCGAACGAGAATGGCCATGTCGTTCAGATTATGGTTCTTGCGCTGAAGCTGTTCGATTTCCTCGCCGACCGCGCGGGCTTCCTCCTCGGAATCCCAGGCGGCATGCACCACGACCTTTTCATCGTCAGGGCTGCTGCGTTCGGTGAACAGCGTCTTGCCGAGACGTCCCTCGTTATGGGCGATCAGATGGCCGGCCGCGCCGAGAATATGTTCGGTGGAGCGGTAGTTTCGCTCGAGCTTGATGACCTTGGCGCCCGGAAAATCCTTGTCGAAGCGGAGGATATTGTCCACTTCCGCGCCGCGCCAGCCATAGATCGACTGGTCGTCGTCGCCGACGCAGCAGACGTTTTGCGGTTCGCCCTTGGCGCGCTGGGCCAGCAGCCTGAGCCACATATATTGCGCCGTGTTGGTGTCCTGATATTCGTCCACCAGAATATAGCGGAACTTCTGGTGATACTCTTTCAGAATATCGGTGTGGCGGCGGAAGATGCTGATCGGGTGCATCAGAAGATCGCCGAAGTCGCAGGCGTTCAGCGTTTTCAGCCGGTTCTGATAGGCGGTGTAAAGTTCGCGGCCCTTGCCGTTGGCGAAGGCGCGGCTGTCGCCCTCCGGAATATCCGGCGGCGTCAGGCCCTTGTTCTTCCAGCCGTCGATCATGCCGGCGAACTGTTTTGCCGGCCAGCGCTTGTCATCAAGACCTTCGGCCTGGATGAGCTGCTTGATCAGCCGCACCACGTCATCGGTATCGAGAATGGTGAAATCCGATTTAAGACCGACGAGTTCGGCATGGCGGCGCAATAGCTTGACGCCGATGGAGTGGAAGGTGCCGAGCCAGGGCATGCCCTCGACAGCGCCGCCGACCAGAACGCCGATACGTTCCTTCATCTCGCGGGCGGCCTTGTTGGTGAAGGTCACGGCAAGGATTTGGCTGGGATAGGCGCGGCCGGTCGCCAGAATATGGGCGATGCGGGTCGTCAGAACGCGGGTCTTGCCGGTGCCGGCGCCGGCGAGAACGAGAACGGGTCCGTCCAGCGTTTCAACGGCATCGCGCTGTTCCGGGTTGAGGCCGGAAAGATAGTCAGGCGCGGCACGCGTCTGGTCGCGCGCCGCCATGGCGCGGGCGGCAATGCCAAGCCCGCCGCCGTTTTCCGCACCGGCATTGTTCGTCGCCTTGCGCGGCGCCACGGGTTCTTCATCGAAGAACGGCATATCGTCAAAACTGTTGCTCATGCGGCCCAATGTAGTGATTCGGGATATAAAGGCCAGAACCGTGTTCTGCTTTTATTCCGGTATCGTCAGTCAAAACGCCTATTCCAAGGCATTTTTTGTATCACGTCTGCCTGTCGGCGTCGAAAGCGGCGTCAACGGGCACTTGCAGAGCCACAGCAAGCTGGTTGGTTTTTGCGGCAAGCGCGATGACGCGCAGCAAATCGGCATGCTGCTCTTTCGTCATGCCCTTGGCTTTGGCGGCGGCCGTGTGGGAATGGGCGCAATAGGAGCAGCCATTGGTGACGGAAACGGCGATATAGAGCATTTCCTTCACCACGGGATCGAGCGCCGAGGGTGTCGCTATCACCGCCTTGACTTCACCCCAGGTCTTTTCAAGCAGATCGGCATCGAAGGCGAGGTAGAGCCACATATTGTTGATGAAATCCGATTTGCGGGTGGCGCGGATATCATCGAACACCGCCTTGACGCGCGGGTCGGCTTCAGGATTCTCGGCTTTCGTCACGGTGCTCATGGTTCCTCCAGTCGTGTTTCTCCGTGGGGCAGATTATCCCAACGGAAGATATTTGCGACAGGATTGCGCGGAAGGATTGCCGGCCGGCTGCCTGGCGCGGCAATTGCGCCCAAATTACAATTACGTAAGGAACGGATTTGTGCGTTGCCTTGCCCCCGCCAAGCAGGAATACTGCACCTGTCCCGGAACGTGTCGTTTTCGGGAATGTATCGTGCTGCGCGGATCAACCGGAGAAATACATGCGGGTCTGGAAACAGGTGGGTGTCAGTCTTGCCGTGGTGGGAGCCGGGCTCTGTCTCTGGGGCTTTTATTCGCCCGAAGCCCGCAATGTGCTCGCCGCCATCGGGCTCGGCAAGATGCCGGCCGGTGCGATCGAGGTGGCGGCATCCGGCGCCGGAACCTCAGGCGCGCCATCGGGCCAGAATGCCGGCGGCGCTCGCCGCAACGGCAATGCCACTCTGGTGGTGACGGCTCCGGTTAAAAAAGGCATGGTCAATGACCGGTTGAACGCTATCGGCAACGGCGAGGCGATCCAGTCTGTTGTCGTCATGCCGCAGACCTCCGGCACGCTTTCGGAAATCCGCACCTCCTCCGGTGCACGCGTCGTGAAGGGGCAGGTGCTCGCGCGGCTCGATGATGAGGAGCAGGTGATCGAGCGGGACAAGGCGCAGGTGACGCTGCGCAGCGCGGTTGAAAAATCGAATTCCTACAAGAACCTCAAATCCGTTTCCCGCCTTGATGTGCTGGATGCGCAGATTGCCGAAGAGGCCGCCAAGCTTGCGCTGAGCACCGCCGAACTTAATCTCAAGCGTCGCGACATCGTCGCGCCCATCGAAGGCGTGGCCGGTATCGTCGCCGCCAATATCGGCGACAACGTTACCACGCAGTCGACCATCGTCAGTATTGACGACCGCTCCGAAATTCTCGTCAATTTCTGGGCCCCCGAGCGCTTCGTGACCGCGATCAAGGTCGGCATGCCGGTGGAGGCGACGTCGATTTCCCGGCCCGGCGAGACCTTCAGGGGCGAAGTCGAGGCGGTCGACAACCGCGTCGATGAGGCAAGCCGCACCATCCGCATCCGGGCGAAATTCGGCAATGAGAAGGATGAACTCAGGGCCGGCATGTCGTTTGGCGTCACCATGCGTTTTGCCGGGGAAATTTATGCCTCGGTCGATCCGCTTGCCGTGCAATGGGACGCGGAAGGCTCCTATGTCTGGCGCGTCACCGAGAACAAGTCGAACAAGGTGCGGGTGCAGATCGTGCAGCGCAATCCAGATGCCGTTCTCGTCAAGGCCGAGCTGGCGGAAGGCGAGCCTGTCGTGATCGAGGGCCTGCAGCGCGTGAGAGAAGGCGGCGCGGTCCGCGTCGGCAACCAGCCGAAGCCTGAAGAGGTCGCCAGCCAATGACGACGCATCCGCCTTCCGGTCAGGATTCCAAGCTCGCCTTTACCGCATTGTTCGTGCGCCGGCCGATTCTGGCGGCGGTTCTCAACACGCTGCTGGTCGTTGCCGGCCTTGCCGCACTGGTTGGCGTCGAAGTGCGCGAATTGCCCGATGTCGACCGGCCGACGATCAGCGTCAGGACCACCTATGAGGGGGCGGCGCCGGAAACCATCGATCAGGAGGTGACGCAGACCATCGAAGGTGCGGTGGCGCGTGTCAGCGGCGTCAAGTCCATCTCGTCCAACTCGCAATTCGGCACCAGCCGCGTGACGCTGGAATTCGGCGACAATGTCGATCTGGCTGTTGCCGCCAACGACGTGCGCGACGCCATCGGCCGCGTCACCAATCAGCTGCCTGACGATGCCGACGAACCGCAGATCATCAAGGCGGATTCCGACAGCCAGCCGATCATGCGCCTTGCCGTCACCTCGACCACGCTCAGCATGGAAGACCTGACCAAGCTGGTGGATGACGAGATCATCGACCGTCTGGCCGCTGTTGATGGCGTCGCGGATGTGGAGCTTTACGGCGATCAGGAAAAGGTTTTCCGGGTCGATCTCAATCAGGCGGCGCTCGCCAGCCGCGGTTTGACGGTAACCGATGTTTCGAACGCGCTTGCCAGCGCGGCCCTCGACGTGCCGGCGGGGTCGCTGAAAAGCACGACGCAGGACATCGTCGTGCGCGCCACGGCCAGCCTGACGAAGCCTGAGGATTTCTCCAATCTCCTGATCAAGAACAATATCCGTCTCAGGGACGTGGCAACCGTCATGCTGGGTGCGGATGATGAATCCACCTCGCTGCGCTCCAACGGCGTGCAGGGGGTCGGTCTCGGCGTCATCCGTCAGGCGCAGTCGAACACGCTCAATATTTCAACCGGCGTAAAAGCCGCCGTCGCCGCCATGTCGGCCAATCTGCCTGAGGGTACGCGTATCGTCGTCACCAGCGATGATGCCGTCTTCATCGAAGGCGCGCTGCACGAGGTGGAACTGGCGCTCGGTCTCTCGGCGATCATCGTCGTTGTCGTGCTTTATCTCTTCCTGCGCGACTGGCGTGCGACCCTCATTCCGGCGATCACCATGCCTGTCGCGCTGATCGGCACTATCGTCGCCATCTATATGGTCGGCTTCTCGGTCAATATCCTGACCCTGCTTGCCATCGTGCTGGCGACGGGCCTCGTGGTCGATGACGCCATCGTCGTGCTGGAAAACATCGTGCGCCGCCGGGCGGAAGGCATGGGGCCGCGGGCCGCCGCCGTTCTCGGCACGCAGGAGGTCTTCTTCGCGGTCATCGCGACGACGGCGACGCTTGCCGCCGTGTTCATTCCGCTTTCCTTCCTGCCCGGTCAGCTTGGCGGCCTGTTCCGCGAATTCGGTTTCGTCCTGGCCTTTGCCGTGGGCTTGTCATCGATCGTGGCGCTGACGCTCTGCCCGATGCTGGCTTCCCGCATGCTGAAGGAGGGGCTGAAGGAGCCGACGGGACCGCTCGCCTGGTTCGGCAATGTCTTTGCCTCCACCTACAAAACGACGCTTTCCGCCTGCCTCAACAATCCGCTGATCGTCATCGTTGTCGCGCTGATCTTCTCAGGCCTGTCATGGATCGCTTTCGGCATGATCCAGAACGAGCTGACACCGCGCGAAGACCGTGCCTCGATCATGATGCGGGTCACCGCGCCACAGGGCGTCAGCCTCGAATATACCCGCGACCAGCTGCAGCGGATCGAGGAAAACCTGCAGCCGCTGCGCGACAGTGGTGAAATCCGTAATATCTACTCCATCACCGGCATGAACGGTTCGTCCAATACCGGCTTCATGGTGTTGACGCTGGCGCCCTGGGCCGATCGCGAGCGGACGCAGAACCAGATCGCCGCCGATGTCACCTCCGCCGCCAACAAAGTTCCGGCGCTGCGCGGCAATGCGATGCAGCCGAACAGCCTCAGAATTCGCGGCGCCGGCAACGGGTTGCAAATGGCGATGGTCGGCAGCAATTATGCGGCGCTGACGGCGGCGACACAGAAACTGCTGCTTTCCATGGAGGAAAGCGGCCTGTTCGACACGCCGCGTTTTGACAACGAGCCCAACCAGGCGCAGCTTTCCGTTTCCATCGACCGTGAGCGTGCGTCGGATCTCGGCATCGACATCACCGGCCTGTCACGCGCCATGCAGTCGCTGCTGGAAGGGCGCTCGATCGTCGATGTCTTCGTGGATGGCGATGCTATCCCGGTGCGGCTTCTGTCCTCCACCCGGCCGATCAACGACCCGACCGATCTTGAAAACGTCTTCCTGAAAACGGGCGACGGCAAGATCGTGCCGATGTCGGTTATCGCCACGCTCAAGGAAAATGCGGTTGCGCCGCAGTTGAACCGCGAACAGCAGCTTCCCTCCGTCGGCTTTACCGCCAACCTCAAGGATGGCGTTTCGCTCGGTGAGGCGCTGCAGAAGGTGAATGAGCTTTCGCAATCCGTGCTGCCGCCGGGCGCGCGCCTGCTGCCGCTCGGCGAAGCGGCGACGCTGGAGGAAAACTCGAGTGGCATGTTGCTGACCTTCGGTTTCGCCATCGCCATCATCTTCCTCGTGCTGGCCGCGCAGTTCGAAAGTGTGCTGAGTTCGGTCATCATCATGTCGACGGTGCCGCTTGGTCTGGCCTGCGCGGTGATTGCGCTGCTGGTCACCGGCTCGAGCCTCAACGTCTATAGCCAGATCGGCCTTGTGTTGCTGGTCGGCGTGATGGCGAAGAACGGCATTCTCATCGTGGAATTCGCCAACCATCTGCGCGACCAGGGTGCCACCGTGCGCGAAGCCATCGAAAAGGCCACCAGCATCCGTCTGCGCCCCGTCATGATGACGATGATCGCCACCATTCTCGGCGGCGTGCCGCTGGTGCTGGCGCAGGGGGCGGGTGCGGAAGCGCGCATCGCGCTCGGCTGGGTCATCGTCGGCGGTCTCGGTTTTGCGACGCTGGTGACGCTTTACATCACTCCGGTCTCCTACCTGCTGATCGCCCGCTTCGCCAAGCCGCAGGCGGATGAGGAAATCCGCCTCCACCGCGAACTGGAACTTGCCGCCCGCCGCAAGGCGCTGGAGGAAGACAAGCCGCTGCTTGCGGCGGAGTAGGACGGGGTTTTTGCTAAACCGCATCCGGTGCAATCGCGATGCTGGACAAAGCGTTAACCTTATCCCATACCACCTGACGGAATTTCGTAACGGATCGAATCCGTTACGGGCGGATGTTGCGGTGGAGATGGATGATGGCGCTGAAAGATGTGGTGGCGGGCAAGCGGAACGAAGAGGGTATCGCGTCTGCGCTCGCGGTGCTGAAGCAGCAGCTTGGTGACAGGCTCCAGACCGGGCAGGCGTTTCGCGAGCAGCACGGCCACACCACAACCTATCTGACCCTGCAGGCGCCTGACGGTGTTGTCTTTGCCGAAAACGCCGATGATGTGAAGGCCGTGGTGAAGGCTTGCGCGCAGTACAAGGTGCCGGTCATTCCGTTCGGAACGGGGTCTTCGCTCGAAGGCCAGGTGAATGCGCCCAATGGTGGAATCTGCATCGATTTCAGCCGGATGAATCGCATCATTGAGGTGAATGCCGAAGATCTTGACGTGACGGTGGAGCCGGGCGTGACGCGCGAGGACCTCAATGTCTATCTGCGCGATACCGGCCTGTTTTTCCCGATCGATCCGGGTGCCAATGCCTCGATCGGCGGCATGGCCTCGACGCGGGCGTCAGGCACCAATGCCGTGCGTTACGGCACGATGAAGGACAATGTGCTGGCCGTCACCGCTGTCGTCGCCAATGGTGAGGAAATCCGCACCGCGCGGCGCGCCCGCAAGTCTTCGGCAGGTTACGACCTGACGCGGCTTTTTGTGGGTGCGGAGGGGACGCTCGGTGTCATCACCTCGGTGACGCTGCGGCTGCAGGGCATACCGGAAAAGATCGCCGGTGGGGTCTGCACCTTCGACAGCATCAAGGCAGCCTGCGATGCGGTCATCATGACGATCCAGATGGGCGTTCCGGTTGCCCGTATCGAATTGCTTGACGAGGTGCAGGTGCGGGCCTGCAACGCCTATTCCGGCCTGAACTACGCGGAAAAGCCGACGCTGTTCGTGGAGTTTCACGGCACGGAGGAGACGGCGGCGCTGCAATCGCAGCAGTTCGCCGAAATCGCGGCCGAATGCGGCGGCGTCGACTTCCGCTGGACGAGCGATGCGGCCGAGCGCAACAAGCTGTGGAAGGCGCGGCACGATGCCTATTGGGCCTCGCGGGCGCTTGCGCCCCATCTCGACGGGCTTTCCACCGATGTCTGCGTGCCGATTTCGCGGCTGGCGGATTGCGTGGTGGAAACACAGCGGGACATCGAGGAAAACGGCTTTCTGGCGCCAATCGTCGGCCATGCGGGCGACGGGAATTTCCACGTCCTCATTCTGTTCGATGGCAAGGATGCGGAAAGCGTGGCGAAAACGGAAGCCTTCGTCGCCCGCCTCAATCGCCGGGCGATTGCCATGGACGGCACCTGCACCGGCGAACACGGTATCGGCCAGGGCAAGATGAGTTTTCTCGCCGAAGAGGCGGGAAATGCGCTGGATCTCATGCGCGCCATCAAAACGTCGCTCGATCCGGATAATATTTTCAATCCGGGCAAGTTGTTCCGTCTTGTCTGATCATTCTCACATTTGATTGGTACAAAAGGCTGCTTGCCGTTAAGGCAGAAAAGAATAGGTTTGCAGCGTTCGCGAAGGGAGATGCAGGTCAGTGCTCGGGCGTATTCTGGTTTTTCTGGGCGGACTGCTGGCCTTGGTGCTGTTTTCGGCGCTGCTCATTCCCTATTTCGTTGACTGGACGGATTTCCGTCGCGATTTCGAGGATCAGGCAAGCCGTATTCTCGGCAAGAAGGTGGTGGTGCATGGCCGGGTCGAAGCCCGAATCCTGCCTTTCCCTTCGGTAACCCTGCATGATGTGCGTGCGGGAACGGATGCGGACGGCTCGCCGCTCATCCAGGTCGCCCGTTTTTCCATGGATGCCGAGCTTGCGCCGTTCCTCTCCGGTGAGGCGCGCATCTTCGACATGCGTATCGAGGAACCCAAGGCCAAGATCAGGCTCTTGAAAGACGGCACGCTGGACTGGATGCGTGGCAGCCGAGCGGAAATTCCTGCCCGCACCGTGGTGCTGGAAAGCGTACAGATCGAAGGCGGGCAGATCGAATTCATCGATGAGCAATCCGGCCGCAACCGTGTCGTGACCGGTCTCAGCGCAGACATGTCCGCCAATTCGCTGGCCGGCCCGTGGAAGGCGGAAGGGCGTGCTGCCGTCGACGGGCATCCGGGTTCCTTCTCCCTCTCCAGCAGCGAGCCCGATTATGCCGCCGGCCGCATGGGGCTCAGGGTGCGGCTGGTGCCGGACGAGCATCCGGTCGAGGTCGATCTGGACGGTGCGATCGCCGCGGCGGCGGGAAAGCCAGCCTATAGCGGCTCGTTCTCCTTCATCTTCCGTGAAGACGAAAAGCAGAAACAGGCCGGACCGTCGCTATTTTCCTCGCCACGCACCCGCGGCAGTTTCGAACTGACCAATGAGAGTGTGCGCATATCGAGCTACCGCATGGAACTCGGCGGCAGCGAAAATCCCTATGTCGTGACCGGGGAAGCGACGCTCGATACCGGTGCGAAGCCGGAGTTCCTGCTGACGGCGGATGGCCAGCAGATCGATGTCGCCCGCTTCGCGCCACCCGTCGTGCAGACGGGCAAGACCTCGCGCCAGCCCACCGTTTCGGTGCGTCAGCGCATCGAGGCCTTTGCGGCCATGGTCGCCCGCATTCCGGTGCCGCCGGTGCCGGGCAAGGCTAGCATCAGCCTTCCGGCCCTTGTTTCCGACGATACGACCATCCGCGACATCAGGCTGGATGTGCGCCCGGAAGGCAGCGGCTGGCAGGTGGTGAATGCGGTTGCGACCCTGCCGGGCAGGACGCAGCTGGAAGCCAAGGGATCGCTGACACTGCTTGGCGGCCCGGCCTTCAACGGTAATCTGCTTGTGGCCTCCAACCAGCCCTCGGGGCTGGCCAACTGGCTTTCCGGTTCCGTCGATCCGGCAATTCGGCAGCTCAACGCCGCCGGTTTTTCCGCCGATGTCTCATTGACGACGCGCAACCAGCGTTTCGACAATCTCGAGCTTGCCATAGGCGAGGCATCGCTGAAGGGCGAGCTGGAACGGCGCTCCGACGGCAAGACCTCCAATCTCTCCATCGATCTCGCCGGCAACGAAATCGACCTTGATGCCCTGAAGGCGCTCGGCAGCCTGGCGCTTGGCGATCAGGTGGGAAGCTCGGTTCTCGATCATCGAATCAATGCCAAGTTCAAGGCCGACCGTTTCAACATGGCCGGCGTGACCGCCAATCATGTGGAGACCGCCTTCAGCATGGCAGGCGGCATCCTGACGCTCGAAAACATGACGGCGGGCGATATTGCCGGCGCCGAGGTGCGGGCCAGGGGAGAGCTGCAGGGCTCGCTGCTCAAATATGCGGGCAAGGGTACGGTGAACCTGCATGCGGCGGATATGCAGCCGTTCTTCACCATGCTGCAGCAGAAATTGCCTGATCACCCGTTCCTCGGGCGTCTGGCGGCGAGCGCACCCTGGTACGCCAATTCCGACCTTGCCGTGGATGTTTCCGTCAACAGCGAAAATGGCGGGGCCAATGTGGCCGTCTCCGGTACCGTCAATGGCAGCCGTCTGTCGGCCGTTGCCAAGATGCCGGATTTCCTGTCGATCACCGATGATACCGCGATGTCGCTGGAAGCGGTCCTGAAAAACCAGTCGACGGCGATCCTGTTCGGACAGGCGGGGCTTGACCCGCTGCCCTTCGATGCGGATGGTGAGGGGCTTCTCTCCGTCAAGCTCAATGGCACGCTCGGTTCGCCCGCCCAGACCGACATACGTTTTTCGACGGAGCGCACGCATTTTTCGATGAACGGCTCCTTTGCCGTTGCGGCCGCCAATTTCGGTGAAGGCAGTGCCGATGTGGCGCTCGAAAGCGCTGATATAGAGCCATATCTCATCATGAACGCGGTGGGGCTGCCGCAGCTCGGCGGCGGCATGGCCGTGAAGGCCAATGCGAAAGTGGCCGTCGATGGGCAGAAGATCGCTTTTTCCTCCGTTGGCGGGCAGGCCGGTGGCAATCCGTTCTCGGGCAATCTCGTCATTCAGCGTGCCGCGCCTTATCCTGTCAGTGGCGATCTTGCGCTCAGGACCGTCGATCTCGCCTGGCTGGGCGATGCGATCTACGGCCCGGTGATCGATCCGGAAACCGGTGCGCTCAATGCCAAGCCGCTGGCCATGGCTGCTTTCCCGCAGCTCAAGGCCGCGCTGTCGCTGAAGGCGGAGAATTTCGAAGCCGGGCCTTTCGGCACGATCACGGGTCTTGCGGCCAAGGTCACGCATGATTCGGGCAGTCTTGCGCTGGACGATGTCACGGGTGGCTTCATGGGCGGTAAATTGACCGGCCGGCTGGCCATGTCCACGGGCGAAGGGGCGGGAATTTTCCGCACCAAGATCGCGGTGGCCGATGCCAATCCGGAGCCGATCCTGTGGGCGAATGCCAATGGGCCGGTTGCGACCGGCCGGGTGGCGATCGACCTGACAGCCGAATCGACCGGCAAAAGCGTCGGCGAGATTCTGAAGTCTGCCGGCGGCTCAGGTGAAATCCGTGCCGGCGGGCTCGTGCTGAAGGGGCTCAATCCCGGTGCCCTGCCGCCGATCCTGCAGGCGGCCGATGGTTTGCAGCAGCCGATCGATGCGCCCAAGGTTCGGCCGCTGGTGGATCAGAGCCTGTGGCAGGGTGAAATCGGGCTTGGCGATGTGGGCCTGCCGTTCTCGCTGAATGGCGGTGCGCTTCATTTCCAGAATTTGCGTGCCGGTATCGATCCGGTGACGCTTGCCGGCGATGCGACCGTCGACCTTGCCGCATCGACCGTGAACGGCGATCTCGATCTTCTCTTCAATCCGGGTACGGAAGCCGTTGCCGGGGCCGAACCGTCGCTGCGTCTCAACTATAACGGCCCGCTGGCCGCGCCGGCATTGACGACTGATGTTTCGGCGCTCAGCAACTACCTGTCGCTGCGGGCTTTCGAAAAGGAGCGCCGTCGGGTGGAGGCCATGCAGGCCAGCGTTCTTGAAAAGCAGCGCCTGCGCCGCGAAGTGGCGCTCTACCGTTCTCAGGCGGCCGAGCGGCAGGCTGAAAAGCAACGGGTGGAGGCGGAAGCCAAGGCCAAGGCGGAAGAGGAAGCCCGCCAGAAGGCTGCGGCTGAAGAGCGTCTTCGTCAGGAGAAGGAACAGCAGGAGCGGTTGCAGCAACAACAGCAGCAGCAACAGCAACCCGTGCCGGAGCCGCAATCGGCACCGATGCTGGTAGTGCCGCCGACCGAAAATGCGATCCGGGAGCTGGCGCCGGAAAACGCGCCGGCCAATCGATAGGCTGTTTGAAAAGCTGGAGCACACCGGTCTAAACGAAATCGCCGGAGGTGCTCGAGCCTTTTGTTTTCCCGCGTTTTCCGGACGTAGAATCGCCAGGCACTTTTACTGGACATGCTCTGAGGCGGACCACTCGCCAGATTGCGCTATCTGGATACATCCCTGAAGCGGCGTCATCTTCCGGTTCGCACCGGGAATGCCTGCCATTGCCGCGCCAATTGCGAATCCTCAGTCCAACCCGGAGACGATTGTTTGACTAAGATTCGCGATATTGTCTGGGGACGAATCTGATGCGGTCCTCGGCCTGCCTTTTCTGCCGCCTGTGACCTGCCCGGCAGCCGGCTAGATCCAGCTTTCGCGTTCGCCAAAGGGCGTGCTGACGTCGAAGTTCTTCGTGCCGATCCTGCTGCTCTCGCCGGACAGGCTGGGTTTATCCGCACTGTCGGTCGAAGATGTGGACTTATCGGTGCTGTTTTCGAGGGCTTCGAGCTGCGCCTTGAGCGATGCGATGGCGCTCTTCAGCTCCTCCTGTGCTTTCGCTTCGGTGGTCTGGGCCAGTTCCGACTGCTTTTCGGCAATCTGGGCTTTCAGTTCGGAAACGCTTGAAGAGGAGGTGGATGAAGAAGAGAGAACGGAAACAGCGATGCTTGTTCCGGAAACGGCAGAAACCATGGTCGCCTCGTGGCGGATGTGTGGATTGGAAAGGTATGGAATAAAGACCGAAAACAAGGCTACGCAATACGGGAATGCCTTGCAGCACAAATTAGGCCGCGAATGTTTAATGAATGCTTTCACGGCGTTACGAGTTTTTGGCAGGAATATTTGTAGTTGCCCGGAGAAAGAGCGGAAGCGGCGAGCCCGTATCGCCGGACGGCCGGAAACGTTTACCGGGTCTTGAGCCAGTTCAGCACATAGACGCGCAGGGACGAGGACAGATTGCTGTCGGCGGGCCTGTTGTCATCTATTTCCGCCAGCAGGGCGGCGAAGCTGATCTTGCGCTTTTCGGCAATCATCTTCAGCTCTTCCCAGAAGGCGTCTTCAAGTGAAATGCTGGTGCGGTGGCCGTGCAATGTTGCTGAATGCTTGCGGATCATCAGATCGGCCTCCGGCTGGAAATCTGAATCATGTTTCGCCGGCAGGCCTCTGTCTTGCGGTTGGTTTCTATACTGCGGCGCGCTGGTTGCGGCAGCCCTGATACGTCAGTCCCTGTCGGTCCCGCCATCGTCCTTTTCGAGCCGGCCCTGGTCAAGGCGCTTTTCGGCTTTCTCGTTAAGGGCGGCGGTGAGGTCTTTTTCAGCCTTGGTGCGGCCGAAGGACAGGCGGTTCTGTTCCGCCTGCTTTTCCTTTTCGTTACGGGCTTTCTGCTTGCGAAACTGACGCAGATTGACGATATCGGCGGCCATGCGGATATGTCTCCCCGTGTTTCCTAATGTTGGGACAAAAGGCCGTTATTGCTTCTTGCGGAAAGCGTCGAGCGAAACGACGGAGCCTTCCTTCTTTTCTTCACCGGTTTTGGGCGTCTCGGAAGAAGCTGCCGGCTTTGCTTCGCCGGATACGGGGTAGGCGGTGATTTCGGCGTCTTCCATCTCTTCCTCGTCGGCCAGCGGCACGTCGAACTCAAGCTCGAAATTGACGGAAGGATCGTAAAAACCGCGAATGGCGTTGTAAGGGATAACCAGCTTTTCCGGCGTATCGGAGAAGGACAGGCCGATTTCGAAGCCGGTTTCCGTAACCTTCATGTCCCAGAACTGGTGCTGGATGACGATGGTCATTTGCTCGGCATATTTGGCCTTGAGGTGCTGGGAAATCCGCACGCCCGGTGCGCCGGTCAGGAATGTGATGAAGAAATGGTGGTCGCCGGGAAGGCGGCCGGTGGCGGCCACTTCACCCAGAACCTTGCGAATAACGCCGCGAAGGGCATCCTGTGCGAGAATGTCGTAACGGATATGATCCTGCCCCATGCGGTCCTGTCTTTCCCTTATTCGAACGTCTTTTAATGCGCTGCGCGCCTTGCGCGCCAAGGACGCTGTAACAGTCTGAATCTTCGCACAATCCTTAACCGGATATTGAACTCGATCCAAGCGGCTGCGCGTTGCCCAAGTATACGCAATGTCCTGAACGGCAGCAACGGAAAAGCCGATGCCGTCCGCAAGTCAGCTATCATATAACCAATTCAGGCAAAATGGAGAAGGTGGAGGTTTCTGTTGCCAGGTACCTCCGAACCCCGCCTCACGGGGCTAACCGTGAGGGCTTTAGAGCGGAATTCCCGCACCGCCATTAGGCAGCGAGAGCATATTCCTTAGCGTTGTTGTCGTTTGCAACTACACTTGTGACCCGATAACGGCGGTATCATGCCGAGCAAAAGTTCGATCTTTACGCCCTTGTCGATCCTGTTTCGCCCCCATCAAAAGCCGGCCTTCTTCCAGAGAGGGCCGCCGGTTTTTGGTGGAGGCGCCGGGTACCGCCCCCGGGTCCAATAGGTTTATTACACCGACCGTTTATCGCCATAGCCGGGTTGCCCCGGCAAGGCTCATATAGGCGTTTCGCCCGGCGGAGAAAAGGGGGGGCATGACAATTCCATGAAAAGGTTTCGTGATTGCGTCTGGCAGTTTAGACAATTCTTGACGACGAGGGATTGCTGTCACATTCTCCATGCAACCGGTCATTAGAAGCAACACCGGGCCGGGGATACACGAAGGAGTGGACATGACTGACTATCTCGCAGATGTGAAGAAATACGACGCAGCAGCCGACGAAGCCGTGGTCGGCAAGATCGTCAAACATCTCGGCATTGCCTTGCGCAACCGGGATTCCTCGCTGGTGTCCGCTTCCGATCCGGAAGAACTTGCGCGCGTCAAGGCGAGCTGGTGCGGCAAGAAGCTCGGTATCACCGACGATAGCGCCGACAAGGCGATCGACGCCGTCTGCAAGATCATGGCAGGTGACCGCTCCAAGTCGCGCGTGACCTTCTATTATCTTGTGGCCAAGGAACTGGGTAAGCTCCAGTCGCTGTGATTTGAGCCGGGGATAAGCCCGCATTAGGTGATTGGTTCTGCCGCCATGTGCTATTATATTCCCTGATATCAGGGAATCGGCGGCAGAACGTATGAAACAATATCTCGATCTTCTCCGGCATGTCATGGAAACCGGCTCCGACCGCGGAGACCGCACCGGCACGGGTACGCGCTCGGTCTTCGGTTACCAGATGCGCTTCGACCTTTCCGAAGGTTTTCCGGTTCTCACCACCAAGAAGCTGCATCTGCGCTCCATCATCCATGAATTGCTGTGGTTCCTGAAGGGCGATACCAATATCGCCTATCTCAAGGAAAACGGCGTTTCCATCTGGGACGAATGGGCCGACGAGAACGGCGATCTCGGTCCGGTCTACGGCGCGCAGTGGCGTTCCTGGCCGGCGCCGGACGGCCGCCATATCGACCAGATCGCGCTTCTGATCGAGGGTCTGAAGACCAACCCGAATTCCCGTCGCCACATCGTTTCGGCGTGGAACCCGGCGCTGGTGGACGAAATGGCGCTGCCGCCCTGTCACTGCCTGTTCCAGTTCTATGTTTCCGATGGAAAGCTGTCCTGTCAGCTCTATCAGCGCTCTGCCGATATCTTCCTCGGCGTGCCGTTCAACATCGCCTCCTATGCGCTGCTGACGCTGATGGTGGCGCAGGTCACGGGCCTGAAGCCGGGTGATTTCGTTCATACGCTGGGTGACGCGCATATCTATGCCAATCATTTCGAGCAGGCGCGGCTGCAGATGACCCGCACGCCGAAAACCCTGCCGACGATGCGCATCAACCCTGACGTAAAGGACCTTTTCGCCTTTAAGTTCGAAGACTTTACGCTTGAGAACTACGAAGCCGATTCAAGCATCAAGGCGCCGATCGCGGTATGAGCGGGCCGCGTGTCACCCTCATCGTCGCGGTTTCGGAAAACGGTGTCATCGGCCGCGACCTCGACATGCCGTGGAAGCTTTCCACCGATCTGAAGCGCTTCAAGGCGATGACGATGGGCAAGCCGCTCATCATGGGTCGCAAGACGTTCCTGTCGGTCGGTGAACGTCCTTTGCCGGGGCGGCCGCATATCATCATCAGCCGCAATGCGGATTATCGGCCTGACGGCGTGGATGTCGTTTCGTCGCTGGATGAGGCGTTCAAGCTTGCAAAGACGAAGGCTGCGGAGCTGGGTGTGGACGAGGTTTTTGTTGCCGGCGGCGGCGAAATTTACCGTCAGGCCATGCCCTTCGCCGATCAACTTTCCGTCACCCATGTCGCCGTAAAACTCGATGGCGATACTTTTTTCCCGGAAATCGATCCCGCCGTCTTTGAAAAAATCGAGGAAAGTGCCGTTCCCGCAGGGGAAAAGGACAATTATCCGGTTCTGTTCACCACTTATGTGAGAAGAGCCGCGTCAAAGTGAACTATTTACCGCGATTGGGTATTTAGTTACCACCTCTGCGTTGAAACGGACGCTTCTCCTTCCTATAACGGGTCGATATTCCCGCCGCACGCGAGCAATCGCTTTCGAACGGAACCGGGAGAGGCTTTTATAAAGAGGTATTGATGCCCTGGAGCAATCAGAATGGCGGCGGCGGCCCTTGGGGCGGCGGCGGTGGAGGAAACAACCAGGGCGGCGGTGGCGGCCCGTGGGGGCAGGGGCCTAACCGGCCTCGCGGCGGCGGTGGCGGCAATAATGGCGGCCCGCCCGATCTCGAAGAGATCATCCGCCGCAGCCAGGACCGTTTCAAGAATGTCCTGCCTGGCGGCTTCAATGGCGGCGCGGTTGCGATCCTCGTGCTTGTCGTTCTCGTTTTTCTCGGCATCCAGTCCGTCTATACCGTTCAGCCGGACGAGCGTGGCGTGGAGCTGCGTTTCGGCCGTCCCAAGGACGAAATCTCGATGCCGGGCCTGCATTTCCATCTGTGGCCGATCGAGACGGTGGAAATCGTCAAGGTCACCGAGCAGCAGCAGAATATCGGCTCGCGCGCCTCGTCTTCCTCGTCCAGCGGCGTGATGCTGACGGGCGACCAGAACATCGTCAACGTCCAGTTCTCGGTACTCTATACGGTCTCCGATCCGAAATCCTATCTCTTCAACGTCGACAGCCCGGCGGAAACCCTGCAGCAGGTTTCCGAAAGCGCCATGCGTGAAGTCGTCGGTCGTCGTCCGGCACAGGATATTTTCCGCGATAACCGTCAGGCGATCGCGGCGGATGTGCGCACCATCATCCAGTCCACCATGGACGGTTATGGCGCCGGTATCTCCATCAATGCCGTGGCCATCGAAGATGCGGCGCCGCCGCGTGAAGTGGCCGATGCCTTCGATGAGGTGCAGCGCGCCGAACAGGACGAAGACCGCTTCGTTCAGGAAGCCAACCAGTACGCCAACCAGAAGCTCGGTGCCGCACGCGGTCAGGCCGCGCAGATCCTCGAAGAGGCGAACGCGTACAAGTCGCGCGTCGTCAACGAGGCACAGGGTGAGGCACAGCGTTTCGTCTCCATCTATGACCAGTATCGCACGGCGCCTGATGTGACCCGTCAGCGCATGTTCCTGGAAACCATGGAGCAGGTGCTCAAGGGTTCCAACAAGATCATCATCGACGAGAAACAGGGCGTAGTGCCTTATCTGCCTCTGAACGAGATCATGCGCAACAATCCGGGCGCAGCACAGCAGGGAGGCAACTGATATGAGCAACCGTCTTACGGCCGTTCTCGTCGGTCTCGCCGTTCTGCTTTTTCTCGGCTATTCGTCGATCTTCGTGGTCAACGAGCGTCAGCAGGCCATCGTCGTCCGCTTCGGTCAGATCCAGGATGTGAAAACGGCGCCGGGCCTCTATTTCAAGCTGCCCTTCGCCTTCATGGATGCCGACCGGGTACAATATATCGAGAACCGGGCGCTGCGCTTCGATCACGACAACATCCGTGTTCAGGTGTCCGGCGGCAAGTTCTACGAGGTCGATGCCTTCGTGGTCTATCGCATCACGGATGCACGCCGCTTCCGGCAGACGGTCTCGGGTGACCAGATGTCGGCGGAATCGCGCCTGCGCACCCGTCTCGACGCCTCGCTGCGCCGGGTCTACGGTCTGCGCGGCTTCGAATCGGCGCTTTCGGACGCACGTGCATCGATGATGCAGGAAGTGCGTGACGATCTGCGTCCCGACGCGGAATCGCTCGGCATCAGCATCGTGGATGTCCGCATCCGCCGTACCGACCTGACGCAGGAAGTCTCGCAGCAGACCTTCGAGCGCATGAAGTCGGAACGTCTGGCCGAGGCCGAATTGATCCGCGCCCGTGGTAACGAAGAGGCGCAGCGCCGCCGCGCCATCGCCGACCGTCAGGTCGTCGAGCTGGAATCCGACGCCCGCCGTCAGTCCGAAGTGCTGCGCGGTGAAGGCGATGCGGAGCGCAACAAGGTGTTCGGCGAGGCTTTCCAGCGCGATCCGAACTTCTTCGAGTTCTATCGCTCCATGTCTGCCTATGCCAACTCGCTGAACGGCAACGGCACGACGCTGGTCCTGTCTCCGGATTCGACCTTCTTCCGCTATTTCAACAATATCGACGGCGCGGCGCCTGCTGCTCCGGCCGCACCTGCGCCAGCACCGGCGAACTGATAGCGGATCAAATGATTTTGGAGGGGCCGGTTTTTACCGGCCCTTTCTTTTTACTCCGTTTTCGTGCCAATGCTGTCGACAGGGGCAAGCATCATCCGCCTGTTCACGAAAAGGTATTTTTACACTTCATCATTCCGCCTTATGCTTTGTCGATATATGCAGGGCAGGACTATTTGAAACGCGAGGACGCTTATGGCCGTGACCCTTCTTTCGCCTTTTCGCAGCAGCATTGCCGCAGTCGCGGGCATCGCACTTGTGGCGGGTAGCCTTTCGGCGCCGGTTGCAGCGAGAGCGCAGAGCCATGGGCCGGAATCGGTGGCCGATCTTGCCGAACCGCTTCTTGATGCGGTGGTGAATATTTCGACGTCGCAGAACGTCAAGACCGAGGGCAAGGGCCCCGTTCCGCCGCGTCTGCCGGAAGGGTCGCCCTTCCAGGAATTCTTCAAGGATTATTTCGACAGCCAGAAGCCGGAAGGTGGCGAAAAGGTCAATTCGCTGGGCTCGGGTTTCGTCATCGATCCGGCCGGTTATGTCGTCACCAACAACCACGTCATCGAGGGTGCTGATGCCATCGAGGTGATTTTCCCGAACGGCTCGAAACTCAAGGCGACGCTGGTTGGCACCGATACCAAGACCGACCTTTCGGTCCTGAAGGTGGAGCCGAAAGCGCCGCTGAAGGCGGTCAAGTTCGGCGATTCGCGCAGCATGCGCATTGGTGACTGGGTGATGGCCATCGGCAATCCCTTCGGGCTTGGCGGATCGCTGACCGTCGGTGTCATTTCCGCGCGCGGCCGCAATATCAATGCCGGTCCCTATGACAATTTCATCCAGACGGATGCGGCGATCAACAAGGGCAATTCCGGCGGTCCGCTCTTCAACATGAAGGGCGAGGTGATCGGCATCAATACGGCGATCATTTCGCCGAGCGGTGGTTCGATCGGCATCGGTTTTGCCGTGCCGACGGAACTCGCCCAGAATATCGTGCAGCAGCTGATCGAATTTGGCGAGACGCGTCGCGGCTGGCTCGGTGTTCGCGTCCAGCCTGTTACTGACGATGTGGCCGCGAGCCTCGGCATGGACAGCGCCAGGGGGGCGCTGATTTCCGGCGTGGCCAAGGGCGGGCCGGTGGAAAACGGCCCGATCCAGGCCGGCGATGTCGTGCTGAAATTCGACGGCAAGGATATTCATGAAATGCGGGATCTCTTGCGGATCGTGGCGGAAAGTCCGGTCGGCAAGGAAGTCGATGTTGTGATCCTGCGCGACGGCAAGGAAGAGACCGTCAAGGTCAAGCTTGGCCAACTGCAGGATACCACCGACGAAAAAGCCGCGACCGAAGACCCGCAGGCCGAGGATGGTGATGGTGGGATGGTGGCGCCTGATGATGATGGCGGCACCGACGATCAGGCGCAGGACCAGACGCCGGAAGTGCGCGAGGCGCCGCAGAGCGTTCTCGGCATGAATCTGGTCGTGCTCAGCAATGAGTTGCGCACCGAAAAGGGCATTGCCGAAAGCGTCGAAGGTGTGCTGGTCGCAAGTGTCGATCCCGGTTCGACTGCCGAACAGAAGGGCATGAAGGCCGGCGATATCATCGTCGAGGTCGGTCAGGACTTCATGGAAGTTCCCGGCGACGTCCTGGTCCGCGTCAACGGTCTGAAATCCGAAGGCCGCAAGAATGCACATATGATGGTTGCCGATGCCCAGGGCAATCTGCGCGTTGTGGCGTTGCCGCTGGAGTAAGCCGCTTTCCGCCCGGTCCGGCAGGAATCGGGTGGTTACGATCCCGACCTCTCTCTAATCCTTGGTCGCCATCAAAGGAGACCAAGGATATGAAATTGCTCGAAAACAAGGTTGCCATCATCACCGGCGCGTCATCCGGCATCGGCCGGGCGACGGCAAAGCTGTTCGCCGCTCAAGGGGCGGCTGTCGTTATCAATGCGCGGGGTGCTGCGGCTCTGGAAGAGGTCGCCGCTGAAATTCGCGAGGCTGGCGGCCGCGTCCATACGGTGGCGGGCGATGCCGGTGTTGCCGAAACCCATTACCGGCTTACGGATGCGGCCGAGAGCGTCTTCGGCGGTCTCGATATCGCCGTCAATAATGCCGGCGCGGTCGGGGTCATGAAGCCGCTGGCGGAGATTTCGCCCGAGGAATGGGAGCATGTGTTTAACGTCAATCTCACCTCTGCCTTTCTGGGCGCGCGTTGCCAGATTCCGCCGATGTTGACGCGGGGTGGCGGGTCCATCGTCTTCACCTCGAGCTTTGTCGGTACCAGCGTCGGCATACCGGGCATGACGGCGTATGGGGCTGCGAAGGCGGCGTTGATGGGGCTCGTAAAAGGCGTTACCGCCGACTATGCCGTCAGGGGTATTCGCGCCAACGCGTTGCTGCCCGGCGGGGTCGATACACCTGCCGCCGGAGATGCGGCCCAGAAGGAATGGGCCGCCGGCCTGCATGCGATGAAGCGCATCGCCGAGCCGGAAGAAATTGCGCAAGCCGCGCTTTTCCTCGCCAGCCCGATGGCGAGCTTCGTGGCCGGTTCGGCGCTGTTTGCCGATGGCGGCAACGCGGCGGTGAAATAAACTCCGGAACTGGTGGGCGGGGCGTTACCGCGTCCGCCATTCCTCCAGCGTCAGCGCATAGGTCACGTGTGGTCGCAGATGGGGGTGCGTTTCTTCCGGTACGCGCGGATGATCGAAATCGCGGGAGGGGTCGCGCTTCAGGCCGATGCGCTCCATTACCGCCGTCGAACGCTGGTTGTTATGGACGGCGAAGGAGACGATTTCCGGCGTTTCCTTTTCATCGAAGGCCATGACGAGCAGCGATTGCGCGGCTTCCGTCACATAGCCGTGCCCCCAGAAGCGGGTGGCGAGCCGCCAGCCGATCTCCATGGTTCCGAGCGGGAAGGGCGGGTCGAGGTTCATGACGGGCGATATGCCGCAAAAACCCATAACCTCGCCGGTCTCGCGCAATTCCATGGCGTAAAAGCCATAACCGCTGCCACGGATCATGCCGTTGATGGTTTCCAGCACGGCGTCCGCTTCCGCATGGCTGCGGCGGAAGGGAAAAAACTCCATGACCTTTTCGTCGGCGTTGATTTCGCGGAACAGGTCACGATCGCTCTCCTTCCACTCGCGCAGAATGAGTCTTGGTGTCTCGCGGATGATCATGGAGTGACAAAATCCGTCTTGCGATAGCCCTGAATGTAAAGAAGCGCGGTCAGATCACCGTGGTCGATGCGCATCTGTGCTTCGGCCGCCACGGCCGGCTTGGCGTGCAGGGCAACACCCGCGCCGGCCAGATGCAGCATACCGAGATCGTTGGCGCCATCGCCGACCGCCATGGCCTCTTCCGGCGAGATGCCGAGCTTTGAGGCGATATCGTTCAGCGCATCCACCTTGGCCTGCTTGCCGAGGATCGGCTCGGCCACCGTGCCGTCAAGCTCGCCATTGGCTTCACCGAGCAGATTGGCGCGGTTCTCGTCAAAACCCAGCATGGCTGCGACGCGGCCGGTGAAGACTGTGAAGCCGCCGGAAACGAGGGCGGTGTAATAGCCTTTCGCTTTCATGGTGGCGATAAGCTCCCTGCCACCGGGGGTGAGGGTGATGCGCTTTTCGATGACATCATCAATGACCGAAACCGGGAGGCCTTTCAGCAGCGCCACACGTTCGAGCAATGCCGGTTCGAAGGCGATCTCGCCATTCATGGCGCGGGCGGTAATAGCGGAGACCTTGTCCTTCAGACCCACTTCAGCGGCCAGCTCGTCGATGCATTCCTGGCCGATCATGGTCGAATCCATATCGGCGATCAGCAGCTTCTTGCGGCGCTGGTCCTGCTCCTGGATGACGATATCGATTTTCCGGTCGATGATTGCCAGGCGCAGGAGACGATCCGCCGTCGCCATATCCGTTCCTTCGGGCAAAGCGATATCGCAGGCGATGCCATCCGCCAGCCAGTAAAGGCCTGACGCATTGACGGCCTTCGCGGCCGCTTCGCCGAGGGCCGGTGTCAGAACAGGATTTGACGGATTGGCGATAAGCGTGGCAACGAGAGCCATGATGAAAAACCTTGATGAGAATTTTGATGCGATCCTGATAACCGGCCCGACGGCAAGCGGCAAGTCCGCGCTTGCGCTTCGTCTGGCGCGGGAGCGTAACGGTGTTGTCATCAATGCCGACAGCATGCAGGTTTACGATACGCTGCGGGTGCTGACCGCCCGGCCTTCGGAAGAGGAAATGGCGGGGGTGCCGCATCTTCTCTACGGCCATGTGCCGGCGCGCAACCTCTATTCGACGGGAGAATGGCTGCGGGATATCTCCGCCCTGCTTTCCGACCTGCGCGGGCAGGGGCGTTTTCCTGTCATCGTCGGTGGCACGGGGCTTTATTTCAAGGCACTGACGGGTGGCCTCTCCGACATGCCCGCAATTCCCGATGACATCCGCGAGGGTTTTCGCGCCCGACTGGTCGCGGAAGGGGCGGCGACACTTCACGCCGCATTATCCCGCCGTGACCCGGCCACGGCGGAAATGCTCCAGCCGGGAGACGGGCAGCGCATCGTCCGGGCGCTGGAAGTGCTCGAGACGACCGGAAAATCGATCCGGGATTTCCAGCAGGCCCGAGGCCCGGTGATTGTCGATCCCGACCGCGCACAAAAATTCGTCGTCCTGCCGGAAAGGCCGGTGCTTCATGAGCGCATCAACCGGCGTTTCGAGGCCATGATGGACAGCGGCGCGGTGGAGGAGGTGGAGGCGCTTCTCGCGCTCAGGCTTGCGCCCGACGCAACGGCGATGAAGGCGATTGGCGTTGCCCAGATCGCCGATATGCTGGCCGGACGCATGGGTGAGGCCGAGGTGATCGAAAAATCGGCCACCGCAACCCGCCAATATGCCAAACGGCAGATGACCTGGTTCCGCAACCAGATGGGAGAAGACTGGACCCGCATCCAGCCCTGAAAGCCGGCGTCAATCCTTGCGGTAAAGACTGCCGAGCGGTTTTTTCAGCAGGCTTTCGCGCAGCGAAGGGCGTGTATCGGCGGGCGGGCCGCTTTGCGCCTGCATCTGGAAGCCGGCCTTGCGCAATTCGTTGACGGCTCCCGAGGCGCTGTCCGTCCTCGCCGGATTTTGCGGTGCTGGCGGCGTGCGGCCGGGCAGCATGTCGGGGCGATAGGGTTCGTATCCCCCTTCCGTCGTCGGACCCAGTTCACGCTTCCAGCTGTCGATATCGTCGGCCTTCCCGTGGGGCGGCAGCGGCTCCTGCTGATCGGAGAAGGCCGCCTCGACGCTTTGCTGGAAGCCGGTGATGACCGGCCTGGCTGCGGCACGCATGCGGGTGACGATGTTGTTCAGGTCGACGGTATCCGGCGTCTCGTGGGGGGCGTGGCTGACCGTACCGCTCGCCTTCGGCAATTTGCTCATGGGCACCCGGTCGAAGCGCATGCGCATCGGCACACCGACAGCCTCGCCGAAGGCGATGGCCTCACCATTGCCGATGGACGACAAAAAGCTGGTGGTCGAAGCCGAGGCGTTCGGAACGGCAGACAGGATGATCTTCTGGTCGATCTCGTTCGAGAGCCGCATGGCAAAAACGGTCGAGCACTGCGACAGGATGGTCTGGTCCAGTTCGCTCGGCCGCTGGCTGATGACGCCGAGCGAAATGCCGTATTTGCGGCCTTCCTTGGCAATCTGGGCGATGGATTGCCGGGTGGGGAAAAAGCCGCGTTCGGGGTCGGCGGGAACATAGCGGTGGGCTTCTTCGCAGACGACCAGCATGTGCAGCGATCCGCGTGCGAGAACGGCAAGCTCGAAGGACATACGGCAGAGGACGGAGACCACCGAATTGACGACTTCGGAGGGAATGCCCGACAGCTGGAACACTGAAATCGGCCTGCCTTCGCCGGGAATACGGAAGATATGCGCCACCGTCTCCAGAATGGTGTCACTGATCGTATTGCTGGAGAACATGAAATTATAGCGGGGGTCGTTGATGGCCGAGAGGATGCGGCCTTTCAGCGAACGCAGCGCCGGCTTTTCGCCGCGCCCTTCCAGCCGCCCGATGCGCTCGTCGATGAAGGCCAGAAGATCGGCCATGCGGTAGGGGATCGGCGTGTCCGGCGTGATCGCGCTCTTGTCGGAGGTGCGGCGGACGGCGGAGCCTTCGGTACCGCGAAATGCCTTTTTCGCCTCCGGGATGACTTCGCGCAGAACATCCATCTCTTCCGGCACGGGTTTGCGGCCACGGAAGATCACCTCCGTAAATTCCTCAAGGCGCATCAGCCAGAAAGGAAGGTCGAGCGTGTCGGTATCGATGACGACAGAATGATCCGGAAAGGCGGCGGCGAATTCGTTATGCGGATCGAGAATGAGAACGCGCAGTTTCGGGTCTGTCTCGATCGCCTTGTGCAGCAGCAGGGACACCGCGGTGGTCTTGCCCACGCCTGTCGAACCCACGACCGCGAAGTGTTTCGAAAGCATCTGGGGAATGCTGATGGAGGCACCGATCGTCTCGTCCTGCGTCAGCTTGCCGATGATGCAGCTGTCGCGCTTGCCGCTGTCGTAAATCCTGGCGAGGTCACTGGTGCGGATGCGATGCGCTACCGCACCGAGATAGGGGTAACGGGAAATGCCGGAGGAGAAGCGTTCGCTGCCGTCTTCGGTACGGTAGACTTCTCCCACCAGTTCCACGTCGATCAACAGCCTGTTCGCCCTGTCCGACGACCAGTATCTTTCATCGGTGCGCATGGCGAAGACCAGTGCCGCAACACGGCTCGTTCCCATTTCGATGGAGATCAGGCGTCCGACGGACCAGAGCTGCGCAATATCGGTGGAACCCGGTTCCGTTTCAGCGGCGATTGTCGCATGGGCACCGTCGCAGGCGATGACACGGCCAAGCATGCGGTTTGCCGGTTGCTGATCGGATCGCCGTTCGTTTTCGTCCGCGCGGGACGCTTTATGAATCTCGCTATTGTTCACATCGTATCCCGGGACATGCGGATGATCGCGGTGGTTCGGGCAGTATCTGCGTCTTCGAGAATAAAAGATTATATTTAACAACAGGTGTATCAATCGCGTTCGAAAATTTCGTGGGCCTATGCTTTTTCGCAATAAAAGAAGCGGCCGCCGATTTTTTCCGCAATATGCGTTGACGACAGGCGCTTTTCTGGCTAACACTCCGGCCCATGAAAAATCTTAACGTACTTATCGTGGTGGGACGGCGCATGGGCAGGATGGTGTAACCATCCGGCGAAAGCACCCATGCGCTGAACGAGGCTCCTCTAGGGGCCTTTTTTTATGTCTTCAAACAGGCCCTCGGGCTCCTCGATATCCAAAGCCAAAGCGGGATGGAAACAGGCAATGACGGATAAGGACAATACGGAAAACAGCAATCGCATGACAGGGGCGGAGATCGTTCTGCAGGCGCTGAAGGACAATGGCGTCGAGCACATCTTCGGTTACCCTGGTGGTGCCGTGCTTCCGATCTATGACGAGATTTTCCAGCAGGAAGACATCCAGCACATTCTCGTGCGCCACGAGCAGGGCGCTGGCCACGCCGCCGAAGGTTATGCCCGTTCCACCGGCAAGGTTGGCGTCATGCTCGTCACGTCCGGCCCCGGCGCGACAAATGCGGTTACCCCGCTGCAGGATGCGCTGATGGATTCCATTCCGCTCGTCTGCCTGTCCGGCCAGGTTCCCACCACGCTGATCGGTTCCGACGCGTTTCAGGAATGCGATACCGTCGGCATCACGCGCCCCTGCACCAAGCACAACTGGCTGGTCAAGGACGTCAATGAACTGGCGGGCATCATTCACGAGGCTTTCCGCATCGCGCAGACGGGTCGTCCCGGTCCTGTCGTCGTTGATATTCCGAAGGACATCCAGTTCGCCACCGGCACCTATACGCCGCCTTCCGCCTCCGTTCAGCAGAAGAGCTACAAGCCGAAGGTTCAGGGCGATCTGAACGCCATTCATGCGGCCATCGAGCTGATGTCGAAGGCGAAGAAGCCGGTTTTCTATACCGGCGGCGGCGTCATCAATTCCGGCCCGGAAGCCACCCGTTTGCTGCGCGAACTGGTCGAGCTGACCGGCTTCCCGATCACCTCGACGCTGATGGGTCTCGGCGCTTATCCGGCTTCCGGCAAGAACTGGCTCGGCATGCTGGGCATGCACGGTTCCTACGAAGCCAATATGACGATGCATGATTGCGACGTTCTGGTCTGCGTCGGCGCGCGTTTCGACGACCGAATTACCGGCCGCATCAATGCCTTCTCGCCGAACTCCAAGAAGATCCACATCGACATCGACCCGTCCTCGATCAACAAGACGGTTCGCGTCGATGTTCCTGTTATCGGCGATGTCGGCCATGTTCTGGAAGATATGGTTCGCCTGTGGCGCGCTCTGCCGAAGAAGCCGGAAAAGGCGCAGACCGCCGACTGGTGGGCGCAGATCGAGCGCTGGCGCGCCCGCAATTCCTTCGCCTACAAGAATTCCAAAGATGTCATCATGCCGCAATATGCCTTGCAGCGGCTTTATGAGGCTTCGAAGGGACGCGACACCTACATCACTACCGAAGTCGGCCAGCATCAGATGTGGGCGGCGCAGTTCTTCGGTTTCGAGGAGCCCAATCACTGGATGACCTCGGGCGGTCTCGGCACCATGGGCTACGGCCTGCCGGCGGCCATCGGCGTTCAGGTCGCGCATCCGGACGCACTGGTCATCGACATTGCCGGTGACGCCTCGATCCAGATGTGCATTCAGGAAATGTCCTGCGCCATCCAGTACGGCCTGCCGGTGAAGATTTTCATTCTCAACAACCAGTATATGGGCATGGTGCGCCAATGGCAGCAGCTGCTGCACGGCAACCGCCTGTCCAATTCCTATACGGAAGCCATGCCTGATTTCGTCAAGCTGGCGGAAGCCTATGGCGCGGTCGGCATGTATTGCGACGATCCGAAGGAACTGGATGACAAGATTGCCGAGATGATCGCGGTCAAGAAGCCCGTCATCTTCGACTGCCGCGTCGCCAATCTTGCCAATTGCTTCCCGATGATCCCGTCTGGTAAAGCCCATAACGAGATGCTGTTGCCGGACGAGGCGACGGATGAAGCGGTTGCCAACGCCATTGACGCCAAGGGCCGTCAGCTAGTCTGAGCCGGGAGAGGAAAAGGACATGAACGCACACCTACAACCCACCGGCTCCGCCTATTTCATCCAGAAGGAAACGGCTGCCGTCGAAAATCACACGCTGTCGGTTCTGGTCAGCAACGAGCCGGGCGTTCTCGCCCGGGTCATCGGCCTGTTCTCCGGCCGCGGCTACAACATCGAAAGCCTGACGGTTTCGGAAACGGAACATGAAGCGCATCTGTCGCGCATCACCATCGTCACGCGCGGCACACCGATCGTGCTGGAGCAGATCAAGGCGCAGCTGGAGCGCATCGTGCCGGTGCACCGGGTTCTCGACCTCACCGTTCGCGCCCGCGAGCTGGGACAGGAGCGGCCGATCGAGCGCGAAGTGGCGCTTATCAAGGTGGCTGGTACGGGCGAAGTCCGTGCCGAAGCGCTGCGCCTTGCCGATGCGTTTCAGGCCAAGGTGGTGGATGCGACTGTCGAGCATTTCATCTTCGAAATCACCGGCAAGTCGTCAAAGATCGACCAGTTCGTGGCCATCATCAAGCCGCTCGGCCTGATCGAGATCTGCCGCACGGGCATTGCCGCGATGAACCGCGGTTCGCAGGGGATGTAATCTCCCTGTTCGGCGCAGATGCCGGAATATAAGCCCGCGGTTCGCCGCGGGTTTTTTTATGCGCTTCGTCTCCGTCAATCAATATTCAACCATATGGTTGACTTTTGTGGCTGGCAGTCTATATTCAACAACATGGTTGAATTATCTGTTCCACAACTCGACACTGTCTTTCATGCTCTTGGCGACGCGACGCGGCGCACGATGCTGCGTGACCTTTCCCTTGGCGAGCGGACGGTAAGCCAGTTGGCCGAGCCGTTCGACATATCGCTGGCTGCGGCTTCCAAGCACATCAAGGCGCTGGAAAATGCCGGGCTTATCCGCCGCGAGGTGAGGGGGCGCACCCATGTTTGCCGGCTGGCGCCGGAACCGCTGGCGCAGGCGCATGAATGGCTGGGCTTCTACCGGCAGTTCTGGAACAGCCGTCTCGATATTCTTGAGCAGATGCTCCGGGAGGACGATCAGGGAAAACCCCCTGCAGATGGAGGAAATGACAATGGCTGATATTGCAATGGCTGACACCTATGGTCAGCTCGTGGAGCCCGCAACCCTGAAGATCGAGCGGCTGTTGCCGGGACCGATCGAGCGGGTGTGGGCCTATCTGACGCAAAGCGATCTTCGCCGCCGCTGGCTGGCATCAGGCGAAATGCGGCTGGCACCCGATGCGCCATTCGAATTGGTCTGGCGCAACGACGAGCTTTCAAATCCGCCCGGTCGCCGGCCGGAGGGCTTTTCCGAAGAGGAAAAGATGGCATCCCGCATCATTACCGTCGTTCCGCCGCATCGCCTTGTCTTCAGCTGGGGCGAAGGCGGCGAGGTATCGATCGAGCTTCAGGCTCTGGGCAAGGATGTGCTGCTGACGCTGGTTCACCGCCGGCTGGTTGACAGGAAGACCAGGCTCGATGTCAGCTCCGGCTGGCACGCGCATCTCGATATTCTCGCGGCCCGCCTTCAGGAGAAGGAACCGGGACCTTTCTGGGATGCCTGGCTGGCGCTGCGGAAAGAATACGAGCAGCGCATACCCTCATAAGATACGCTCGGCCCTCGGGCCTGACGGCGCGGCTTGCCGCGCCGCTACTGGCGCTTCCGGTGGCGCGGCGGTGTCGTCCCGCTTCTCACGTTCCGATTCAACCGCTTCAGCACCCGATTCCGGAATGTCTCTTAACCCCATGTTCCGTCAGAGCATTTCCAATGCTGTCTTGCGCGTCGGTGGCGGGAATGCGGTGTCGAGGGCGGCCCAGTCTTCCTCGGTTATCTCAAGATCGGTCGCGCCGCGATTTTCCTCGACACGGGAGGCGCTGGCGGATTTCGGGATGGCGATGACGCCATCTCTCTCCAGCAGAAAGGCCAGCGCCAGCTGCGCCGGTGTCGCCTGATAGGCCTTGGCGATGCGGATGAGTTCGTGGTTCTTCAGGATGCGGCCCTGCTCTATGGGAGAATAGGCCATCAGCGGCACACCATGCTGCTGGCACCAGGGCAGCAGCGAAAATTCCGGCCCGCGCCGGGACAGATTGTAAAGCACCTGATTGGCGGCGCAGTTTTTGCCATCTGGCACGGCGAAAAGCTCCTCCATGTCGTCGGTATCGAAATTGGAGACGCCCCAGTCGCCGATCTTGCCATCCCTCTTCAGCCTTTCGAAAGCCGCCACGGTTTCTTCGAGCGGGTGCTCGCCGCGCCAGTGCAGCAGATAGAGGTCGATATGGTCGGTGCCGAGCCTTGCAAGGCTGCGCTCGCAGGCCTCTGCCGTGCCTTTGGCGCTGGCGTTCCAGGGATAGACCTTGCTGACCAGAAACACGTTGTCCCGGCGGCCGGCGATTGCCGTGCCGACCACCTCTTCCGATCGGCCGTCCGCATACATTTCAGCCGTGTCGATCAGCCTCATGCCGAGATCGATCGCCTTGCGGATGCTTTCGACTTCCTGTGGTGCGGATGATCTTGTCTCTCCCATGTTCCAGGTGCCGAGGCCAAGGGCTGGAACCTCTTTTCCGGATGGAAGGCTAACGGAAGGAATGTCGTCATACATCGTTTCGCTCCAGCGTTGTCGACTGAGAATAGCCCTTTGCTCCAACTTCTCAAACCCGGCATGGCGGGGATCGATCCATCAAAAAAATTGACCCCGTCCATCTGTCTGATGGGGTGGTCTGATGGTTGTCCCATGGCTAGGGTCCCCAGCACAGGAGAGACCATGACCGTTGAAACTTTCGTTGCCCTGGTGCTGTTTGCCTTCACCACCTCCATCACGCCCGGCCCGAACAATATGATGCTTTTTGCTTCCGGCGTGAATTTCGGGTTCCGCCGCACCATTCCGCATATGCTGGGTATCGGGGCGGGGTTCCTGTCGCTGTTGATCGGGGTCGGTTTCGGTCTCGGGGCGCTGCTGCATTCGGTGCCGCTGCTCTATACCGGGCTGAAATTCGCGGGCGGGCTCTATCTCGTCTGGATCGCGTGGAAGATCGGCACTTCCCGCAGCCTGAATGAAGATACGGCCGCTACGCAGCCGATGAGCTTTCTTGCCGCCGCCGCGTTTCAGTGGGTCAATCCCAAAGCCTGGGTGATGGCGGTGACGGCGATGGCGACCTATACCAACGAGGCGCAATATTTCGTCACCGTTCTGGTCGTCGGTGTGGCCTTCGCCGCCGTCAATCTGCCCAGCGTTTCCACCTGGGCCGGTTTCGGCTCTGCGCTGCGCGACTGGCTATCCGTGCCGGTGCGGCTCAAATGGTTCAACATCACCATGGCCGTGCTGCTCGTCATCAGCCTCTGGCCAATGCTGAAATAACAGTCTTTACGTCGGGAACTGCCGGTAACATTCCTCGGCGATCGCCTGCACCTCGTCGCGTGTCAGTTCGGCCGACACGGCGTAACCCAGTTCGTTGTCGATCCAGTAGAAGGTCTCGATGCCGTCGGCGCTCGCCATGCGGAAACTGGTGGTGCGGTTTTCCTCGTTGTGGCCGATCAGCACCGTCACCCGGCGGCCGGTCTTGTCCTGATACATCAGCATCGCGCCCGGCTTGCCGCTGACGGGGATGAGGCGTCCACCGACGAGGTCATAGCCGATCTTCGAGAGATCGGGGATGGCGAAGGGATAGCCGAGCCGCTTGCCGAGCCATGTCGCGAGATGCTGCTGCTCTCCGGCGCCGACTTCGACGGGATGGCGCACCTCGCTCGCATAGATGAGATAGGCGGATTTCGCCTGTGCCGGAATATCCGTCGTCAGCGATGCCAGCGTCACGTCCTGGGGGGTGGAAAAAGACGATGGCAGAAGCCTGCCGGCTGCGGCACCCGCGACGAAGATCATGAGGGCCGCCGCCGTTTTCAGGAGAGCCGGTTTCAGCCGCCATGGTCGGCCCGGTTCTTGCGGGCCAAGCAACGATGCATCATGCGGATGTGCGGCTGCATAGGAGGCGAAGGCGTTGCGAAGACTATCGGCCTGTTGTTTCCAATCCTGCACACGGGCCTGCTCTTCAGGTCTTTCTGCGAGCCACGCCTCGACAGCCGCGCGGTCGTCGTCGGAAAGAAGCCCGTCGACATAGGCGTGCAGGTCGTCTTCGGTTATGGCGTCGGGCCGTTTCATCGTGGTCTCCGCAGGGGAATGATATTGTCCGCCGCCAGCTGCTGACGAAGGGTTTCGCGGGCGCGGGACAGTCTGGACATGACGGTGCCGAGCGGGATCGACAGCATCTCGGCCGCCTCCTGGTAGCTGTAGCCTTCCACCGTCACCAGCATCAGCACAGCCCGCATATCCGGGGCAAGAAGGGCGAGCGCGCCGTGCAGCCGGTCATTCTCCAGCGTATCGGAAAGCGTGTCGGCGACGGCGATGGTTTCATGGCCCTCGAGGCTTTCTGACGGGTGACGTTTCTCGGCGCGATAGCGGTTGCGATAAAGATTCGTCATTATCGTGTAAGCCCATGATTTCAAACCTGTTCCGCGCCATTGCCTTTTATTGGCAAGGGCCTTTTCCACGCAGTCCTGCAGAAGGTCCTCGCCGTCGGCGTCGGAGCGGGAAAGGCTGCGGGAATAACGGCGCAGCATGGGTATCAGGGCCAGCATCTCCGCCTCGAAGCTGCCGGCTGCGGGGGAGAGGCTCCCCCGCGTTTTTCCAGTCATGCCGTCAGGGTTTTGCGGCATCCCATACACCGTTCATGCCATCGCCGGTGGCGTCGCCCTTCTTGGTATCCTTGATCCAGTAATAAAGCGGCATGCCGTCCTTTGCCCACTGCATCTTGCCATCCTTGCGTGTCACGAGGGAATAGGCGCCTTCCGCTTTGTCGCCGGTGGCCGCGAAAAACGGCGGCCAGTTCGTGGCGCATTTGTCATAACAATTGGATACGCCCTTCTTGTCGTTCTTGAAAGTGTAGAGCGTCATGCCTTTTTCGCCTGCCAGCACATTGCCTTTGGCGGTCTTGACCGTTTCGACCGCAGGGGCGGCATAGGCCGTTCCGGCAAAGGCCAGAATGAGGGCGGGAACGATAAAGCGGATCTTCATGGACATATCCTCCTTGGTTCGGGCGGGCTCAAGCCGCCAGCACACCAAGAGACACCGCAGGCGGCGGCTTTATTCCACGGGATCGCGAAATTTTCGCGATTTTTAAACTTATCCATTGAGCTAAGTGTTGCGTCGTGATAGTTAGCCTTATGGAAAACTATTCAGACGCGCTCGACGATATCTTCCAGTCTCTTGCCGATCCGACCCGCAGGGCGGTGATCCTGAGGCTGGGCGGCGGGGAGGCGAGCATCGGAACGCTGGCCGAACCCTTCGACATGGCCCTGCCTTCCTTCATGAAACACATTCGCCAGCTGGAAGAGGCCGGGCTGATCGTGACGCGCAAGCAGGGCCGTGTCCGGTTCTGCTCGCTGGAGAAACAGCGGTTTTCCATGCTTGACGGCTGGCTTTCGCAACAGCGCGCCATCTGGGAAGGCCGCACGGACCGGCTCGAACAATTCGTCATGGCGCAACAGGACAGGATGTCCGGCAAAGGGGAGAATGAGCAATGACCGAGACTTTCAATCCCGATCTCGACCTGAAGATTTCACGCATCATAAGGGCGCCGCGCCGGCTTGTGTGGAATGCATGGGTGGACAAGAACAGCCTTGAACAATGGTGGGTGCCACATCCCGGCCAGTGCCGGGTGGAAAAAATGGAGCTTTATCCCGGCGGCGCCTTCGAGACCCGCTACAGCGAGGATGGTACGGCATTCGGCGACCATATCAGCGGCTGTTTTCTGGCGGTGGATGATGGAGAGCGTCTGGTTTTCACCGATGCGCTGATTGCGGGTTTCCGCCCCTCCGCCCAACCGTTCCTCACCGCCGTCATGCAGTTTCGCGATCATCCCGAGGGCATGGAATATGTGGCCTATGCCATGCACAGAAACCCTGTGGATCGCGATAAGCACGCGGAGATGGGGTTCTTCGATGGCTGGAACACGGTTGCGGAGCAGCTGGCGCAGCTTGTCGAAAAGCAGGCGGCCCATTGAACGGCATCAGCCGAACAGGGCAATATCCGGCTTGTTGAGCATCAGCCAGATGATGCCGAGGACCGCAAAGAAAGCGGGGAAACCGCAGGCGAACCAGATGCGGTAAAGACGGAACCATTGCGCCGACAGGGCCTGTCCCGTAGCGGCGCAGTCTCTGGCGATATTGCGCAGTTGGATCTGTATCCACACCACCGGCAGCCAGAAAATGCCGGTGAAGACGTAAAGGCCAAGCGAAAGGGCGATCCAGCCTTCGGTCAGCGGCCAGCCGATGATGCGCGCGAGAAAATAGCCGGTCACCGGCTGGATGATCGCCGCCGTGGCGGTGAAGATCGTATCGGCAATGACGACCGTGCCCGCCACATGCGCGATCAGCGCCGGGTTTGCCGTTCGCCGTGCCATGACCATGAAAAATGCGATGCCCGCGCCGGTGCCGAACAGCACCGTTGCGCCGATGACATGGGCAAGCCGCAGCAGTTCCTCAAGCGTCATCAGCGTTCATCCAGCGTGGCGAGGGCAACAAGTGTCAGGGCGATGGAAGGCAGGACCTTGACCAAGGGGCCGAGCGGATCGAACCACAGGCCCGGTTCCAGCAGGCTGCCGCCGGCGAGGTAAGCAGCGCTGACCAGCAGCATGCCGATGAGCGCCTTTCTGGCGAGCGGCCGCAGCAGGACGGTGACGCCGAGGGCGATATCGATGAGGCAGGTGGCGAGTGTGAGGGTGACAGCCGATGCCTGCGGCATGAAGGGCAGAAAATGCGCCGCTGCTCCATTGATGTTCAGCAGCGGCACGAGGCCGGACAGCAGCCAGAATAAAGACAGGCAGAGGATGACCAGCGGTTTGAGCAGATAGGATCTGGCAAACCAAAGGTCCTGCACGCCGGAAGGGTGGGCGGCCAGCGTCTGTTTCAGGGTCTTGAGCGACGCCATCCTCGGTCCCGTTTCATTTTCCGTCACGATGCCTTCCGACATCACCGTCATGGCGGTTGAACGAAGCGGCGAGCGCCAGCCGAGCGCGCCTGCGGCGTCCGCCACAAGGCTGACAGGGTGCATGAGCGCCGACGGAAGATTTATGACGGGGGCAGGGGGCAGGCCGAGCCATTGCCGGTGCGTGGCGACCACATCCTGCAATGTCAGTGCTTCATCCGCGGCGAGTTCGAGATCGCTGCCAGGTGGAATTTCGCCGTCGATCGCCGCGTTGACGGCTGCCGCAACATCTTCGACCGCGACCGTTTGGACCGGCATCGTGCCATTGACGAGCGGCAACGTGAGGGGAAAGCTGGCGAGCGCGCGCACAAGTGCCGTGCCGCCATGGGCATTGCGCCCGACAACCAGCGCGGGGCGAAGAATGACGCAGGGCAGGCCGCTTGCGGCCAGTGCCGCGTCGGCGCGGCGTTTTGTGGCGAGAAAGGGCAGGTCGGCTGCGGCCCCCGCCGTGCGGGCCGATATCTGGATCAGCAGCCTGCCGCCCGCCTGTGCCGCCGCCTCGTAAAGCGCCAGCATCGCTTTTTCCTGTGTCGCGGCAAGATCGTCCGACAGACCGTCCTGAAGCGCGCCGGCGCAATTGACGATGGCGTCGTGATCCCCGACCAGCGCATCCCAGTCCGACACGCGTGTCATGCGGGCAAGGTCGGCGGAAATCCAGTTCGTGAAAGGCCATTTGTCGCGGGCGCGGGTAACCGAACGCGCAAGCCCCGTCACGGGGTGGCCACGGAGATGCAGGCTTCTGAGAACCTCCGAACCGATGAAACCTGTCGCGCCGAGAATCAATATCTTCATACCCGGCATGATAGCGACCATGGCTCAAAAACCAGCCGTGTTTTATTGCCGCATTCCGGCGGGATGATTCATCTTTCGTTCTTTTTCTGTTGCGCATGACGCTCGAATCCTGCGATGAGGACGCATGTTATTTTCACCGCAACAGGACGAAGCGCTCAAGGCTGTTTCCCGCTGGCTGAAGGAAGGCCGGACACCGGTTTTCCGGCTGTTCGGTTATGCCGGAACGGGCAAGACGACGCTTGCCAAGCATTTTGCGGAAAATGTCGATGGCGAGGTGCTGTTTGCGGCCTTCACCGGCAAGGCGGCGCAGGTGCTGCGTTCGCGTGGCGCGACCAATGCCCGCACCATCCATTCGCTGATCTATCGCCCGCGCGGTGAAGAAACGGTGGAAGACGAGGAAACCGGCAAAACCTCGATTGCGCCGATGTTCTCCATCAACCGCCAGAGCCCGCTCGCCAAGGCGGCGCTCATCATCATCGATGAATGTTCGATGGTGGACGAGCAGCTCGGCAAGGATCTGATGAGCTTCGGCACGCCCATCCTCGTGCTCGGCGATCCCGGACAGCTGCCGCCGGTTTCGGGCGGCGGCTTCTTCACGGAGCAGGAGCCGGATTACCTGCTGTCGGAAATCCATCGGCAGGCCAAGGACAATCCCATCATCCATCTCGCCATGGATGTGCGCGAAGGCCGTGAGATCATGCGTGGCGATTATGGTTCCGCGCAGGTGATTTCCAAGTCCGAGGTGACGCAGTCGCTCGTTCTGGAAGCCGATCAGGTGCTTGTGGGCACCAATCGCACGCGCCGCCGCTACAACCAGCGTCTCCGCGAGCTGAAGGGCTTCACGGCGGATTATCCGCAGTCGGGCGACAAGCTGGTCTGCCTCAGGAACGATCCGGCCAAGGGCCTGCTGAACGGCTCGCTCTGGCAGGTCATGAGTTCTTCGCGCGAGACGGTGAAGCCCGGCATCAACCTGATGATCCGGCCGGAAGACGACGATATGGACCGCGGCGCGGCCAAGATCAAATTGCTGAAGGCGGCGTTCGAGGATGTGGAGACCGAAATTCCGTGGTCGACCCGCAAGCGGTACGACGAATTCGATTTTGGCTATGCGCTGACCGTGCACAAGGCGCAGGGCTCGCAGTGGAACAACGTGGTTCTCTTCGATGAGAGCTACGCTTTCCGGGATTCTCGCGAAAGATGGCTTTATACCGCCATTACGCGTGCGGCAGAGACCCTGACGATCGTTCGTTGAGACAGGCTATTGGTTCTGTCTCCTTGTCCTGCGCATCGTCCGGACGGAAAGCCGCCATGCACCTTTTCAGGACATGCTTTCAAGCGCGGATGACGCCGAGCAGGACCGCCTTGGCGACCGCCTGAAAGCGGTTGCTGGCATTGAACTTGCCGATGATCTTCGCCTCCAGCGCGTTGAGATCACTGCCCGAAAGCCCGAGTGCGCGGGCAAGCCGCACCGGCGCGTAACCTTCCGCCATCAGTTCCAGGCATTTCCGTTCGGTATCGGTGAGCGCTATGTCCCTGGCCGAGCTTCGCTCCGCCGCATCGACACCGTCTCCATCGTCTTCGGCGACAAGCAGTTCCTCGATCTGGTGGGCCTGGCGCTGGAGGGTGGAAAGCTCGGCGGTCAATTCCCTCTTCCGTTGCCTCAGCGCTGCGCGGAATATGTCGTCCGCCTCGTCCTGGGAAAGCGTGCGCACGAGTTTTTCCATGATTTCGGTGATTGCTGCGACGGAAATGCCGACTTCGCGGCAGGCATTGATGACAGCCATGCGCTGGACGTTGCGGTGGGAATAGACCCGCATCTGGCCGATGCGTTTCGAGGTCAGCAGGGCCTTTTCCTCGTAAAAATGCAAGGTCCGGTGGGTTACCCCGAAGATATTGGCCATGTCGGCGATGGGGACGGGTTCCGCGGGCAGGGAGGAGGGCAGGCTTATATCCGGTAAAAAGCTGCTGATCCTTAGATTGGGTTTGTCCTCGTCGCCGTGACTTTCGAACGGCATCCGGCCATCCTGCATTGTCTCCCCCTTCGCGCTCTCTGGCAGCGTGCCTGCCTTTTAAGGCGTCCGTTGCTTGTTCCCCCGCGACGGACATGTTTTCCGATCAAGACATTGTGCCAAACGCTACATCAGAACCGTAACGTGTATCGTGTGTTTTCGTTCCCGCCATAATAAAAAATTTATCGGCCTCCTTGCGATTGGCGTCAACCTGCGTGAAACAGGGTGTCAATTCCGAACCGGAGCCGATGTCATGCCCGCAAAACTTTCTGTCAATCTGAACGCAATTGCCATGTTACGCAACCGTCGCGATCTTCCATGGCCGGATGTCGCGCATTTCGGGCATATTGCACTGGCGGCGGGGGCAAGCGGCCTGACTGTACACCCGCGACCCGACCAGCGCCATATCCGCTTTTCCGATCTGCCGGTGCTGCGCGCCCTGATCGACGACAGCTTCCCCGGCGCGGAATTCAACATCGAGGGTTATCCGACCGAGGATTTCCTCGTTCTCTGCGAGAAGACCCAGCCGGAACAGGTGACGCTGGTGCCCGACGACCCGTCGCAGGCGACGTCCGACCATGGCTGGGATTTCCGCAAACATGCGGTTTTCCTCAAGGACGTCGTGGGACGGCTGAAGGCTGGCGGCATGCGCGTCTCGCTGTTTGCGGATGGCGATGGTGAGCGCGAGCCGGTGGAGCTGGCGGCAGAGACGGGGGCTGCGCGTATCGAACTTTACACCGGCCCCTATGGCGGCTGTTTTGACGATCCGCAAAAGGCTGACGCGCTTGTCGAGAAGCTTGGGCAAACGGCAGACCATGCCAAAGCGCTCGGACTTGCGGTTAATGCCGGCCACGATCTTACGGTGGCAAACCTGCCCAAGCTGATGAAACGTATTCCTGATCTCGCCGAGGTTTCGATCGGTCACGGGCTGACGGCGGATGCGCTGGAATATGGCATGGCTGAAACAGTCCGGCGTTTTTGTCAGGCCTGCGGTCAGCCTATTTCATAACCAAAGTCAATTTTTTCGCCTATGCTTTGGCTGCGCATGCTCCGTGCGCGAGCTTTTGAAGGCAGAGACATATGCAAGAACATCATGTTGTCGTCGTGGGTGGAGGCTTCGGCGGTTTACAACTGGTACATGGGCTGGAGGGGGCCCCTGTCCGCATTACACTGATCGACCGCCGCAATCATCACCTGTTCCAGCCATTGCTTTATCAGGTGGCGACAACGGCGCTGGCGACATCCGAAATCGCCTGGCCGATCCGCCATCTTTACCGCGACCGCAAGGAGGTAACGACCCTGCTTGCGGAGGTGACCGGCATAGACCGGGCGGCGCGGACCGTGCATTTAAGTTCCGGTCAGGTGATCGGTTTCGATACGCTGGTGCTGGCCACGGGTGCGCGCCATGCCTATTTCGGCCGTGACGAGTGGGAGCGTTCCGCCCCCGGCCTCAAGACGCTGGAAGATGCAACGACGATCCGCCGCCGCCTGCTTCTGGCTTTCGAAAGGGCCGAACTTGCCACCAGCGAAGAGGAGCGGCAGGCGCAGCTGACCTTCGTCATCATCGGGGCGGGCCCGACGGGCGTGGAAATGGCGGGCATGATCGCCGAGCTGGCCCACAAGGCGCTGCCGGTGGAATTCCGCAATGTCGACACCCGGCAGACCCGCGTGCTGCTTGTCGAGGCCGGCCCGCGCGTCCTGCCGGTTTTCACCGAGGATCTTTCTGCCTATGCCAAGGAAGCGCTCGAAAAGCTCGGTGTCGAGGTTCTGCTCGGTACGCCGGTGACAGCCTGCAGCGATGAAGGTGTGACGGTGGGCGACACTTATTATCCCTGCCGCACGGTCGTCTGGGCCGCCGGTGTGCAGGCGTCTCCCGCCGCGAAGTGGCTAGGGGCGGCGGCCGACAGGGCGGGGCGCGCCATCGTCGGACCTCATCTCAATCTGCAAGACGATGCCGATATCTTCGTCATCGGCGATACGGCCGCCGTCAATCAGGAAAACGGCAAGCCGGTGCCGGGGATTGCGCCCGCGGCGAAGCAGCAGGGCGCTTATGTTGCAAAGGTCATCAGGGCGCGGCTGGACGGCAAACCATCGCTGGCTCCCTTCCGCTACAGCCATCAGGGCAATCTCGCCACCATCGGCAAACGCGCGGCGGTGATCGATTTCGGCAGGTTCAAGCTGAAGGGCGTGCTGGCATGGTGGATCTGGGGCCTTGCCCATATCTACTTCCTGATCGGAACGCGTTCGCGGCTTGCCGTGGCGTGGAGCTGGCTGTGGATTTATCTGAGCGGCCAGCACAGTGCGCGGCTGATTACCCAGAAAGAGACGCTGAAGGATGAGGCCTGAGGGCCGGACGGGCAAAGGACAAGGGCGGGAAGCATGGCTTCCCGCCCTTATGTTATGACAGCTGCGCCAGACTACTCCTCCGTCATGCCGGACTTGATCCGGCATCCAGACGCCGCGCGTCTGCGCGGCGAGAAGAGTTTTTCAGCCCAAGGATCTGGGCTGGCTGGACCCCGGATCTAGTCCGGGGTGACGGCGCGCGGATGGGGCGGGTTTGCCCAATCCAAGACTCACGCGTCGAGCGACGCCATGTCGATGACGAAGCGATACCGCACGTCGCTCTTCAGCACGCGCTCATAGGCTTCGTTGACGTCCTGGATGTTGATCGTCTCGATTTCGGAGACGATATTGTGCTCGCCGCAGAAATCCAGCATTTCCTGGGTTTCCTTGATCGAACCGATCATCGAGCCCGACAGGTTCCTCGCGCCGACGATCAGCGCGAAAGCGTGAACCGGAATCGGGTGCTCCGGTGCGCCGACCACGACCATGCTGCCCTTGGGTTTCAGGAGGCCGAGATAGGCATTCCAGTCGATGGCGACGCCGGCCGTGCAGATGATCAGGTCGAAGGTGCCGGCCAGCTTCTCGAAGGTCGAGGCGTCGCTGGTGGCGTAATATTCCTTCGCGCCGAGCTTCAGGCCGTCTTCCTTTTTCGACAGCGTCTGCGAGAGAACGGTGATATCCGCCCCCATGGCCGCGCCGAGCTTGACGCCCATATGGCCAAGGCCGCCCATACCGACAATCGCGACCTTCTGGCCGGGACCGGCGTTCCAGCGGCGCAGTGGCGAATAAAGCGTGATGCCGGCGCAGAGAAGCGGTGCGGATGCATCGAGCGGCAGGTTGTCCGGGATCGACAGGACATAACCTTCCTTGACGACGATCGAGTCCGAATAACCGCCATGGGTTGCGGTCTTGGTGTGCGGATCGACGTCGTTATAGGTCTGGACGAGGCCCGGCATATAATGCTCGTTGTCGAGATCGCGGGTGGCGCAGCCGACGCAGGAATCGACGAAGCAGCCGACGCCGACATGGTCGCCGACCTTGAATTTCGTGACCTTGGAGCCGACAGCCTTGACGACACCGGCAATCTCATGGCCGGGAACGATCGGGAAGACGGCATTCTTCCATTCGTTGCGGACGGTGTGGATGTCCGAGTGGCAGATGCCGGCATATTTGATATCGATGACGACGTCGTCATCGTTCGGCTCGCGGCGTTCGAAGGTGAACGGGGTAAGCGGCTTCGACGCGTCGGTCGCAGCGTAACCTCTAGCAATAGCCATCTGAATATCCTTTCGGGAGTTGGGGACGACGGAATATGCGATGAAAGAGGGACGCGGCGTTAGAGCGATCCTCCGAGCTTTTTGCACGATCCTGCAAAAATATGGTGGTGCACTCTTTGCGCGGGCCGCGCGGCTTTCTAGATAAAAGGCATCAGACGCATCTCTTCCTTCAGTTAAGGGATTTCCCCTATGTCCTTGCCGTTCAATGTCTATCAGGAGATTGCCTCCATTGCCGCGCGGCATGCTACCCAGGATGGCGAGGTGCAGACGGCAATCGACTCCCTCGGCATCAGCCGGCGCACGACGCCTAGCGCCCCGTGCCACGGCAGCTATCGCCCCTGTCTCGCCATGGTGATCCAGGGGTCGAAAAGCGTTCAGCTGGGAACGGACACCATCAATTACGGCGCGGGGGATTATCTCCTGACGTCGCTTGATCTGCCGGTTGCGTGGCGGGTGGTGGAGGCGAGCAGGGAGGTGCCGCATTTCTGCATCGCGCTTGCCATCGACAGTGAAAAGCTGCTCGACCTCATGCGGCGTGTGCCGATCGATCCGCCTTCGGAGCCGGCCAATGCGCAGCGTGGCATCGTCGTCAATGCCGCCACGCCGGAACTGCTCGATGCGGCCATCCGGCTGTTGCGCTTGCTCGATCGTCCAACAGAGATTGCCGCCATGGCGCCGCTGATCGAGCAGGAAATCCTCTATCGCATCCTGACAGGACCAGCCGGCGGGCAGCTGATGAACATCATTGCGGCCGGCAGTCAGGGCAACCGCATCGCCCGCGCCATTGCCTGGCTGCGTGAGAATTTCGCGCGCCAGCTGCGCATCGAAGACCTTGCCGAGCATATCGGCATGAGCGTGTCGTCCTTCCATCACCATTTCAAGACGATCACGGCCATGACGCCGGTGCAGTACCAGAAGCAGCTGCGGCTGCATGAGGCGCGCCGGCTGATGCTTGCGGAACGGCTGGATGCGGGCACGGCCGGCCATCGTGTCGGTTACCAGAGCCCGTCGCAGTTCAGCCGCGAATATAGCCGTTTTTACGGATTGTCGCCGTCACGCGATATCGATGCTTCGCGTGAGATTATCGCGGCGGAACAGGCTGTTTCGCCTTCGACCCTTCGGGCTTGAGCAAAGGTCGCTGTTTTAAGGCCCGTTCCGTCCGGGCGCGGGATGGAACGGGCCGGCATTTCAGCCGAGCAGTGCGGATTTATGCGCGCTGAAGAAATCCGCTGCGGATTGCGGCGTCGCACCTGTCAGCGTTTCGAAGTCTCGGGTCACGATGTCGAAGTTTCCGGCGGCGATATTGGCGTCGGCGGAAGCGATCATGCCGGCAATGATCTCAGGCAATCCCGTCGCTGTTATGGCCTGCTTGAGCTGCTCGGGTGTGACCTGCGCCACGGCAAGCGGCTTGCCCGTCACCTCGCTTATCAGGGAAGCCAGACCGTCGGCCGTCGATGTTTCCGCCCCGGTCAGCGTATAGGTCCGGTTTTCCGCCGGTTTCAGCAGTGCGGCTGCGGCGGCATGGGCGCAGTCTTCCCGGGAAATATCGGCGACCCTGCCGTTGCCCCGGGCCGTGAACCACTGGCCGTTTTTCAGATTTTGCGGCATGCCGTGCAGGTGGTTGTCGAAATACCAGGCATTGCGAAGAATGGTGTAGGGCAGGCCGCTTGCCTTGATCGCTGTTTCCGTTCCCAGATGATCGGGTGCGAAGCTGACGAGCGATTTGTCGGGGCTTGGCATCGACGTATAGGCGATATGCCGGATACCGGCTCTTGTGGCTGCCTCCACCGCCGTTTGGTGCTGTCTGAGGCGAAGGCCGGGGACCATGAGCGCATCGGTGGAGATGACCAGCAGCGTGTCGATGCCGGAAAAGGCCGCGTCAAGCGATGCGGGATCGTCGAAATCCGCGCGTCGCACTTCGACGCCTTTTGCTGCAAGCGCGGAGAGCCGGGATACGTCGCGGGTGGCGGCGACGATGTTGGCGGCCGGGACATGGTAGGTCTCCAGGAGGTGGCGGATGACGGCCTGTCCAAGCTGTCCGGCGGCGCCGGTCACCAGAATTCTGCTCATGATTTTTATCCTTTCGGTGGTCTCAAAAAGAGAGCAGCACTAAAATAGGAATTGCCTATAGGCTGTAAAGAAGGCAGGTTCTGCGCGGATCGTTACCAAAAGGGAACCATGCTTATGGATGTTGTCGGGCCCGCGAGGCAGGAAAACAGGCTGGACGAGGCCTTCGGGCTGGTGTTTTCCGCCACCAGTGTTGCCGATTGCCCCGTGCGGGACGTCATGAGCCAGATCGGCGGCAAATGGTCCACTTTGCTGCTGGGCGCGATAGCATCGAAGCCCTACCGTTTCGGCGAGCTGCGGCGCATGGTGCCGGATATTTCCCAGCGCATGCTGACCCAGACGCTGCGGGATTTGCAGCGCGAAGGCTATATTCACCGGCAGGTCTTTCCGACGAAGCCGCCAAGCGTGGAATACAGCATCACCCCGCTCGGCGCATCGCTCTACGCGCCGCTTAAAGTCGTCATTCAATGGGCGCTCGACAATCACGATGCGATACGCAAGGCAAGAAGCCGGTTCGACATCGAGAACTGAATGCCGGCGCCTGCCACGCTTCATGCTGCGGCGCGTGGCCATGCCGCAGCGCGTCAATTCTCGTCCTCCTCTGAAGAATCCGCTTGACCGGGAAGCAGCCTCCGCTTAAATGGCGCTCGAACCGTACCGTACGGTACATTAATCGAGCCCCTGGAGTGGAAAAGACTTGGCTTCCGACCCGATCACAGCGCAGGAATTTTCGCCGCGCCAGAACGCCGTTCTGGATCAGGCATTGCGTCTATTGGTCGAGGGCGGCGAAAAAGCGCTCACCACATCCGGGCTGGCGCGTGCCGCCAACTGTTCCAAGGAAAGCCTCTACAAGTGGTTCGGCGACCGGGACGGCCTGCTGGCGGCGATGATCACCTTTCAGCAGAGCAAGGTCCGCACCTTCGAGAAGGCGGGCGACCGTGTCTCCGCACCGCAGCTTGCCGATCACCTTGAGGTTTTCGCGCATGATCTGCTGGATGTACTGGCGGGTGACGTGTCGCTGGCGCTCAACCGTCTGGCCATCGGGCAGGCGAGCCGCGACGGTTCGAAGCTTGGCGATCTGCTGCTGGAACGCGGCCGTCGCCAGATCGACCGCCGCGCCCGTGGACTGATCGAAGCGGGTCGCCGATCCGGCTACCTGCGCTTCGATGACGCCGAAGAGGCGTATCGCGGTTTTTACGGTCTCATCGTTTCGGATCTGCATGTGCGCATGCTGCTGGGTGAGGCGCCGGACAAGGATTTTTCCGCCCGGGCGAAGAAGGCGGTCGTCGCCTTTCTGACGCTTTACGGGACGGAAAAGGTACATTCGGAACTGGGCGGCAAGGTCGCCTGAGATTCCGGTTCAGACAACTGAGAGACAAGCATTAGGGAAGGACCATAAAATGCGCGTTTATTATGATCGTGATGCCGATCTCAATCTCATCAAGTCCAAGAATGTCGTCATCGTCGGTTACGGCTCCCAGGGCCGCGCCCATGCGCTGAACCTCAAGGATTCCGGCGCCAAGAACGTCGTCATTGCGCTCAAGGCCGGTTCGCCGACCGTCAAGAAGGCAGAAGCCGACGGCTTCAAGGTCATGACCGTTGCCGAAGCCGCCAAGTGGGGCGACCTTCTGATGATGGCGACGCCTGACGAACTGCAGGCCGACATCTACAAGGCCGACATTGCCGGCAACATCCGTGATGGCGCGGCGATTGCCTTCGCACACGGCCTCAACGTTCACTTCGGCCTCATCGAGCCGAAGGCATCGCTCGACGTCGTCATGATCGCACCGAAGGGCCCCGGCCACACGGTTCGCGGCGAATACCAGAAGGGCGGCGGCGTTCCCTGCCTCGTTGCCGTTCACCAGAACGCTTCGGGCAACGCGCTTGAACTCGCTCTCTCCTACGCCTGCGGCGTTGGCGGCGGCCGTTCGGGCATCATCGAAACCAACTTCAAGGAAGAGTGCGAAACCGACCTCTTCGGCGAACAGGTCGTTCTGTGCGGTGGTCTCGTCGAACTCATCCGCGCCGGTTTCGAAACGCTGGTCGAAGCCGGTTACGCACCGGAAATGGCCTATTTCGAGTGCCTGCACGAAGTGAAGCTGATCGTGGACCTGATCTATGAAGGCGGCATCGCCAACATGAACTACTCGATCTCCAACACGGCCGAGTGGGGCGAATACGTCACCGGTCCGCGCATCATCACCGCCGACACCAAGGCTGAAATGAAGCGCGTTCTGCACGACATCCAGACCGGCAAGTTCACCTCCGAGTGGATGCAGGAATGGAAGGCCGGCGCTGCCCGCTTCAAGGGTATCCGTCGCAACAACGACGCCCACCAGATCGAAGAAGTCGGCGCCAAGCTGCGCGGCATGATGCCCTGGATCGGCAAGAACAAGCTGGTCGACAAGGCTGTCAACTAAGCTTCATTGTTTGGTAGAGAATTGGAAGGCCGGAGCGAAAGCTCCGGCCTTTTTGTTTTCGATGCGCCGTTACACGATGGCGTCGTCTTCCTCGACGATGACGGAAACGGGGAAGTGATCGGAAAAACCGCCGAGATTGACGTTTTTGACCGCATCGCCTTTCGACAGGCCGAAGCGGATCGGCCCCTCATTCTTGCTGTGGCTGACCATGGCGGCAATCGCTTCGACCTTTGCGGTTTCTTCCCGCACCTTGAAGCCGCTGTTGCCGGTCAGAAGCGATCGGGAAACGAGAATCTGATCGAAGATATTGGCGTCGCCGTTGAAATAGAGCGTGCCGTAGATCGTTCTGGCCGAGCCGACGGAGTCCACCACCGGCTGGCGCAGATAGTTCCAGGCGAGATTGTAGAACATGGCCGATTGCGAATTCTCGACATCGTCGCGCTCGCGGGTGGAATTGGCATGGTAGCGCAGCGAGGCATCGGAAGGATCGTCGTTGAAGTCGCCGAAGGCGAGGACGGCGATGTCGTTGCCTTTTTCTTCCCTGATACGCTGGTGCCAGTAGCCCAGCGTTTCACCGGCTGTCATGCGAAAACCGGCGCTTTCCACCGCGCCGCCCGAGCGTGACGGCCAGTGATTGGAGAGCGCGATAAGCTGGCGGCCGCCTTTGGTAATGAAAGTGCATTGGGTAATGTCGCGCGTGCCGGTGCGGCGCATCACGAAATGGCTGAAAATCTCGTTTTCGTTGATCAGCAGCTTCTTGCTGTCGTAGATGAAGGCGGTGTCGATGCCGCGCTGGTCCTTACTGGAATCGGCGTGCACGACGCGATAGGCGCGCGCCGGCAGGAGGTCGTTCAGATGGTCCGCCAGCGTCTCCAGGACGAAACGGTTTTCGACTTCGCAGACACCGAGCAGGTCCGGACCCGCGCCGCCGATCTGGCTTATGATCGAACCGAGCTGTTTGACCTTGGTTTTGAACAGGTCCTCGGTCCAGCCTTTCAGATCGTTCTTCAGCCGTTCGGCAATCCACGGCTCGCGCGCCGGATAACCCTCCGGCGCAAACAGGTTTTCGACATTCCAGAACGCCAGGACATATTGGGTCATGATCCGCACACCTCCGGTTGGTTTTTGAAGCCTAGTGGAAGTTTTTGCCACAACAACTTGAAATTGTCATGAAGGCGGGCGGCTGGCACAATTTCCGTGTGCGGCCTTATGCGGCCGGCGGGATGACACCCTTTGTCAGGAGGAAGCAGCCATAAAACCGGGTTTCGCCCGTGGTGATGACGCAGTAGGCCTGTTTGGCTTTTTCGTAGAAGGCGAAGCGTTCGATGCCATACATGGGGGCCGGTTTTCCTTCCGCCACATCGATTTCCTTCTGCACTTCGGCCTGCACCGGTTCCAGCTGATCGGGCGCGCCCATCACTTCCATGCGGCCGACGGATGGCTGCAACGGCGTATCGAGCGGCAGGACGGACAGGATGGCCTTCATGGCGCGGGCTGCCGAGACATTGTCGATATGCAGCACCTTGCCGACGGCCGTGTGGCGGGCAACCGAATCGGAAGGGAAGTTGGTGTCGGAGATCACCAGCGTATCGCCGTGACCCATTGCGCGCAGCGCGTGCAGAACATCGGCGTTCAGCGCCGGGTCGATGTTTTTCAGCATGTCGTCAAACTCCCATGATACTTCCGCCGTGTTGCGGCGCGCGCAATGCAGCCGGAAAACCATGCCGCGTCAATCGCAAAGGTGTGATTGTGAAGCTTTGCGCAAGGGTGTATTTGGCTTTGTCCGCAAAATCCGGCCCCAAGGCGGGTGGGTTGCGGGCAATGTGCTGGGAGGCAGAAATAATTCGAAAAACTGATAAGTCAGTATTGCTGACGTATCGACATTTCTGTAAAGATGCACGCATAAAAACGACACAAGAGGAAACGTACCCATGCTTGATTGGGAACAAATTTTCGCCACGCGCTCTTCGCGCATGAAAGCGTCTGAAATCCGCGAGCTGCTGAAGCTGCTCGAGCAGCCCGACATCATCTCCTTTGCCGGCGGTATTCCGGACCCGGCTCTTTTCCCCGCAGAGGAGTTCCAGCAGGCTTATGCGGAAATTTTTTCGGGTTCGCAGGTCAACGCGGCGCTGCAATATTCGGTGAGCGAAGGTTACAAGCCGCTGCGCGAATGGCTGGCGGGCGAAATGGCCGATATCGGCATCGACTGCACCGCCGATAACGTCTTCATCGTTTCCGGTTCGCAGCAGGGCCTCGATTATCTCGGCAAGCTGTTCCTGTCGCCGAAGGATACGGCGCTCGTCACCTGGCCGACCTATCTCGGCGCGCTTTCCGCCTTCAACGCCTATGAGCCGAATTACGATCAGCTCAATCCCGGCGGCAATCGCACGCCGGAGGCTTACCGCGAAACGGCAGCCAAGCTCGGTGGTGCGGTGAAGTTCGCTTATCTCTCGGCTGATTTCTCCAATCCGACCGGCGAAACCGTCGATCTGGCCGGCCGCGAAAAGGTTCTGGCGCTGGCCGATGAGCTTGACATCGCCGTCATCGAAGACGCTGCCTACCAGTCGCTGCGTTACGATGGCGAGGCTATCCCGCCGATCATGGCACTCGACATCGCCCGCTCGGGCGGTATCGAGAACACCCGCACCATCTATTGCGGCAGCTTTTCGAAGACGCTGGCACCCGGCCTTCGCGTCGGTTACATCGTCGCTTCCGCGCCGGTTATCCGCAAGCTGGTGCTGATGAAGCAGGCCGCCGACCTGCATTCCTCCACCATCAACCAGATCGCCATCGAACGGGTCGCCTCGCGTGGCTTCGACAAACAGGTCGCCAAGATCAAGGCAGCCTATAGTGCCCGCCGTGACGCGATGCTGGCCGCGCTCGACAGATACATGCCGAAGGGCACGCACTGGACGAAGCCGGAAGGTGGCATGTTCATCTGGGTGACGTTGCCGGAAGGTATGGACGGTGCGGCGCTGCTGGCCAAATCCATCGCCACGGAAAAGGTCGCCTTCGTTCCCGGCCGCGCCTTCTTCGCGGATGGCTCCGGCACGAACACGCTGCGCATCAGCTTCTCCTGCGCCAACGAGGCGATGATCGAGGAAGGCATGAAGCGGCTTGGCCGGTTGATTGCAACGGCGCAGGCGGAAACGGGCGAGGCGCTGCCGGCGATTTGAGGGCGGCTGGCGATGAGGCCTTGAAAGGTGGAGGGTGCGGCTTACCCCTCTCTGCCCTGCCGGGCATCTCCCCCTCAAGGGGGGAGATCAGCAAGACGCTCTACCGTTACTCCACTCTCAAGCTTCGAGATGGGCGAGGCCTAGCCACAGATCGATCTCCCCCCTTGAGGGGGAGATGCCCGGCAGGGCAGAGGGGGGTAAACCGCGAGTGCCGAGGGGCAACGTTACTCTCAACCCCGCCGCCCCAAGATATCCCATCCCAAAAATCCTGCCTGTCACATACATGTTATGCAATCATGTTTAAGCGGTCCCACCAAACAACAGGGACTGGACCCATGAAAACGCTGCTCTCCGCTTTCACCGCCATCGTATCGCTCGGCTTCATCGCCACTGCCGCCAATGCCGCCGATCTGGTGCTTTACACCAGCCAGCCGAACGAGGACGCACAGGCGACCGTCGATGGTTTCAAGGCCGCCAATCCCGGTCTCGAGGTTGAATGGGTACGTGACGGAACGCCGAAGATCATGGCCAAGCTGATGGCCGAGATCAATGCCGGCAATCCGGTTGCCGACGTGCTTCTGATCGCAGATACGGTCACGCTGGAGCGCATGAAGCAGGCCGACCAGCTTCTTGCCTACAAGTCTGCGGAAGCCAGGAACATCGACGCTTCGCTTTATGATGCGGACGGCTATTATTACTCCACCAAGCTCATCACCACTGGCATCATGTACAACACCGCTGCCGCAATGAAGCCGACGAGCTGGAAGGATCTGGCCAAGGCTGAAGCCAAGGGTCTCGTGACCATGCCAAGCCCGCTGACCTCGGGTGCGGCGCTGATCCACGCACAGACGCTTGCCGCTGCCGATGGCCTCGGCTGGGACTATTACAAGCAGCTGAAGGCCAATGAAGCCATTGCCGGCGGCGGCAACGGCGCGGTTCTGAAGTCCGTCGCATCGGGTGAAAAGGCCTATGGCGTGGTCGTCGATTACATGCCGATCCGCGAAAAGGCCAAGGGCGCGCCGGTCGAGTTCGTTTTCCCGGAAGAGGGCGTTTCGGCCGTCACCGAGCCGGTTGCGATCATCAAGGGCACCAAGCATGAGGAAGCGGCCAAGAAGTTCGTCGATTACGTGCTTTCTGAAAAGGGCCAGCAGGGCTTCGTCAAGCTCGGTTACATTCCTGTTCGTGCCGATGCCGGTATGCCGGAAGGTTTCCCGTCCCGCGACAAGATCAAGGTTCTGCCGCTCAACGCCGCCGATGCGCTGAAGAATTCCGAACAGGACCTGAAGACCTTCTCCGACACTTTCGGCTCCAAGGGCTGATAGTACGGCATGTCCCGTTCAAGTGCCTATGGAAACAGCCAGCCGCGCTGGCTGTTTCCTTTTGTGGTCGGCGTTGTTTTTGCGCTCAGCGCCCTGCCGCTCGGGCGGCTCGCCTATACCGGTATCGTTTCGTCACTGAATGGTGACATATGGCGTCTTCTCGCCGATCCGGCCCTGTGGGATGCGGCGCTGAACACGCTCTCCACCTCGTTTTTCGGCATGTTGATTTCGCTCGGCATCGGCGGGGCTTTCGCGCTGTCGCTGACGCTCTGCGACATACGCGGCAAGTCGATCCTAAGCTTCCTGTTCATGCTGCCGATGATGATCCCGCCGCAGGTGACGGCGCTGTCATGGATCGGCATGACCGGCCCGTCGAGCACGCTTTTGAAGGCCATCGGCCTTGCGCCGGCGATGGGCTCGCCGCAGCCGCTTTATTCGATTGCGGGCATCGCGCTTCTGCTCGGTGTGCAGCACGCGCCGCTCGTCTATCTGTCGCTGCGAGCCGGTCTGCTTGCCTTGCCGCAGGACGGTATCGAGGCTGCAAAACTCTCCGGCGCTTCACCGCGCCGCGTGCTGTTCGATATCATCCTGCCGCTTTCGACGCCGGGATTGATCGCCGGGGCGGCGATCTCCTTCGTCTCCAGTGTCGGCAATTTCGGCATTCCGGCGATCCTCGGCATTCCTGCCTCGATCTTCACTTTGCCGACGCTGATCTACAGCCGTTTTGCCAGTTTCGGCACCAGCACATTCGGCGATATCGCCATTCTTTCCACCATGATCGCGATCATCTCGGTCGCCGGGCTTGCGCTTCAGGAACGGGCGATGAAGGGCAGGGACTATCGCATCATCGGCCTTTCCGGCAAGGCGGCGACCTTCCGGCTTGGGCTGTGGCGGGTGGCGGCGGAGCTTGCCCTGTGGCTCGTGCTGTTCTTCATGCTGGTGGCGCCGCTTGCGGCACTGGTGGCAAGCTCGCTCGCGCCTGCCTATGGCGTGCCGCTCAGCCTCAAGACCGCGACGCTGCATGCCTATGAGGAGTTGCTCTACCGTCAGAGCGTGACCCGCACGGCGTTCCGTAATTCGCTGTTTCTGGCGACGGCGACCTCGCTTTGCCTGCTGGCGGTGACGGTGCTGACGGCCTATTTCATGGTGCGAGGCAAGAGCCGTTTCATGTTCCTGCTGTCGGCCTTGGTGGATATTCCCTATGCATTGCCGGGCGTGGTTATCTCGGTGTCCTTCGTGCTGCTTTTTGCAGCCCCCATTCCGTTGTTGGGCATCACGCTTTACGGCACGATCTGGATCATCCTGCTCGCCTATTTCTCCTCCTTCTTCGCTGTCAGCCTCAAACCCATGGTCAGCGCCTTCCTGCAATTCGATCCGTCGCTGGAAGAGGCGGCAAGGCTCTCCGGCGCCGGTTTCTGGCGGCGGCTGAAAGATATCATCCTGCCGCTGGTCGGGCCTGCGGCGGGGGCGTCGGTCATTCTCGTTTTCCTCATCGCCTGCAATGAGCTGACGGTCTCGGCACTGCTGTGGTCAGCCGGCACGCAGACGCTCGGCGTACTCATCTACAATCTCGATGACAGCGGCAGCTTCGATCTTGCCTCCGCACTTTCGGTGCTCGTCGTCATCATGGTGATTATCCTTATGCTGCTGCTCGAAATTCTGGGGCGCTATCTGCCAAAAGGAGTTGTCCCGTGGCGAAACTGATCCTCAACCGCCTGTCGAAGAGTTTCGGTGCCGGTTCGAAGCCCGCCGTCGATGACGTGTCGCTGACGGTGCGCGACGGCGGTTTTCTGGCGCTGCTCGGCCCCTCCGGCTGTGGCAAGACGACGATTCTGCGGATGATCGCCGGTTTCGAACAGCCGACCGACGGTTCCATCCTGCTCGGCGAGCGGGTGCTGGCCGATGCCGGCAGCATGGTGCCGCCGGAGCGGCGTAACATGGCGATGGTGTTCCAGTCCTATGCGCTGTGGCCGCACATGTCGGTCGCCGACAATGCCGGTTATCCCTTGAAGGTGCGCGGCATTTCGGGGGAGAAATATCGCGAAAAGGTGCGTCAGGCGCTTGCCGCCGTCCGCCTCGAGAGCTTTGCCGATCGCCGCCCCGCCGAATTGTCCGGCGGCCAGCGGCAGCGTGTGGCGCTTGCCCGCTGCCTCGTTACCGAGCCCGACGTGGTGCTGCTCGACGAGCCGCTGGCCAATCTCGACCGGCACCTCAGGCAGGAGATGGAGGAGACGTTCCGTGAGTTCCACATCCGCTCCGGCGCGACGATGATCTACGTCACCCACGATCAGGCGGAAGCCATGGCGTTGGCGACGGATGTTGCCGTCATGTCGCATGGCAAGCTCCTGCAGGTGGCGCCGCCGGCGGAGCTTTATGCGCGGCCCGAAGGCAGGCTGGTCGGTTCGCTGGTGGGGCAGGGGGCGATCGTGACCTTGCCCGTGCCGGAAGGGACTTCGCGCGATCTCGACTGGACGGGGCTTCGGGCGGCGATGGAGAGCGGCAGGCAATTGTCGCAGGCGGATATTCTCGTGCGGCCGCAGGATGTGGTGCGGGATGCGGAGGGCATCGCCTGCACCGTCACCTCGGTTCTTTATGAGGGTGAGCGTTATACTCTCCGTCTCGACCTGCCGGATGGGCAGGCGCTCAGGGCCTATTCGCGCGAAGCGGTTGCTGTCGGTGATCGTCTGTCGGTTGCCATTCGGGCGGCGTGGCGGCTTTAAAGGTAAAAAGGTTTCCTCCCTTATCCCTGTGCCTGCCACAGGGATCCGGCCGACACGCCTCTGCGCGGCGAGAGGCGTCCTTTTCAGTCCAGGGATTTGGGCTGGCTGGATTTCTGTGACAGGCACGGGAAAGAGGGCGGGGTGAACATCGCGCCTCAGCCTACTGGCGATGCCGAACGGGAGCGGTTAAGCTTTCCCCGCAGCAATAGGATTGATTCATGTCGCTTCGGCTTGCCACCTTCAATATCGAAAATCTTCTCACCCGTTTCGATTTCACCGGCTTTCGCAACCAGACGCGGCGCGACAGGGCGATCCAGCTTTTCGATATCAGGGACGAGGCGACCTATCAGGCGCTGGAAAGTGCGCGGATGGTCTCTTCCACTGACGATACGCGCCAGCTTTCGGCGCTTGCCATCGCCGATGCGGATGCCGATATTCTCTGCCTGCAGGAAGTCGACAACATGGCCGCGCTGCAGGCCTTCGAATATGGCTATCTCTACCGCATGGTCGGCAATGGCTATCTGCAGAAATATCTGGTCGAGGGCAATGATGGCCGCGGCATCGATGTCGCCGTCGTCATGCGCGAGGAGACGCGGGATGGCGACAGGATCGAGGTCGTCGACATCAAGAGCCATGCGGCACTGACCTATCGCAATCTCGATCTCTTCAATCCGGAGCTGGCCGCGACCAACCAGATCGACGACAAGATTTTCAAACGGGATTGTCTGGAAATCGATTTGAGGATCGGCGGCAAGCCGCTGACGCTTTACGTCACGCATTTCAAGTCCATGACCAATGCCCGCGATGCGGTGGATGCCCGGATTGGCACCATGCCGATCCGCGAGGCGGAAGCCAGGGCTGTGCGCCGCATCATCGAGAACCGCTGGGGCGTGGGCAATACGCGCAACAAGAATTTCGCCATCTGCGGCGATATGAACGATTATCAGGAACGTGTCGTGATTGCGGGTGATCGGCGCAATGGCTACAGCTTCACACCCGTGGAGGAGGAGAGAAGTGCGCTCGATATCTTCACGGCCGATGATTTCGTCACCAATCCGATGCTGCGCCGTGAGGTCATGGACCGCTGGACACTTTACCATTCCCGCGGGCCGCAGGAGCAGCACCTGTGCCAGCTGGATTATATCTGGCTTTCGCCGCGTCTGACCGAGATCAATGCCACAAGGGCTCCGGAAATCATCCGCGCCGGTCAGCCATATCGCACCATCTTTCCGCCGGGGCAGGAGGTGGAGCGTTATCCGCGCACGGGCTGGGATCGCCCCAAGGCTTCGGATCATTGCCCCGTGGTGATGACGCTGGATCTGATCTAGGCATTTCCCCTTTTAGCGGAAGGCGCCAGCGTTCCGGCAGGATTGCCGGATTGTCTCCTTATCCGTTGGCGACCTTGGGAAAATAGGTGGCCCAGACGCGGTTGCGGCCGGCGCGCTTCGCTTCGTAAAGCCGGTCGTCGGCGATCGCGATCAATTCGTCCCAGCTGTTGATTGCCCGGGCTTCCTGCCACACCACGCCGAAGCTTGCCGTCAGCGACAATCCGCTCTGTTCGTCAATGGTCTGGGCTTCGATCAGGCGGCGAAGCCGGTCGGCGGTGGCGGTTGCCGTGGCGTGGCTGACATCCTGCAGCACGATGACAAATTCCTCACCGCCGTAACGGGCCAGAATATCGTTCTTGCGCAACGCACCGCGCAAAAGTCTCGCCGTCTTCTGAAGCGCCAGGTCGCCCATGGCATGGCCATAACGGTCGTTGATCGATTTGAAGTGGTCGATGTCGACAATCATCACCCCGAGCGACTGACACTGGTCCTCGCCCATCAATATGGCCCGGACAGCCCTTTCCAGCGCACGGCGATTGAATACACCCGTCAGGGCGTCAGTTTCGGAAAGTGTACGCAGCTGTTCGGCCAAAGCGCGTTGCTGGTCCTCCATTTCGCCCTTCTGACGAAGCTGCTCGCGCAGGAAATCCAGTTCCTCGAACATTTTCTTCACCTCCGGCGCGACCCTGTCTTGGTAACGGGTCTCGGAAAGATCGCCGGCGGCGATGGCGGCGATCTGTGCGCGGACCGATTGCATGGGCTGGAACAGCGTCGTCCTGTAGACGGACGTGAGCCGCAGCAGGACCATGACCGCGATGCCGGCGAGAAAAAGAGATGCGCCGCCATAGATCAACGCCTCGTTCTTCTTCGCTTCGAGCCTTGCCCGCGTTTCGGAGAGAATGAGATCGCGCAGCGTATCGGACGAACGCATGCCGGCAATATAATTCCTGGAAAACTCAAGCACGCTCGGCTGGGCGGAGGGGATGGCGATTACGATCGTGTTCTGTGCATAACGCAGCGCCTGACCGAAATAATAGGTCTCGAGATCGCGAAGTGCGTCGTCGAGCCGCGGCGTCGACAGATAGGCGGCGGTGTAGTTGGTGAGGGACGCCTTCAGCGACAGCAGGCTTTGCATCTCAGTGTCGAATTTGGCGCGATAACCCAGCTTTTCCTGCCTGTTCGCCCGCAGGCTCATGATCACATAGGAGCCGAGCCGGCCGATCCTGTCACGCATAACGCCAGCGGTACCGGTCATCGCGATGTCGATCGCCACGTCGGGCGTGACCTTGATGATGGCACGTGCCGCCTTGCCGCGCAGCATGTTGACGCTGTCCGCCGCCTTGAACATCGATGAAATCGCGTTCGACATGGCGCTGTGGCCGCGCGCGGAAGGGGGAAGCGCGGCAACCTGGTCCACGGCTTCGCGGGATTGGGCAAGCTTCTGGCGGGTTTCGGCAAGTGACTTTGCCAGTTCGGGCTGAGTACTGATCTCTTCGTTAAAGGAAGCTTCCAGTTCCGACAGCTTGTCGTCCGTCGCCTTGCGCGCGGCAGCAAGGCCTTCGACCAGCTTCGGTTCGGGGGTGGATGCCCCCATCAGATTGTTGGCAGGGCCGCGCTCGGCCGAAACCAGCCAGGCGGACTGGAGGGCGGTTTCAAAGCGTGTCAGCTGGGCGACATTGGTACGATATCGCAGATAATTGGTGACGCTTGGCAGCGCGGCAAGAGTGGCCAGCAGGATGGAACTCGCGGCAATGACGATCGTGCCTGTCAGCTGTATTTTCTGGATACTCGCGCGCATGTGATGCGTTGTTCTCACTGCAATGGTTATGTTCATTGCCATCTTACCTGCGCCGCGTAAATACTTCGCTTATTTTACGGGCCTTTCGCCACGGCCGCGCCCTTGCCGGCCTTTCCGCGGACGCGATGTGGAAAAGCGGTTTGCGGATGGCGTGCAATCCAGTTTTTACTTTACACAAAGTCAGAATCTGATAGTTGGCAAGGCACTGGCTTGCCCTTGTAGCTCAGTTGGTAGAGCACCTGATTTGTAATCAGGGGGTCGCGGGTTCGAACCCTGCCGGGGGCACCAGTATTTTCAATGACTTGATCTCCCCGACATGGTCTTTCTACCCACCGCCTGTCTAGGGTTTGATGTGGTAGAGCTTGTGCACGATCGACCAGTTGCCTTCGTGTTCCAGCAGGGACAGGTATTCGTAAAAATCCATGCTGTCGAAACGGGTCGTCAGTTTCACCGAGGCGCTGTCGCCTTCCTTGTCGATGCCGAGGATTTCAAACGTGGGGTCGTGATCGGGAAGGCCGCGTTCGGTTTTTCGCATCTGGTCGACGAAGTCCTCCAGGGACAGCCATTCGGTCTCGCCCTCGAACGTGCCAACGATGCTGGCGCGTGGATCGAAAACGTCGCGCATCAGGCCCTCATCCGCATAGGCCATGGCATGCACATAGTCCGTGACGGTCTGGGTAATGGTTTGCGGCATCGGATCGTCCCTCCCTTCAAATCCAAAAGCCAAGCTTACACCCGTTGGCGGATTTCCACCATAACCCCCTGAAAACGCGCCTCTTACGCCTTCACAATGCCGTCTTGCGGCAGCCTGCGGCAGCAATGGTGTGCAGGGCTGCGGCATGTTTTGCCGGCGCTTTCCACAATTTTGTCCCGCCTGTCATTATAGTCGCCTTGGGTCCGACAAATTTCGGCATCAATGGCTTTTCCGCCGGTCGCTCCGCGGGCTTTTGTGTGGGCTTTGCCGGTTTAACCGACGGTGCGGGGTGCCGCGCGGGGCGGATTTGGCCTATGATCCATCCGCAGGTCCTGTGGCGATGGTATCAGGCATGCGGGTAACAGTTTGCGTTTGAAGGTGTTTTTGTGATCGATCCCTATGTTTTGCTTGGCGTGGAGCGCGATGCCGACGAGGCGGCGGTCAAGTCGGCTTATCGCAAGGTTGCCAAGGCGGCCCATCCCGACAGTGGTGGCGACGCCGATCAATTCGCCCGTCTGCAAACCGCCTATGAGCTCCTGAAGGATCCGGTGCGGCGCAAGGTGTTCGACGATACCGGCTATGACCCCCAGCTTGCCGACGCCAAGGACCTGAAGGGCCTGCTGATGCTGGAAACACTGGTCAACGAGTTCATTCTGGATGAGCGTGAGCCCGGAAGTTTCGATCCCGTGGCCGCCATGCGCCGCAAGCTGACCGACGACATTCTCAAAAGCCGCTTCCATATTCTCGAACTCGAACGCCACCGAACCCGGGTTCGCAAACATATGGATCGTCTTGGCCGCAAGCCGGAGACGGATGTGCTGAGTTCCATGCTGCGCGCCCGCAGCCAGTCGATCGCCGAAGCCATTCGTAATGCGGAGGCGCAGATCGAGGCGATCGAGCAGGCCTATACCATGCTCGAGGGTTATTCCTACGAGCTGGAAACCATGGTGCTTTCCGAACCGCTGCTGAAAGGCGAGGCGGCGGAGTAGTCGTCTCTTCAGGGGCCGTTGACCAGAGCCAGAATGAGCTGATGCACCCGCCCGCCCGGCGACAGTTCGTCCCGGTCGAAATCGCGGCCGCGCTGGCGCTGCTCGTTGGAAAGCTCGCCCAGCCGCTGTTGCAGAACAACGCGCACCTTCTGGCATTTCGGATCGTTTTCCGCCCTCAAGCCGGTGCTGAAGGCTTCGATCTTCCGGACCATGTCGAGGATATGGTCGCCATGGACGCGCTCATGGGTTTCCACGCCGGAAATGAAGGTTTTCCAGCTGGCGGCAACGGCCGGCGGCAATTTTGCCGGCGCTTTCGGCCAGGTGTAGATGATGGTCAGATTGGGTCTTGCCGTGGCCAGCACACAGGCGCCGTCCGGCTGCGGGCGATAGTCCCGCCGCCATGTCAGCTTGAAGGTGGTGTGGGCGATCGCCTGAACGCCGGCGGTTGGACCGCGTTCGCCGATCGACTGATAGAGCGCGCCGCCCGTATCGCCGCTGATGGCATAGGTTTTTATCTGTTCGGCAGGTTTCCAGCCGGCCGATTGCGCTGACAGCGGAACGGCGCTCAGCATGATCATGGCGGCACTGACGGCGAGAGAGGAGAGACTGTTGGCGGGCACGCATCGATCCTTGGTGGGTTGCGCGCCGAAGATAGGCTGGAGGCGGGCGGTCAGGCAAGGGTCTGTGCGGCCGGAATAGACGGGTATGGTGCCGTAATCTCACCCATGAGAACCCCCGCGCCAAAGCGCGGGGGGACAAGCGTTCGACTGCAGGGGTAATCAGTCGTCCAGCTTGTCGTAATCGAGCTTGGGCGCGTTCTGCAGTGCATCCTTGGTCGTGTCGACATAGGCCTTCCAAGTGCCGTTGTCGTTGTGAACCGCGACGGAGGCCGGGTCGAGCACCACATAGCTCTTGTCGATGCCGAGGAAGCCGCCGACGCTGGCGACCAGGCCGATCACCGACTTGCCGTCGCCGATGACCACATCTTCGATCTCGCCGATGTTTTCGTTCTGGGCGTTATAGATGTCCATGCCGTCAAGCTGGGAGGCGGTGAGGTCGGTCTTCTGGACATTGACGAACTTCAGCGGGCCGCTGGCCTTGGTGCCCATGGTGATGCCGGGGCCGGACAAGGTCGCATCCGCGCCGGCAGCAGGGGCCGTGCCTGCCGTCTGGGCAAAGGCCACGGAAGAGGAGAGCGCTGCTGCGGCAGCGAGAGCGATGACATTGATTTTCATGATGTTTCTTCCCTTTGTATGCTGAACGTTGCGTTCGGGGAGGAAACGGTGGGGAGCAGATTTGGTTCCGCTTGGGAAGACAGGAAAATTTGGTCTATGCTGAGAGACGGGACGGGGACATGACGGACCGTGAGCGGCGGTTTGGCGAAATCGGGAGGCCAGCATGGCGAAGAGCACAGTGGAGAACGATGCGGGGGAAATCCAGGCGTCGGAGTTTATCGACCGGAAGATCGCGGAGTTCGGCGACTGGCGGGGCGCCATGCTCGCGCATATTCGTGCACTGACCAAAAGGGCCGATCCGGAGGTGGTCGAAGAGGTGAAATGGCGCGGTGTTCCGGTCTGGTCGCATGACGGCATCCTGTTTACTGGCGAGACCTACAAGAATGCCGTGAAGATGACATTTGCGAAGGGTGCTTCGCTCGCCGATCCGGCAGGCCTGTTCAATGCCAGCCTTGACGGCAATATGCGGCGGGCGATCGATTTCCACGAAGGGAATGTGGTGGACGAGGAGGCGCTGGTGGCGCTGATCAGGTCTGCGGTGGCGTTGAACGTTGCGGCGAAGAGCGGGAAAAAGCGGCCCGGCAAGTGACCGGGATCATCCGGTGATACGAAAACTGGCGAATATCTCAATCCTGTGCGACATCCGCCGCCTTGTCCCATTCGCCATCAATGAACTTCAGCGCATCGATGATCGAAACCTTCCACACTGACCAGACGTGATCGCCATCGGTTACCCGCAGCTCGGATTTGCGCTTGTCGGCCTGCAGTGTTTCATGCAGGGCGATGGCGCCGCGCCAGAGGAAGAAGCCGTCATCGTCGCCGACGGTCAGATAGGTCGCGGGCAGATCCTGGCTTTCGGCGACGTGCTGGGCGACGAGGGTGAAGACGTTCTTTTCGTTAAAGAGCCTTGCGTCGAAAGGTGTGCCGAAGGCGCCGGAGAAATGGTCGCCGGTTGAAGGCAGCACGATGCCGCTGGTGATGGTGGTGCGGTCGAGCTGATGGAAAAAGGCGCTGTCCTGAATGAGCTTGAGTTCGGCTGGCGTCTTGTCGAGGTCGGAGGCAGGTACATTCTGCCAGATCGCGCCTGACAGGCTGGCGACGGCGCCATAGAGGTCCTCGTGGCCATAGGCCAGATGCAGGGCGCCGAAACCGCCCATGGAAAGGCCGGCAATGGCGCGGCCTTCGCGATCCTTGCGCACCGGCAGCGTTTTTTCGATCTGATGGCGCAGATCGCCGGTCAGTGCCGTTTCGTAATCACCGGGGCCACCGACGGCGGCGGAGTCGACATACCAGCTGTTCTTGACACCGGGCATGACGACCACCAGCGGACGGATGGTGCCGGCCTCGATGAGCGTGTCGAGTGTCTTTTCGATATTACCGAGATCACGCCAGCTGTTCTGGTCGCCGTCATGGCCATGCAGGAGATAGAGCACTGGCCAGCCGTTTTCCGGCGGCGTGCCATCGGGGCGGTAGATATTGACGGGAAGCGGCGCGTTGAGGGCGGCGCTGTGGAAGGTGGCGTCCTCGATCTGCCCGGAGAAGGCCGGTCCGCAGGAAAGGAAAAGGCAGAAGGCTGCGAGATTTTTTCGATGCATGCTGTCTCTCCAAATGGCCATTCCACCAGGACACTCAACGTTGGTGGGAACCCTCGGGTTCCGCAACACAATGTTGCGGTAATGCCGTTCGTGCAAGGTTGCGGGCCGGCGTGGCGGATTCATTTTTAAGAGGGCTGTTTGCCCGATCCCGTCGCGCATCACACCGCAACCTTCAGGTTCGACAGATGCTCACATTGATATTATCGCGTTTCATACGATTGCTTGTTTTGCCTTTGTTTCTCTCCGGCTGCATGACGACGCCGGTTTCCAGTATTCCCAAGCTCATGCGGCTCGATTTCCTCACGATGAATTTCGAGCATGTGCGGGTGGGGTTGCAGCTTCCGACCTTCCTTTCATTACGCGCCGGTGATGCGGTGATGATCATCCGTAGTGGCATTGAGGGCGTGAAAGACAGGACTGTCGAAAAATTCGAACTGATCGAAGAAGATATGTCTGAGGCTGACCGCGCCCGGTTCAGCGTAAAAAACCGGGCCGGATGGGGCACAACCGTGTGGAGAATAAAGCCCGAGGATGTTGCACGGCTCACCGTATTGCAGGAGAAGGTGCGCCGTTCGCGCATTGAGGGACCGCGCATCCGTGGCAGCACGGAGATAGAGATATTGCGGGTTTGCGCCGCCGGCACCCTGCCGAGTGGGCCGATTTATTTCTCGACCTATATCAAGCCCGCGGAAAATGAGGACTACATCCCGATGTCCATCGATGCGGATCTGGTGAAGGTGTTTGGAGCAGCGCAGATTGCAACGCGGGTCAGCCGCTGCGAAGGTTAGAATGCATCCGGTTAAACGGGGTCGCTGGAGGTGCTTCGTCTTTTTGTCTGCGTGTTTCCAGGCGTAAGGCGACCGCGCAGCTCCATTGGAAATGCTCCGGCAGCGGTTGCCGGAGCATGCAGGCACTCTGGCTATGATCGGAAGCTGTTCTGCCACGCACAACGCTGAAGCGGGGGCAAATCTATCGCCACCCGCCTGATCGATCGTTGCGCATCAGCGGCCGGGACGGCCGGTCTTGCCCTTGGTCCGGCTTTTGCGCTTCTGCTCGCCGGCATCCTCATAGGAGCCAGCGCCGATCTTGCCGCGCACCAGAGGTCCTGGATCGTCGGTCACACGCTCCGGCTGACCTTCCAGCAGCGGCGAGAACCGTTTGCCGGGTTCGGTTTCCGGCTTGTCGGGCAGGGCACCGCGCACGGGTTTTTCGGTTCTGCCCACGGTCATTTCGTCCAGCGTGTTTTTGCGGAACAGCGGTTTTCCTGCGTCCGAGCCGGGACCCATCTCGTCCAGTGCGGGTTTGGCGAAGAGGGATTTTCCGCTTTCGTTCGTGGCGGAATCTCCCTCAGGGGAGGAGATCGGCAGGCGGCTGCGTCGGTTGTTTTTTCCGCCGCCTTCGACCGCGCGGGCCTCTTCCTTGGCCATGGGATCGTCCATGGTGGCGAGTTCGGCGGCCTTGAGGCGTTTGATTTCGTCGCGCAGGCGGGCGGCTTTTTCGAAGTCGAGATCGGCTGCGGCATCGCGCATGGATTTTTCCAGCGCGTTGAGGTGGGCCTGCAGATTGTTGCCGACCAGGTGGCCGCCATCGGCGAAGCCTTTGCCGGAAACGCCTGAAATATCAGCCCTTACGTGATCGCGCTCATAAACAGAATCAAGAATGTCGGAGATTTTCGCCTTCACCGATTCCGGCGTGATGCCGTGTTCGGCATTATAGGCCATCTGCTTTTCGCGGCGGCGGGAGGTTTCCTCCATCGCCCGCTTCATCGAGCCGGTGATGTTGTCGGCATAAAGGATGACCTTGCCGTCGACGTTACGGGCGGCGCGGCCGATGGTCTGGATCAGCGAGGTTTCCGAGCGTAGGAAACCTTCCTTGTCGGCATCGAGGATGGCGACAAAACCGCATTCGGGAATATCGAGGCCCTCGCGCAAAAGGTTGATGCCGACAAGCACGTCGAAAGCGCCGAGGCGCAGGTCGCGGATGATCTCGATGCGTTCCAGCGTGTCGATGTCAGAGTGCATGTAACGGACGCGGATGCCCTGTTCGTGCAGATATTCGGTCAGGTCCTCGGCCATGCGTTTGGTCAGCACGGTGCAGAGCGTGCGGTAACCCCTGGCGGCTGTCTCGCGGATTTCGCCGAGAACGTCGTCCACCTGGCTGCGGGCGGAGCGCACTTCCACCGGCGGATCGATGAGGCCGGTCGGGCGGATGACCTGTTCGGCGAAGACGCCGCCGGACTGCTCCATTTCCCATGAGCCGGGGGTGGCCGAAACCGCGACGGTGAGCGGGCGCATCGCGTCCCATTCCTCGAAGCGCAGCGGCCGGTTGTCCATGCAGGAGGGCAGGCGGAAGCCATATTCGGCCAGCGTCGCCTTGCGCCTGAAGTCGCCGCGATACATGCCGCCGATCTGGCTGACGGAGACGTGGCTTTCGTCGATGAACAGCAGTGCGTTATCGGGGATATATTCGAACAAAGTCGGCGGCGGTTCGCCGGGGTTGCGGCCGGTGAGATAACGCGAATAGTTCTCGATGCCGGCGCAGGAGCCGGTCGCTTCCAGCATCTCGATGTCGTAACGGGTGCGCTGTTCCAGCCGCTGGGCTTCCAGCAGGCGTCCGGCCTTTTCCAGCTCGGCGAGGCGGCCCTTCAGTTCTTCCTTGATCGACTTGATCGCGCCGTTCAGCGTCGGGCGCGGGGTGACATAGTGCGAATTGGCGTAAATCTTGACGGATTGCAGGTCACCGGTCTTCTGGCCGGTCAGCGGGTCGAATTCGGTGATGGAATCGATCTCGTCGCCGAACATCGAGATACGCCAGGCAGCATCCTCAAGGTGGGCGGGGAAGATTTCGATGGTATCACCGCGCACGCGGAACGAACCGCGCTGGAAATCCATGTCGCGGCGTTTGTATTGCTGGGCCACGAGGTCGGCCAGAAGCTGGCGCTGGTCCAGCCGGTCGCCCACCTGCATCTGGAAGGTCATGGCCGTATAGGTTTCCACCGAACCGATACCGTAGATACAGGAAACCGAAGCGACGATGATGCAGTCGTCGCGTTCCAGCAGCGAGCGGGTGGCGGAGTGACGCATCCGGTCGATCTGTTCGTTGATCGAGGATTCCTTCTCGATGAAGGTGTCGGAGCGCGGCACATAGGCTTCCGGCTGGTAATAATCGTAGTAGGAGACGAAATATTCCACCGCATTTTCGGGGAAGAAGTTCTTGAACTCGGAATAGAGCTGTGCCGCCAGCGTCTTGTTGGGGGCGAGAATGACGGCGGGCCGTTGCGTCGCCTCGATGACCTTGGCCATGGTGAAGGTCTTGCCGGAACCGGTGACGCCGAGCAGAACCTGGCTGCGTTCGCCGGAATTGATGCCCTCGACGAGATCGGCAATGGCGGTCGGCTGGTCGCCGGCGGGCTGGTAGTCCGAGGCCATGCGGATGGCGACGCCGCCTTCCGATTTCGGCGGCCGGGCCGGGCGGTGCGGCGTCCAGAGCTTGCCGTCCTTGAACAGGGGATTACCGCTTTCGATCAGCGCGGAAAGCGCCTCGACCGTGGCAGTCACGGAACTGGGTGCAAGGTTGGCGGCATCCTCCAGCGAGACATCAAGACCCGCCACGGGATTAAGACCGGCGGCGGCGCGGGTTTTCGGATCGCTCGACGCGCCGATGGAAACACCGCGCGCGGTCTTGGATGCGGTGGTTTTCCTGGCCGTCTTCGAGGCTGCCTTTTCGGCCTCCTTGCGGGCCTCGATCTCGATCTTCTTGCGGTGCTTGCCCGCTTTCGAGGCGATTTCGCGCTGGGTTTCCACCGAGCCCGCCTCGGCTTCCGCCTCCAGCTGTTTCACCCAGTCGGCGACGCTGCCGCTCAGCGGCGCGCCTTCGAATGACGATTGCGGAGCTTCCTCGAAGCCCGGGGGCGAGGAGGTGGGGTTTTTCGGTGATCTGGCCATGGGCGAAATATGGAGGGAGTCACGCGCAAAGGGAAGGGGAGGTGATGAAAAAATGAGTACAAAAAGGAAACAAGCCACGCGGAACAAAATTCGGCCGGCTGCGTTGCGTAGCGGCTGGATGCAGCTTTATCAAACCATGTCGAAAATCGATTCCGGTTTTCGGTGTGATGCGCTAGAGCAAATCCCTGTCGGCAGAATGATGGTTGCGTTTTCAAACTGCCTCTCATGACATCCTCCCCTATTTTCAGGAATCATCATGCCGTTTTCGATCAGTCCCGCTCACATCTGGCCTGTCCTGATGCTTATCGCTTCCAATGTTTTCATGACTTTCGCCTGGTATGGCCATCTCAAGCACAAGGGCAGCGCGCTCTTTCTGGCGATTGTCGCCAGCTGGGGCATCGCGTTTTTCGAATATATGCTCGCCGTCCCCGCGAACCGCATCGGGTCGGAGGTCTATTCCACCGCGCAGCTCAAGACCATTCAGGAGGTCATCACGCTCGCGGTTTTCGCACTGTTCTCGATCTTCTGGCTGAAGGAGAGCATCACCATCAATCACGTGATCGGTTTCGCGCTGATCGCTTTTGGTGCTTCCTTCATTTTCCGGTCCTGATCCCGCATGGTGAGGCTCCGGCCCTGGACCATATGCCAGCAGTCGCAACACCTATGAGGTTGATACATCGATGAAGATACGGCCTGCGAGAGACGATGATGCGGCTGGCATGGCGGCGGTCCAGAACGAGATATTCTCGGCAGGCCTCCGAAAGGCGCCGACTGATATCGGTGTGGTGCTGGAAAATTACATCCGGCATGCCGACCGTATCGAGTGTTCGGTCGCCGAGGACGAGGACGGGCGTATTCTGGGCTTCCAGTCGCTGCGTTACGCGCGGGCGGACAATCCCTACGGCGTGGCGGAAGGCTGGGGTATCATCGGCACCCATGTCAGCCCGCATGCGGCGCGAAGGGGTGTGGGGTCCGCGCTCTTTATGGCTACCCGAAAGGCGGCGGAGGCTCGCGGCCTGAAAAATATCGATGCCAGCATCGGCGCGGATAACAGGCTCGGGCAGAATTATTACGAGGCGATGGGCTTCACAACCTACCGTCAGCCGGAAGGGCTGGTCTGCAAGGTCTATCGTCTGGCCTAGGCACGGTTTGCGATCCTGTCCGTGCCGGCAACCCGATCAGCCGCGATTGTCGTTTTCGGAATATTGCAGGCGCGCCTTGCAGATGCGGATATGGTTCTCGTCGGCCCATTGCACCAGCAATTGCATCGGCACCAGAAACGAGCGGCCGAGATTGGTCAGCTCATACTCCACGCGCGGCGGCACTTCGGCATAAAGCGTGCGGCGGATGAAGCCGTCTTCTTCCAGCCGCTTCAGCGTGCGCGACAGCATCTGCTTGGAAATATCGTCGATCCTGCGGTTCAATTCGTTGAAGCGCAGCACGCCGCCCTGCAGGGCTTCCAGAACCAGCAGGCTCCATTGATCGCCGATGCGGTCCAGCACGTCGCGGATCGGGCAGGGTTGCTCGAAGGTGAAGATTTCCTTTGTTTGCGTGTCCGACACTGTTCTTACCCCTTGCCCTTTTTCACCTTTCAAGGTCATCGCCATGTGACCAGATCAGTCGCCGCTGACTTCTTGCGGTGATGGTTGCGATACCATAGCTCTCTTTCGCGGTCTATTATTTAGACCGATAACGATAGTGACGAAAGGACAGAAGCCATGGCTAAAATCGCGCTCGTCGGCGCTTCCGGCAATGCCGGCTCCCGCATTTTGAAGGAACTTTCCAACCGGGGGCATCAGGTAACGGCGATTGCCCGCGCTCCTGAGAAGATCGCCAGTCTGCCGAATGTGGTGGCCAAAAAGGGCGATGTCTTCGATCAGGCGGCGCTTTCTGAGCTGCTGAGGGGTCACGATGCTGTGATAAGCTCGGTGCACTTCACCGCCAGCGATCCCTTGAAGCTCATCGAGGCGGTGCGTGCTTCCGGCGTTCAGCGTTATCTCGTGGTCGGCGGTGCCGGCAGCCTTGAAATCGCGCCGGGCCAGCGCGTGGTCGACCTGCCGGATTTCCCGGCCGCCTACAAGGCCGAGGCGACCAGGGGCGCGGAGTTTCTTGACCTGCTGAAACAGGAAAAGCAGCTCGACTGGACCTTCCTGTCCCCCTCAGCCGAATTTGTGCCGGGGGAAAGAACCGGCAAATTCCGGATCGGCAAGGACAGCCTGCTCAGCAATGACGAAGGCAGCCGTATTTCCTTCGAAGACTATGCCATCGCGCTTGTCGATGAAATCGAGAAGCCGCAGCATTCCCGCCAGCGTTTCACCGTCGGTTATTGAGAGGTATCACCCATGAATTTCGTAACACGTCGTCTTGCCATCGCCGCTTTCGCCCTCGCGCCCGCTTTGGTGGCCGCGCCGGTTCTGGCGCAAACCGCAAACCGCGATCTGGCTCAGGAAGAAGCCAACCGCAAGCTGGTGATCGAATTTTACGACACCGTGTTCAACAAGCACGAGGTGGAGAAGGGCGCTGCCGTTGTCGTCGACAGCTACAAGCAGCACAACCCCAATGTGCCTGACGGCAAGAAGCCGTTTGTCGATTATTTTACGGGGTTTTTTAAGGAAAACCCGCAGTCGAAAGCGCGCATCGTCCGCAGCGCCACGGATGGCGATCTCGTCTATCTGCATATTCATTCGACGGAGAGCGACGGTGATCGCGGCAGGGCGATTGTCGACATCTTCCGCGTCACGGATGGCAAGATCACCGAGCATTGGGATGTGATCCAGCCGGTGCCGGAGACGGCGGCGAACAACAATACGATGTTCTAGGTCGGGCTTTCGTCAATATCGAGGGAAACAGCCGGGATTTTCGCCCGGCTGTTTTCATTTTAGAGGATGCCTTTTTAGCCGGCCCGCCGCTTCTGGCGAGACTGCACGATCAGATCCAGCGCCAGCATCACCAGCAGGCTCGCACCCACCAGCGGGAAAAGGATGCCGCCGATGGCGAGCACGGCGAGGAGCCCGCGCAGCACACGTTTTTCCTGCGGCAAAGGTGGTACCCCGAGCGAGCCTTGCGGGCGGCGTTTCCACCACATGATACCGGCGGACACGGCAAGCAGCACAATGCCGATACAGGCCGCCAAAAGCACGATCTGGTTGGCAAGGCCATATTGCTGGCCCAGATGCACGTTGATGCCCCATTCCAGCGCCTTGCCGAGCGGGCCGTAATCGGCGTAGCTCATATCGATAAGCGGTTCACCGCTATATTGATCGAGATGGACGACGCGCTGTTTCGCCAGATCATCGGGATAGACGGAGCCGCTATAAACACCGGCCGGTTTTCCCGGCAGGGCGACAGCGTAACCGGCTGCAAGGCCGAGCGTGTCAAAGCGCGCGATCGCCTCGTCTATTCCAATCGGCTGGCCGGCAGAGGACGTGGCGGATTCCGGTATTTTTGCCTGTTCCAGCGACCAGCTTGTCTTGGCCACGTGATCGAGATGGTCACCCGACATCGGAACATCGGTGCGCACGCCGGCCGGGTATCCGAAATTGCTGCCATTCGCCCATTCATTGACCTTCGCGCCCCACACACCCGACCACGGCATGCCGGTGACGGCGAGGAAGACGATGAAAAAGCCGACGAAGATACCGGTGACGGCATGGGTATCGCGCCAGAAGACCCGCCTTTTCGGCGTTCCGCGCACGGTGACGACACCACCCGTCTGTTTTCGTGGCCACCAGAGATAGATGCCGGTGGCGACGAGCAGGATGGACCAGCCGGCGGCGATCTCGATCAGATAACGGGCATAGGTGCCGAAATATTTCAGGCTGTGGAGGTAGCGGATCGTCCACATGACGGTGCCGCGATCCGGTAGGGAGCCGGCAACCTCAGCCGTATGGGGATTGACGTAAACGGCGCGCTTGCCATCCGCCGTATTGACGGTGATTTCCACCGATGCGCCGGGATCGGTGGGGGTCGTATATTTGACGGCAGTGCCGGGAACGGCAGTCAGCGCAGCGGCAACAATTTCGGAAGGAAGCGCTTTCGGTGCGTTTTGCACCACCTCTATCCGCTTCAAATCCGAATGGATGAGGTTATCGAATTCGTCCCGGAAAAGGTAAAGGGCGCCGGTGACGGCGAGCGATATCATGAAGGGCAGGACGAAGAGACCGGCATAGAAATGCCAGCGCCACACGGCGCGGTAAAGATTGATGGACGAGGAATGCGCAGGCGCGCGCTCGCCCTCGAAAGAGGTCGTAACGGACATGGATGTCTCCGCAAGAAGAGTGATTTCCGGCAAGCCGGGAAAGTTTCAGTTCTGCGGAGAGGCGGGCGGTGCGCGCGGGCGCGATTCCAGGTTGGGCGGCGATGGCGGCAATGCCGCGTCGAAGTTCAAAAAGGCGACTTCGGCCGTCGGAATGATCCTGTCCGCGCGTTCGACAGGAATGACCGGGAGAGTGGCAATGGTGGCCGATGCCAGCCGGCACAGCGTTCCGCAGCAGTCGGCGGCAATTTTGCCCGCCGGGTCCTGCTTTGCGGGGCCGTCCGGCATGTGGCTGGAACAGATGACCTCATCCGCCGCAAGCGCGGCCATGGCCATGTTGCCGCTGGTCAGGCCATTGGCGAGACCCTGCAGAAGGAAAAGCAGGACGGCCAGCGTGGCGATGGCGCCAGCCGAACTCCTGTCCTGCATGATCCTGCGAATAAATCCCATATGGCCGCAATGCCATAGTCGCGGCGAAATGTCACCGCGACACAATGACGGCATCAGGGCGTTGCGGCCTTCAGGCCAGCAGGTCGTAGGTGCGGAAAATCCAGGCGATCTGGTAGATCAGCGCGAAGACCACGAGGAACCGGTGGAAGCGGCGATTGCCGATGAAGGCGGCACAGGTGAAAAGAACGACGTAAATGGCTGTGCGGATGAGATATTCCGGGCCGAGCGAGGCGAGATAGTCCTGTCCCTTTAGCAGTGTGTCGCCGATATCGGTGACGAAAAGTGCCGCCAGGAAGGCGAAGAACCAGCTTTTGCGGGAAAAGAAGTAGTCCTCATATCCCTTATATTCCTTCATGTCGGTGGGAAACAGCAGCACGCAGAGGAAATAAAACAGCGAGCAGAACAGGATGAGGAACAGGAAGGCGCCGAAGCCCAGCACGTGGCCGGTGGCGGAAAGCCGGTGTTCCCACCACCAGAAATGCACCAGCATCAGGAACAGAAACGCCACCCAGCCGAGATGCAGCGGGTAGATGCGCTCCTTTTTTGGATGCTGCACGAAACCGGCAAGACCCGTCAGCAGACGGGCGAGGCTGAGGCCGACCACCATGCCCATGACCGCGCGAATATGCGAATAGGCTTCTGCGGCGTTGACGGCGGCCTCCATGGCGCTCACTCCGCCGGAGGGATGGGCGTCGGCTGCCCGTTCTCGTCCATCGCCACCATGATGAAGGTGCCGGCGGTAACCTTCTCCAGCTTGTCATAACGCGACCGCTGTGCCCAGGCCTCAACCGTCAATGTGATGGAGGTGCGGCCGACGCGCGCGATATCGGTATAGATGGACAGCGTATCGCCGATCTTCACCGGCAGTTCGAAAGCCATTTCCTTGACCGCCGCCGTGACCACACGACAGCGCGAGCGTTCGGCTGCACGGATGCCGCTCGCCAAGTCCATCTGCGACATGACCCAGCCGCCGAAAATATCCCCGGCGGGATTGGCATCGGCCGGCATGGCGAGTGTCCTGAGCGTCAGCTCGCCGGTCGGTTTGATGGTCTGGTCGGTCATGTTGAGATTTACTCCGTGCGAATGACAAAGGTGCAGCATGCGATGCGCTTTGCGATTTCGCAAGGAAGGGCAAGCGTCAGGACGACGCTTTGCCCAGAAATTGCTGTGTTGCGTAAAGGGCGATGGCCGCGGCATTCGATACGTTGAGCGATTTGATCTCGCCCGGCATATCGAGACGGGCAAGCGCCGAGACGGTTTCGCGGGTTTTCTGGCGCAGCCCCTTGCCTTCGGCACCCAGTACCAGCGCGATCTTTTCACCGCTGAAGGTCTGTTCGATGGGGGCGGGACCTTCCGAATCCAGGCCGACGGAGAAGAAGCCGAGCTTGTGCAGTTCGCCCAGCGCATCGGCGAGATTGGTGATCTGGATATAGGGAATGAGTTCCAGCGCGCCGGAAGCGGATTTCGCCAGCACGCCTGACTCGGTCGGGCTGTGACGCATGGTGGTGATGACGGCGCCGGCATTGAAGGCGACGGCCGAGCGCATGATGGCGCCGACATTGTGCGGGTCGGTGACCTGATCGAGCACGAGGATGAGCGGGCTGTCCTTCAGCGCGCCAAGCCGCTTGACCGGCAGCGGCCGGGTTTCCAGCATCACGCCCTGGTGGATGGCTTCGGGGCCGAGCACCCGGTCGATATCCTGCGGCGACACCATCTCCACCGGGAAGGGCTGCGCATCCGCTTCACCGATATCGAAACGCACGAAAGCGTTCTGGGTGACGGAGAGCTTGACGATCTGCCGTTCGGGATTGGCGAGTGCGGCGCGCACGGTATGCAGGCCGTAAAGATGCACCTGATCCGGTGCAAGCTGCGGCGGCTTCCAGTCGTCCGCGCCGCGGTTGCGGCGTTTCGGCTGCTGCGGAGTCGGAATTTCGCCCCGCTCTCGCTTGGCGTCGCGCACGGCACGGCGCAGGTTGGCGTAATGCGTGTCGCGGGTGGATTTGTTCTTGGGATCGTCTTTGCTCATGGCGCCTTATATCTCCGGCGTGAGCCGCGCACCAGCCCCCGCGATAATCCACAGGGCTGCAAAGGGGTTTGAATTTTTTCCCGAAAATTCGTGAAAGGGCGTGTTGACAGAAACGAACGAGGCCGTCATATACGCGCCACAGACGACGCAACGGCGCTTCGCCGCAGCGAAATCTGAAGAGCTTGGTCGCTTGATCCTCGCAGATAACTGGAGGGATGCCCGAGTGGTTAAAGGGGACGGACTGTAAATCCGTTGGCTACGCCTACGTTGGTTCAAATCCAACTCCCTCCACCATTCTGCACGGATCGAAATCGCCACCGCGGGTATAGCTCAATGGTAGAGCAGCAGCCTTCCAAGCTGAATACGCGGGTTCGATTCCCGCTACCCGCTCCATATTTTTCAATAACTTATATCAGTGCCGTGTCACTCATGTCAGAACGTGTCAGGTTCTGTTTTTCTCTCTGGCTTCGGCTATCTTCCTGCTCGTTTCCAAACCATCGCCACGGCTGTAACGCCTAGTCGTCTTTGTCGTCGTGTGCGTTGCCAAATCTCTTGCGGCTTCCAGCGATCCCGTCGCTTCGATTGTTTCCGAAACAGCACCCGCACGAGAATCCATCGACCACACGTTTGATGGAACGCCGGCAGCATTTCTCACCTTCTTAAATTTCTCGGTGTATCGATTATCCCAATAGGGCTTTCCGTAGTCTTCATCGACTACGACAGGGCCAATATCGGGGATCCGATAATGATGGCGCCTATCGAGCCGCATCATTGCTGTTGGATGTACCGTCAAGCCTAACCCGTCGCGCAGTAGTCGATGATCTCTTATCGGACACCAACCCCGTACTCAGTGTAGATGCCTGCCGGCCGAAAGCGTCTATCGCGCCATTCCCTTCGATCTCGCCCATAGTGGCCACGATCTGCACGCCAATCCCGGCGATCATAGTCGCGGTAGTGGCGATTTCTATCGTAGGTGCGGTAGTAGACGCCGCTCGTATAGTATCCGCCACTTCGGTATCCCGGGTCGTCAACGCAGCCGCTTAGGATGCCGACCGAAACCAGACAGATTGCTGCAGTGAGTATTTTCATAATCTCATCTCCGAATAACAGACAATAACGTGTGTTGAGGTCTGCAGTTCCAACGGTCTGAGAGTGACGGGGCAGCAATTAACCTGACCTGAACAGACCTTAAAAAGGATTTCATTTTCATCCGCAGTTGGCGGCGTGTGCTGTGGCGCACGGCGTAGCTTTTGGTCATCAAAAATCTGAAAATCTGGAGAACTCCATGGCTCGGGAAACGCTTCCCGTCGCTCTCGACCTTATGTTTGGTCACGAGGGCGGCTACGTGAATGCAAAGACGGATCGGGGCGGCCCGACCAAATACGGGATCACCCACAAGACACTCGCCGCGCATCGTGGCGTTGCTTCCGTCACGACCGAACAGGTCAAGGCAATGACGAGGGAAGAGGCAACTGAAATCTATCGCCGGTCGTATTGGGTGCAGAGCGGCGGCGACTTGCTGCCGAAGGGCCTCGATTACGCAGCGTTCGATTTCGGCGTGAATTCTGAGCCAGCAACCGCAGTACGCCGCCTTCAGCGCGTCCTTGGCGTGCGCGAGGATCTGCATCGGAATATCGGCATCAGGCTGCCGTCGGTTCATGCGCATATTTCATGCCATGTTCAGGGGAGCCGCCGCGAAGGTGGCGCCAGCCATTCTTTATAATTGAGGTCAGGGGCCATGCATGGTTCCATGCCGGGCGCGTAGCTGATTCCTCCCCGTCGATGCCAAGCTGTGATTCCGAGAGGCCCATGTCGATTTCAGATACGATCTTTCGCCCTTTCGAGACGCTGATACGGCCGCTCGACATTCCCTTCCGGCCGCTGCCGTCGAAAGGTCCCGTCGCGGTGCTCTTGCATTTCATCGCGATGTTTCGCGGTGTCCTCATTGCCCTTGCCTTGTCGTCCATGGCGGTGGAAGCCATCAATCTGTCGATCATCTGGGGATTGTCCGTCATCGTCGATGGGGTGACGGCGCAGGGCGCAGAGGCCTTCTTACGCAATGAATGGCCGCTGCTTACCGTTCTCGGATTGTTGATTTTCCCGGCCATGCCGGTGGCTTCGTTTCTTCTCAATACACTCAATTCGCACACGCTCGGCATCGCCATGCCGGTGGCCATCCAGTGGCAGGGACACAAGGCGGTGGAGCGGCAGGATCTGGCATTTTTCCATGAGCTTTATGCCGGGCAGGTCGCTTCGCGCCTTTCGCAGGTCTCGTCGGCGGTGCAGCAGCAGATCATCAACGCATTCCAGATCGGACCGCGTTTCCTGCTGCAAATGATCGGCTCTCTTGCGCTTCTTGCCGCCCTGTCCTGGCAGCTGGCGCTGCCGGTGTTCATCTGGATCGTGCTGAATGTGGTTCTCGCCGTCAAACTTGCCCCGGTCTTCACGGAGCGCTCGCGGCGCTCGGCGAAACAAAAGAGCCTTGTCTCGGGCGCGATTACCGATCTCTACAGCAATATGCAGATGATCAAGCAATTTGCCGCCGAAGACAGCGAGGCGGGCGCTATTCGCCGCATCCTGATGAAGGCGGTGCAGACGCAGCACAGGGAGCAGCGTGTCTACCGCGCGTCCGAGCTGGCCGTGGTTGCGCTCAACATGGCGTTATGGCTGGCAATTCTGTCGGTGGGGTTTTCCGGTCTGGTGAAGGGCTTCATCACGGTCGGAGAATTCGTCGGCGCCGTTTATATATTGCAGCGGCTGTCGGGGCACACATTCACCTTCCTGCAGATGGGCCAGCAGATCTTTCAGGCGATCGGCACCATCAAGGACGCCATGCCTGTCATGACGACGCCGCCGACCATTACCGACAGGGCAGGCGCTGCGGAACTCGATGTCTCGCGTGGGGACATTGATTTCGACCATATCCGCTTTGCCTACAAGTCTGGCAGGCCGGTGATCGATGATCTGTCGCTGACCGTGCGCGCCGGGGAGAAGGTCGGACTTGTGGGGTTGTCAGGTGCGGGAAAAACCACGCTGGTCAATCTGCTCCTGCGGTTCTACGACATTCAGGAAGGTGCCATCCGTATCGACGGTCAGGATATTCGCGAGGTCACACAGGCGAGCCTGCGCCGCAATATCGGAGTGATTGCCCAGGACGTGGCCCTGCTGCACCGGTCGGTTGGTGACAATATCCGCTACGGGCGACCGGATGCGACGCAGGAGGAGGTGGAGCAGGTGGCGAAAGTGGCGAAGGCCGACGCCTTCATCGCCGATCTCGCCGATAATGAGGGGCGCAAAGGATTTCAGGCCTTTGTGGGAGACCGCGGCATCAAGCTTTCCGGCGGGCAGCGCCAGCGGGTCGCCATTGCGCGTGTGCTGTTGAAAGATGCGCCGATCCTGATCCTCGACGAAGCCACCTCCGCCCTTGATAGCGAGTCCGAAGCCGATATTCAGGAGAAGCTGAACCTGGTGATGGAGGGCAAGACGGTGATCGCCATCGCGCACCGCCTGTCGACCATTGCACGAATGGACCGGATCATCGTGCTGGATCATGGCAGGATTATCGAAGAGGGAAGGCCGGAGGAGCTGGTGGAGCGGGGTGGGCTGTTTGCGCGCCTCTGGAAACGTCAGATCGGCGGCTTCATCCCGGAAGACGAGTGATCAGGCCGGAAGACGAGTGATCAGGTGAAATCTGCGGCCACGGGCCAGCGGGGCGATGACCGCATCGAGCTATACCGTTGGTGGCAGCCGGCTGGCGTGACGCGCGTTCAGACTGCTTCAAGCGCGGATTGAACCCGCTGTTTCTCCGCGTCCAGTTCACTCAGCCTTCCCATATGCGCCGCGATTTTTTCAAATATCGAAGAATGCTCATCCTGCGAAAGGCGCTCCACATGGCTGAGGGCGGTGATGACCTCGATCAGTTCCACCCTTTCCTGTTCCAGCTTTTCCAGATTCCATAACATCGCGTCTGCCCCGTTGACCTGCGCTTCAAACGGCCTGCGAGGAAAAAGGTTCAGGTCAATAAAATTTAAGGTAAATTTTATCTTGCCGGTAACGGGCGAGGTTTTCCGCCCGTTACACAAGACGCTGTTTTGGGCCGGTCAATAGGGCGAACGGCATTGCGTGCGGGTGCCGGCGGGGGCCATGTAGCTGTTATCCGTCGGATGGTATGAGGTGTATCGGGCCGTACACCATTTCACGTGGTTTATTTCCGCTTGCGTCAGGGCATAGCCATTGGTCGTGGCATCTTCGCCGGTTCCTGCGGCGAAGGCGGAGGCGGGATAGCTGCGCTGCGTGGAGGTCTGGGCCTGTTCCGGCGGTTGATAGGCCGGCTGTATGAGGCTCAGCGCATGAGCGGGCATGACGGAAGCGCCAGATAATGCGACGCCAAGAGCGAGCGCGGAGATAGTCTTCGGCATCCTCAACATCGATAAATCCTCGTTATTCGTTCGGGATGCTAACGAAAATTTAGGGATTTCGTTCCCTCGAGGGGTTGACGCCACACGAACACGTGATTCTCCGGGGCCGGCGTGACATTTGAAGCGGCTGGATTTGAAGATGCTGGCTGCGCTGCGACAATATCCTGTCCGCGCCTGCGGTTTTTCTGCGTCAATCCCGCTTTCCATCCTTGCTGCAATGCTCGTTGACAAGCGGAAAATCCGGTCGGATAGTCGCCCGGCAATCATGCACACGGGAGTCTCCAATGTTTAACAGGGTTGTCATTCTCTCATCCTTTGCGCTGCTGGCATCGGCAGCGTTTGTCTCCCCCGCAGCCGCACTCACCATGAAAGAGTGCAGCGTGAAATATCAGGCGGCGAAAGCTGACGGGTCCGCGAAGGACGTCAAGTGGAACGACTATCGCGCCAAATTCTGCGGTGCCGATGCGGCAGCCGAGGATGCGGCCGACGACAAGCAGGTCGCGGCCACAACCGACAAAGAACCCGAAAAAGCGACGATAAAGGCCCCGAAGGGCGTCGCTTTTCCGAGTGCTGTCGATAAGAAATATTCAAGCGAGACGCCCGGCAAGGCGCGCCTGAAAACCTGCGTCGATTCCTACCACAAGAACAAGAATGACGGCACGCTCGGCGATCTGAAGTGGATTCAGAAGGGTGGCGGCTACTGGAGCCTGTGCAATACGGCGCTGAAGAGCTGACAAGGGCCGGGGTGGCGGCTGATCGCCGTCACCCGACCATTCATGTAAATGCAGGACCAGACCGGAAAGCGGATGCCGCTTGTGCCGGATGGGTTTTATGTGGCCTCCGGCGAAATATGCGCCCGTCTTTACAGGTTCGCGCGCCGGCATGGCTGGGCTTTGTTTTATCCTCTCTGTCACCATTGCCAACTGGCTGGATGCCTTCGGTTCCGCGCGATCCATGGCGGGGCCCAAGTGAAGTTGCCCGGCTGAGCCCGGCAGCCTTTGTGCGACCCCGGTTTAGGGCGGGTAAAATCTGCGAATGGTCCGTGATTCCGTATCTTGGTAGAAGGGTTGATCGTGCGGTTCGACCCGCATCCAGCAATTCAACGGCGAAAGCTGTCCTCCCGGGCGGCCGGCCGGCAATGTGGGCGGATGACAAGACGATTTAGAAACTATCTCGCCGTACTGGCCATATCGTTGCTGATGTGGGCAGTGATTCTCGGGATCGCGTACTGGATATACTACCGGTAGCGTGCGATGGCTGATTCCAGAGTGAACTGGCGGTGGCTGAAAGCATAGCCCCCGGCCATTCGTGATGCGCTTCCGTCGTTGATGGCCCTGATAATTCTGCGGATCAGGAACAGCTGCCCAATTTTGGCTTTGCTGTCGTGGCCTTATGTCCCGGCCTAATCAGGGAAGGGACATCATGACAAAATCCATCGCCGCCATCTGCTTCGCCGTTCTGTCGTCGGCCGCCTCCGGCGCCCTTGCCGAAGATCTGGTGATTCCGCTTCCGAAGGATACGGCGGTCGAGAAGGTGGAGACTGTCTACCAATGCGGCGCGGACACGGTGGAGGCCGTTTATTTCAATGCCGGGGATATCAGCCTCGTGCGGCTGGGGCTGAAGGATGGGGTCCTCGTTGCGGCGAATGTCATTTCAGGCTCGGGGGCCAGATATGAGGGAGGCGTCCATGTCTGGTGGTCGAAGGGCGAGGAGGCGGATCTTTACGATCTGATGGCGGACCCGGAGATGAAGAAGCCGGTTCATTGCGTGGAAAAGAAAAAGTCCTGACCGCCTGCGGCATTGCCTGAAGGAGCGGCGGCAGGGCGGTTGTGAAACCTTGCCATGCCGCCGGTCAATGTTGGTCTGCGCTTGCGGCGCGTTCAGCCAAGAACGAGCGACACCATGAGCGCGAGAAGGATGAGGGAGCTTGCGACAACGCCGAGTTTCATCCTTCGAAGGCGACGGGTCCGACCGCCGCTCCAGTCATAAGCCATTGGCAGCTTTACCTTTCTTTTTATTATTATGACTTATTGCTAGCTCCCTAGGCTTGCCCGTGGCTGACCTCAATTGCCAAAATCCATGGGCGAAAAATCACGATTTCCCTGTCTTGTCCGGATGTTGCAGCTGTTGTGGCGGGTGATTCCCCGAGACGTCTGCCGGCAGCTGGGATGAGATTTTCGGGCGGACGACGCCGCGCAACATGGCGCAAAAAAAGCCCGGAAACCGAAGTTTCCGGGCCTTGGCAGGCGGTGCCGTTATGGGGCGGCTCAGCCCAGATAAGGCTTGATGTAGGGCAGGACCTCGATCACGCCGTGATAGAGCATGTTGAGCGCCACATAGATGATGACCATCAGGCCGAGATAGGAAATCCAGCGATAGCGGTGCAGCAGCTTGGCCACGAAGTTCGCTGCAAGCCCCATGAGGGCGATGGAGACGATGAGCCCGATCACCAGTACGGTCACATGCTCCTGGGCGGCGCCGGCGACGGCAAGCACGTTGTCCAGCGACATGGAGACGTCGGCGATGACGATCTGGGTCGCGGCCTGGAAAAAGGTCTTGTGACCCTTGGTCAGGTCGGCCTCTTCGTCCGTTACCTCGTCTTCGATGGAGCCCGCGGCCTCGCGCAGCTCGGACCACATCTTCCAGCACACCCATGCGAGCAGCAGGCCGCCGAACAATTGCAGGCCGACGATGGAAAGCAGCTGCACGGTGACGGCGGCAAAGCCGATGCGCAGAACGGTGGCGGCAATGATGCCGACCAGGATCGCCTTGCGGCGGAGATGGGCAGGGAGGCCGGCTGCGGCAAGGCCAATGACGATGGCGTTGTCGCCCGCCAGAACGAGATCGATCGCGATCACCTGTAAGAATGCCGTGAAACCGGCGGCTGTGAAGATTTCCATGGGATGTCCTGAAACGGATGCAAGGTCGCGCGGGAGAACGCGGCTGGTCGAAATGAGGATATAAGATAGTGCGCCCGGCGCATTGTTCCGCTCGCCCGTCTCCCTCCGGCGATGGAATGTCCATAAGCCATCATGCGGGCACAGGTAAAGAAGTTGTGATGGAAATACCGCAAATAGTGATCGGCGACAGTGGAGGAGGAGGCTTCCCGCGTCTCGTGCCGACTTGCCCCTTTCGAGGGTTTAAATGTCGCAAACGATACACCATATACGCGCCTCAGGGTACGTCGCGGGCGTGTGCGATGGCGCTTTGACAATTAAGTCTTGCGCATTCGCTTACAAAGCCTTAAACGGCGACACCAAACCGGTTCGCCGGGGAAACTACTTCACGTTCACAGGAAGCAATTCACATGGCAAAGAGCAAGTTTGAGCGGACGAAGCCGCACGTCAACATTGGCACGATCGGTCACGTTGACCATGGCAAGACGTCGCTGACGGCAGCAATCACGAAGTTCTTCGGCGAGTTCAAGGCGTACGACCAGATCGACGCTGCTCCTGAAGAGAAGGCTCGTGGTATCACGATTTCGACGGCCCACGTTGAGTATGAGACGCCGAACCGTCACTACGCTCACGTTGACTGCCCCGGCCACGCCGACTACGTGAAGAACATGATCACCGGTGCAGCGCAGATGGACGGCGCGATCCTGGTTTGCTCGGCAGCCGACGGCCCGATGCCGCAGACGCGCGAGCACATCCTGCTTGCCCGTCAGGTTGGCGTTCCGGCGATCGTCGTGTTCCTCAACAAGGTCGACCAGGTTGACGACGCCGAGCTTCTCGAGCTCGTCGAGCTTGAAGTTCGCGAACTTCTGTCGTCCTACGACTTCCCGGGCGACGATATCCCGATCATCAAGGGTTCGGCTCTCGCTG